>DAOUKI010000092.1:0-2013 GCA_034421495.1 Dehalococcoidia bacterium | reverse complement strand
TGGGAGTGCTCAAGCCCGATGGCGGGTTCGTGCTCTCGGAGAGATGCATAGTCAACTACGCCTTCGCCGCACTGGAGCGTGGCGCTGAAGTGAGGGCCCACGAGGCCGTGCTGGAATGGAGCAGCGATGGAGGCACCGTGCGAGTCGAGACCGGCCGCGGACTGTACGAAGCAGGGGCATTGGTCATCACCGCTGGCGCTTGGTCGGGGCCGCTTCTGCCCTCGCTGGACCACCTGCTGGTGCCGGAGCGACAGGTCCTCGGCTGGTTCCAGCCGCTGCAACCGCATCTCTTTGCGCTTGGCAACTGCCCTGTCCTGATCGGTGAGTTTGAGGAAGGGCATTACTATGCCCTCCCCGTGTTCGGTATTCCGGGGTTGAAGTTAGGCAAGTACCACCACCTGTACGAGGCCACTACCGCCGATGAACTCGATAGGGACTTCCGGGATGAGGACGAGGCTGTGCTGCGGGACGGTTTGGCTCGATACTTCCCCGATGCAAACGGGCCGGTTCTGTCTCTAAAGCCCTGCATGTTCACCAACACCCCTGACGGGCACTTCATCATCGATGCCTTGCCCGGTTCTCCCAACGTCTTCTTTGCCGCCGGGTTCTCCGGCCACGGATTCAAGTTCTGCAGCGTCATGGGCGAGATCATGGCCGACTTGGCCATGCGGGGAGAGACCGACCACGACATCTCGTTCCTCCGCCTTGGCCGCTCTGGCCTCCAAGCCGCCCCATAACACGCCTCCCGTTCAAACGGTATCACATGGCTACGCCTGAGTTGAGTCAAGGCCGACGTTCGTGTGCTATGATTCCCGCGGACTTGTACGGTAGCAACTACATGGGAGGTATCATGGAAGGGCTTAAGAAAGTCGCCGGGGCTTACATGGTGGCTGTAGCGGTTGTCGTGGCGGTTTTTTTCATAGTCAACTCGTTCTTGGTGGACTCCATTGACGTGCTTGATGTCTGGTACGTCCTCGACGTGCTGATGCTTATAGGGCTTGCCTTGGCCCTGGTGTTTAACTACCTTCACAAACGGGAAATAGGGTCGGGGGACTCAGGTCAGCCGATCACCCGCGGGTACCTGGAAGCCAATATCGCGTTCTTCCTCACCGCGGCAGTGACGGTACTGTTCCTGCACAACTGGTTTGCGCTGCTCGCAGAAGGCGGAGACAGCCTGGATGGCAATCACCAAGCCTGGGTAATATGGGCTGCGGTAGACACGCTGCTGCCCCTGGCCCTGGGAGTTACGGGTTGCCGTCTCTGGCGGCAAGCCTCCGGTTCCTGAACGCAGCGGCGAGCTATAGACGATGCGGCGTGGTCGGTGGTAAGAGCTCGTCCTACCCCACCTTCTCCCTCAGGCATCCGAAGAAGCGGTCGAACTGCGACTTGGCCGCGCTGCTCATAAAGCGCTGTCCCACCCTGGCTAGCGCGCCGGTCACCCTCACGTCGCCGTCAAAGGCCAGCGTTGTCGCCTCGCCCTCCGCCGTCAGTGAGATCACGGCCTCGCCCGTCACGTTCGTCATCGGCCCCGCGCCTTGCACCACCATCTTGTACGATGCCGGAGCGTCCTTTTCCGATATCGCCATTGTGCCCGTGAATGAACCCGAGAACATGCCCACCCTCACGCCTACCTCTATCTCGTAGTTGTCCGGCGATACGGTGCTGAACTTCTGGACGCCCTGGATGCAGCCGCTCACCACGGCTGGGTCCAGGAGAGCGTCCCAGACACGCTCGCGCGGCGCGTCGAACTTGTATGTCCCGTTCATCTTCATGCACGAAATATAGCACACCTACTGTCATGCATTGTAGGGGCGGTTCGCGAACCGCCCTTTACCGTCGTACCCGCGCAGGCTGCTACCCAGAGACGGAGCAGTGAACTCCCCACCCGCTCGTGGTGAGCCCTTCGGCTACGCTCAGGACATGCTTGTCGAACCACGCCAGGGGGGCGCCCTTCCCTTCGGCAGGCTCAGGGTAAACTTTCAAGCTCAGGGCGAACGGATACCAAAGCCTGCC
>DAOUKI010000091.1:0-2054 GCA_034421495.1 Dehalococcoidia bacterium | reverse complement strand
TCTCTGGAGCTGGGCATAGACATCGGCTCCGTAGACCTCGTCTGCCAGATAGGTTCCCCGCGCTCCATTGGCCTCCTGCTGCAAAGGGTGGGCAGGTCCGGACACTCTTTGAGTGGCCTGCCCAAGGGACGTCTGTTCCCCCTGACCCGGGACGAATTGCTGGAGTGCATGGCGCTGGTGCGCGGCTTCAACAGGGGTAATCTGGATAGACTGGCTATTCCTCCCTGGCCCTTGGATGTACTGGCGCAGCAGATAGTCGCCGAGTGCGCTTCCCAGGATTGGGACGAGGATGCCCTCTACAACCTGTGCCGCCGTTCCTATCCGTATCAGGAGCTGCCCAGGGAGAGATTCAACCAGGTGGTTGAAATGCTCTCCTACGGAGTGGCTCCCAGGGAAGGCAGGCGCAACGCTTATCTCCATCGCGATGCGGTGAACCGCAAGCTGAAGGGACGCCGCGGCGCTCGCCTGGCGGCCCTGACCAGCGGTGGAGCTATCCCGGAGAACGCGGACTACGACGTTATAGCGGAGCCGGAAAACACGTTTGTGGGCACGGTCAACGAGGATTTTGCCATTGAAAGCATGAGGGGAGACGTTTTTTTACTGGGCAATACGCCGTGGCGAATCCTGCGCGTGGAGAGCGGACGGCTTAGAGTGGAGGATGCTCAGGGAGATGCCCCTTCCATACCGTTCTGGATCGGTGAGGCGCCGGGCAGGACCAGCGAACTCTCCGACGAGGTTTCGGACCTGCGTGAGGAGCTATATCAACGTTCCCAGAACGGCAAGGGCGCTCAATGGCTTGTGAGCCAGGGCTTCTCCAGGGAAGCGGCGGAACAGGCGTCGGCGTACATTGTGGAAGGTATGAGGGTACTGGGGAGTGTGCCCACCAAGAAACGCATAGTGGCTGAGCGCTTCTTCGATGAAGCGGGCGGTATGCAGTTGGTAATACACTCCCCTTTCGGTTCTCACATCAACAAGGCTTGGGGCATGTCGCTGCGGAAGGAGATCTGCCGCACTTTCGACTTCGAGCTTCAGGCGTCGGCCACCGAGGACGGGATCAACCTCTCGCTGGGTCCTTCCATGACTTTCCCTATAGACAATATTTTCAAATATATATCGTCCAGGAAAGCGCGGAAAGTGCTGGAGCAGGCCATACTCCAAGTGCCCCTCTTTGGCATCAGGTGGCGTTGGGACGCTACACGCGCCCTGGCCATACTGCGCTTCGCCGGTGGAAAGAAGGTGCCCCCGCCTTTCCAGAGGATGCGCTCGGAAGACCTGCTGGCTGCGGTGTTCCCGGAGCAGGTCGCCTGCCAGGACAACGCCATGCCGGGCGACATAGAAATCCCGCACCATCCCCTGGTGTTCGAGACGATGCGGGACGCCCTCAACGAGGCGATGGACTTGGAAGGAATGCGCGGTGTGCTGGAAGGCATCGAAAAGGGATCAATCGAGGTGTTCGCCAGGGATACCGTGCAGCCGTCCGTCTTCAGCCACCAGATATTGAACGCCATGCCCTATGCGTTCCTGGACGACGTGCCACTTGAGGAACGCCGTTCCAGGGCGGTGGTGCTGCGCCGTGCTTTGCCGGAAGACTCGCGAGACCTAGGGGCGTTGGATGCCTCCGCCATAGAAAACGGTTCTCAAGATGCCTGGCCCGTGGTGCGGGACGCCGATGAACTTCATGACGCCCTTCTCACTCTGGGGATACTGCCTGAACAGGATATAGGGCGCGGCGCAAACCTGGTTGAGGAAGACCGCTGGCTGGACTGGTTCAACGAGCTGGTCGGGGAGGGGCGCGCCCTGAAAGCGCATTACGGCGACGGCCGTATGGCCTGGATTGCCCGTGAAAATGTCCCCTTGGTATCGGCGGCTTTCCCCGAGGCCAGGTTTGAACCGTCGCCCAACGGAGCGTTGGCAGAAACGGAGCCTCCAGGTCAGGACGAAGCGGAGCTGATTCTGGTCAGAAACCGGGTGGAGTGCTCCGGCCCGTTCACGCCCGCCGCTATGGCAGAGGCGCTGGGAATGAGGAAGGGCGCAGTGGACATAGCGCTGGCCCA
>DAOUKI010000090.1:0-14066 GCA_034421495.1 Dehalococcoidia bacterium | reverse complement strand
CCGCACGCCTACGGCATCAAAGCCCTACATTCGCCCAAGACCGGCATTGTCGATTTCAAGGAAGTCGCCGCCGCCTACGCCGAGGACGCGCAGGGAAACGGCGTCGAAATTGTGCTCGGCGCCAAGGTGAACGGTATCACCGCAGCCAGCGGCCCGATCAATCTGGAGACCAGCAAGGGAGAGTTCCAAACCAGCTACCTGATCAACTGCGCCGGCCTTCAAGCCGATGCCATAGTAGCGAAAATGGGGCTTCGTTCCGAGGTGCGCATCATCCCCTTTCGGGGAGAGTACTTCACGCTAAAGCCGGAGAAGCATCACCTTGTGAAGAGCCTAATATATCCCGTGCCCAACCCTCAGTTTCCCTTCCTAGGGGTGCACTTTACCCGCATGATCCACGGCGGCGTGGAGGCCGGGCCCAATGCCGTTCTGGCCTTCGCCAGGGAGGGCTATACCATGTCCAGCATCAATGTCCCGGAGTTTATGGGCACAGCCACCTATCCCGGCTTTTGGATGATGGCCTGGAAATACTGGCGCACCGGCCTGGGCGAGTTCTACCGTTCTCTGAGCAAGACAGCCTTCACCAGGGCCCTACAACGGCTTCTGCCCGAGATCAAAAAGGAAGACCTGGTACCCGCAGGCGCAGGCGTCAGGGCCCAAGCCGTGGACCGCAAAGGTTCGCTCCTGGATGATTTCAGCATTGTGGAGACGCAAAACGCCCTACACGTACTGAATGCTCCCTCACCAGCGGCAACGTCATCCCTGGCACTGGGGAAGTATATAGTCGATCGAGCCGCCGAATCGTTCGGGTTGCAGGCTAAGTAGAAAGGGACGCATCCACCCCTGGATGCCCCTTCTCCGATCGGAGTCGGGGGGCAGGCTGCACGGGCACGACGGTAAGGGGACGCCTGTCATGCTGGGGAGTTGATTGCCTGTGCCCTCAGACCAGGCCGACGGCGAAGTGAAGCGTATCCCGGCTACCTGCCGCGCAACCTGGGATCAAGGACGTCACGCATGGCATCACCCAATATGTTGACCCCAAACACGGCCAGCGTTAGGGCAAAGCCTGGGAAGATGGCGATGTGCGGCGCAACCGTGAAGTAACGCAGCACTTGACCGCTGAGCTGGGCGCCCCAGGTGATGGTGCCCACCGGCATTCCAACACCCAGGAAGCTGAGCGAGGCCTCTATCAGGATGGCGCTGCCCACCAAGCTGGTGGAGTACACCATAAGCGAAGCAAAGGTGTTGGGTAGAACGTGTCGCAGCATGATACGGGCGTCACTGGCCCCTATGGCCCGGGAGGCCTCTATATAAGGTATCTCTTTGATACTCAACGCCACGGAACGTATGACCCTGGTCAATCTGGGCGTGAACACTATGGAGATGGCGATGATGATGTTGGTCAACGACGCAGTAAACAGAGCGACCAGGGCCAGGGCCAGCACCAGCGAGGGGAACGCTATCAGAGCGTCTACAAAGCGCTGCACCACAAGGTCGTACTTGCCGCCAAAATAGGCGCTGGTAACCCCTATCGAGGAACCGACTACAGCCGCAATGAGCATTGATGTCAGTCCTACGAATATGGAAATCCTCGCACCGAATATCACACGGCTGAGAACGTCTCTACCCGCGAAGTCCGTACCAAAGAGGTGATTTGCACTGGGCCCTTCCAAGAGCTTACTTGAGTCAAAAGCTCTTGGATCCTGTGGAGCGAACACATCGGGGAATGCCGCCAATAATGCAAACAAAACCACCAATATAAGTCCAGCTGTTCCCAGCGGCTTAGACCGCAGGAACCGTGTAAAACTTCGCCACCATCTACTCCATGTAGAGGGAGCTTGAGGGGCTAGCGCCCCGGCGCTTTCAATTGAGTTTCTCGTAGCCATAACCGACCTTCTCTAACAGACTATGCGTAGCGGATACGCGGATCAAGCCAGGCATACGTTAGGTCTACTATCAAGTTCGCGACCAAAGCCACCAGTGCAAAGTACATGACGTATATCTGGATCACAGGCAGGTCCCCAGTGTTCAAGGCATTTATTAACCCTCTGCCTAGCCCGGGAAGGTTAAACAGCGTTTCAATGACAATGGTGCCGGAGAAGAGGAAACCTATCTGTGTCCCGCCTACCGTGACCACGGGAAGGAGGGCATTACGCACGGCGTGCTTCATAATCACAACCCGCTCAGCCAGCCCTTTGGCCCTAGCGGTACGGACGTAGTCCTCACGCAGCACCTCCAAGAGCTGGGTACGAGTAATCCGCAGCAGCAATCCATTGCTGCTGAAACCAAGCGCGACAGCGGGCAGAAGGAGCTGCTGAATGCTCGTTATAGGATCATCCCAAAGATTAGTGAAACCGACGGGAGGCAACCACCCCACGTAGACCGACAACCCCAGTATGACCAGCAAACCTACAAAGAAGCTAGGCATAGCCAGTCCCACGATGGCAAACGTCCTCAGGATAAAGTCCAGCCACCCATCCTGCCTTACAGCCGCAATGATGCCGATAGGTATAGCGATGACCGTAACCACTATCGCGGTCAGGATGGCAAGCTGAAGAGTAATGGGGAACTGTCGCTTTAGCTCCCCCCACACTGGGCGGTTGGTGGCGTATGAGTGGCCCAAGTCTCCCCTGGCGAAATCCCATATCCAATTCACAAACTGAATGTAGAGCGGATCGTTTAGGCCAAGCCTTTCTCTGAGATTCTCCACGTCCTCCAGGGTATACTCGGCCTCTCCATTGGGACCGGCCAGTATCTGCACGGCAACGTCCCCTGGCAGGATGCGCAGGAGTATGAAAATGACCAGGGCAACACCCAACATAGTCGGCACAAAAAGCAATACACGTCTCAGAATGTATTTCTTCATAGCTTCTCTAGTTTACTCTACTTAGGACGTGAAATCACAGCTTTCTAAAACAAAGTCTGCGATCATCAGATGATCGCAGACTTTGTTTATTATCAGGTAGCTCTACGCTACTCGGCCAGCCAGACGTGCTCCAGCGTCATATTGGAGGCGTGGATGATGGGAGCCACGTAGCCCCTCCAGTTGCCACGCCAGCCGTGTACCAGAGCCGGCCTGTTGTTGCCTACCAAAGCAGCATCGGCATAGAGGATCTTAGCCATTTCAAACAGCACGGGACCTCTCTCCGCCGGGTCGTTTAGCACCAACTGCTGATCCATAAGCACACGCCAATCGTCGTTTACCCATGATGTCCAGTTCCTACCGCCCTCTTCGTCGGTGAAGAACACGCCCAAGTTGAAGGCATCAGGGTCAGCAAAGGAAGCGCCAATGCTCTCGACCGCTATCATCTGGAAATCCCCGGGGCCAGTGCGCGCGCGCAGACCTGAGGTGTTCCCCATATTGGTGGTTGTGACGTCAAGGTATAGATTCTCTCTCAGCCACTGGCCTTGTATCTCCGCCTCATTTTGGCCACCTGATGTAGTCAGGGCCTCAACGGGAAGCATGTTATTCGGGCCGTAGCCGGCCTCCTGCATAAGAGCTTGCGCCTGCGCAAGCTGCTCAGACCTTACCATCTCGTCAGGGTCGAACCCGGGCAATGCCTCATACCACTGGTCTGGCGTGGCAATCCAATCCCAGTAGAAGAAGTAAGGCGTAGCCAACGTACCAATGCCGTCGTAGTTCAGGCGGCTCATCTCTTGACGGTCGAAGCCCATCTGGATGGCAGTACGGATCTTGTCCGCAGTGGGGTCGCCTATGGGACCAAAGGGCGCAGTAGACAAGTTCAACTGTATGCCGCGCCAGCCCATGGCGTTGATCAGCGGGGCAACCAATTCGTCACCTACCGCCCTCTGCAACTCCTCGGCATCCGACTTGCTCGGCTGGTTGTCAAAGACGCCCAGGGCATCAATTCTACCTGCCCGGAAGTTGGCCACACGAACTGCCGCATCTGGAATGAACACTGATGTGTAGCCATCAAGGTAGGGGAATCCATCACGGAAGTACTGGTCGTGTCGCTCGAGTTCGGTGATGTTGTCAATTTCATGATTGACGACCTTGAAGGGGCCTGTACCGATAGCCTCGCCCTTGGCAAAGTCAAGGTCTCTGTAGCCGTCCGGCGTTACCATGGGGTCGTCGATCTGGCTGGTGTACGTATCCGGCAAGAACGCGCTCCATGCACCGGAGATACAGGAGACAAACGCAGCGCGAGGAGCATCTAGCCTTATTACCACTGTTGAACTATCAATGGCCTCAGCGCCGGGGTTGGCAACGGGATTACCGTTGTCGTCAAGTATATCTGCCACGTAGGCCTGGATGCATCCCTGCCGACGGGGGTTGATGCCGTTCGGCCGCTCCTCATAGCGT
This sequence comes from Dehalococcoidia bacterium, assembly GCA_034421495.1. Classification (GTDB taxonomy): domain Bacteria; phylum Chloroflexota; class Dehalococcoidia; order Lucifugimonadales; family QGNO01; genus DAOUJH01. The sequence continues at coordinate 9,745 of DAOUKI010000090.1, read as the reverse complement.
ATCAACTGATACGCAGCGTCTTCGGCCGTGTAAGGGTTGCCTTCATGGTCCACCACTCCAGGTCTGATATTGAAGGTGTACTCTGTACCATCTCCACTGACGCTCCAGGTCTCGGCCAGATCGCCTTCAACAGTAACGCGGTCGACGGGGTTCACCCTTATCAGTCCGTTGTAGATGTTCCCTATCCATCCCAAGCCGTTCCAGCAGAAACCGGTCTGGCTATGGTTGGCGTCTAGCGGTCCGCAGTTACCCGGCACCGTCACGCTGCCGCCGTACTGTGGCTCCTCGCCGGGCGCTGGCGCCGGTGTAGGCGTATTGGTCGGGGCAGGCGCCGCAGTCACGCCTGGCGCCGGTGTCACTCCTGGCGCTGGCGGCACGGGTGTATCCGTTGCCGTTGGCAGCACAAGCGTAGGCACCGCCACAGAGGTAGGCGTATCAGCCGGTCTCTGCGTCGGCGTCGGATCTTCGTCAGCCGAACCGCACGCCAGCACAAACAAAAGGCCTATGCCTACGGCAGCCCCCAAGAATTTACGAGGCGAGAAAACTGTTCTCATAATGCGCACCCTCCTAACTTAGTTCCAAAACTCTAATCGGATTGGTCAGTTTAACCCTAATCTTATCAGCAAAACACAATCGCCCTTTTGTGACTAAAGCAACGATTGTGTCCAAGAAACATTACAGTAAAATATTGACCTCTGTCAATTCCGCGCTGACCCGTCTACTTTACCCATTATACGTTGAAATGCCCGCGCCGGATTTCTTCTGCTGGCCAAACGAGTTACATTTTGGTGCCGAAGCCCGGATTCGAACCGGGACGGGGTTGCCCCCAATGGTTTTTGAGACCATCGCGTCTACCGTTCCGCCACTTCGGCCTACCGACATTGTAGGGGCAGACGGGCAAGCGAGCAAACGGGCAAGGCGCGGTCCACCCCATCTCAATCTTCCCCCATCAAGTGGGAAGAGGTTTTTCGGAAGGTTGGCTTATGTTGACCCTGTTTTGCTGGAATGCTAAACTGGCAACCAAGGAAAGTCGCGTTTCACCCTTAACTACTGAGGGAGCGAAAGGAGACCGCAATTGGAGGAGATCACAGTCACCGAACTGGCGGCAACAAAGCTGAAGGAGATCATAGACGAGGAAGGCGAAGCCGGGACGGCGTTGAGAATCGCGATAACGGCGAGTCCGCACGGCGGGCCGGGGTATTCGCTTACGCTGGACGGCCAGACCGGCCAGGCCGACATGCTGATGCACTCCAACGGCGTGCAGATTGTGGTTGACCAGGATAGCCTTCCGCTGCTGCAAGGCTCCGAAATAGATTACATGGAAGGGCTGATGCGCAGCGGCTTCGTGATCAACAACCCGAATATAGAGTCGGGGGGGTGTGCCTGCGGCGGCACCGGCGGCGGTTGCGGCGGCGGCGGTTGCGGCTGCGGCGGCCACCACTAGCTACCACAGAGTTCGATAAATGCGAGAGGGAGTTGGATGTCCAACTCCCTCTCTTGCTTTCTGAGACCTTTGCGTAACTCGTTTGCCCCCCATCCTAGCCTTTCCCCACAGAAGGGGGAAGGGACTTTGGGTTACGCAAAGGTTTGCTTTCTACGGGGCGGCGTCGGCCTGCTCCTCAATGTAGTGGTAGGCGCTGAGGGCGGCGGTTATGCCATCTCCCACCGCGGTGCCCAACTGCCGGTCGGAGTTAGCCCTCACGTCTCCGGCTCCGTAAACTCCCGGCACGCTGGTTTCCATCGCCATGTTGGCAATGATATGGCCACCGCCATCGAGCTCTATGGAGCTTTCCCTGAGAAACTCGGTGTTGGGATGGAAGCCTATGAAGATGAACAAACCAGGCACGTCCAAGGTCGAGGCCTCACCGGAGTGCGTGTCCTTCAACAGCAAAGACTCCATCTGACCGTTGCCCTGGACCCTCTCTACAACCGTGTTCCATTTGAACTCTATCTTGGGATGCTTTATTGCCCTGTCTTGCAGTATCTTGCTAGCGCGGAGCTTGTCACGGCGGTGTAAAACGGTCACCTTCTCCGTCATCTGCGTCAGATACAGGCTTTCCTGCATTGCTGAATCGCCTCCGCCAACAACGGCAACCGGCATATCGCGGAAGAAGTTGCCGTCGCAGGTGGCACAATAGGAAACGCCCTTGCCGGAGTACTCATCTTCGCCGGGCACTTCCAGTTTGTTGTGGTCTCCACCGGAAGAGATGATGATCACCTTGGCGCTGTATTCGCCCTCGTCGCCTACCACGGTCTTCACCGGGCCGTCCAGATTCTTCAGTCCAATCACTGAATCGTAGAGAATCTCAGCGCCGTACTTGACTGCCTGCCGCTCGTACAACTGAGATAGCTCCGGCCCGGTAATGCCGTCGGGGAATCCTGGGTAGTTCTCTATGACATCTGTAAGCAGGATTTGCCCTCCCGGCGCGAGTCTTTCGACTATCGCTGTTTTGAGCATGGCGCGAGACGTGTATAGAGCCGCGCTCAGCCCCGTTGCTCCTCCACCGACTATGATTACGTCGAAGTCAGCTTTACTAGTCAATTAGTATCCCTCCCTCTGTCTCTGAACATACAGGTCTGCTATCTAATCATCCTGGGGCCCTTGTTGGCCTCTATTGCCTGAAGGCGTCGGACGCGCTCTTCAATCGGGGGATGCGTTGAGAAGAGGCGGGCCATTCCATCACCGCTCAAGCTGCTCAGCGGATTTACAATGAACAGGTGAGAAACCGGCTCAAGGCGTTCTTTTGGTATGTCCATACTCCGTGCATTGCTGCCCCTCTGAAGCTTTGCCAGTGCGCTGGCCAGGGCCAGCGGTTTGCCGGACGTAGCCGCGCCCGTCTGGTCGGCCTGGTACTCCCTGGTGCGGGATATGGCCATGCGCACAAGGGTTGCAGCCAGGGGCATGACGATTACTACAACCAGCAAACCTATCAATCCTATAGCGCTGCCACCGCCTCCACCGCGCCGTCCGCTCATTCCGCCAAAGATAAGCGACCACTGCGCTATCCAAGCGATCATGGAGATGGCTCCGGCCACGGCGGCCACCATGGTCATAATCAGCGTATCCCGGTTGCCGACGTGCGCCAGCTCATGGGCTATCACGCCGCCAAGTTCGTCGCGATTGAGGATACGCATGATGCCGGTGGTCACCGCAATAGAGGCGTTCTTCTTGCTGCGACCGGTGGCGAAGGCGTTGGGCGAATCGGAGTCCATGATGAACACCTTGGGCTTGGGGATTCCGGCAAAGTACACCTGCTCGTCGACCACGCTATGCAACTCAGGCGCTTCATCTTGAGAGACCTGCTTTGCACGCGACATGGATAGCACCAGCTTGTCGCTGAACCAGAAGCCAAAGAAGTTCATGGCCAGGGCTATGAAGAAGAAGATCATTATCACTGAGGGGTCGCCGCCGCCTATCAGCGCTCCGGTGATAAGCAACAGAAAGGTCAGAAAAATGAACAAGACACCCGTCTTTATTAGGTTCATGAGCCTTGGGTCACCCTCCCGATATAGCTAACCTTTAGGTATCTATATTATACACGGCAAGGCATTTTGAGGGGCAATAGTTACGTCTTGAATCCAATGCCTCCTAACGCTTAAAGACTGGGTTTCTTAACCAGCAGAGTGAGTGGTACGGCGGGGATCATCAGCAAACCCATTGTTATGAACGCCGGCCTGTAGCTATCGGTGATGTCAAAGACAAGGCCTGCGAAAACGGGTCCAACGATGCCAAATATCGCTGTCAAGGTCATGGTCAACCCCACAAGCGCCCCATACGATTTCCTGCCGAAGTAGTCGGCGAGGAGGGCAAAACGCACGGGCACGGTGCCCCCGTGCGCCAGCGAATACAGCGGGACGAAGATTGCTATGTGCCAGACCTCCGTTACAAGAGCAAAGGCAAGGGCGCCCAGAGCGAACATCACGTAGGTGAAGGCCAGCACGTTGCGCTTGTTCAGTGTATCGGCAAGAAACCCCAGAACCAAGCGACCCGTTATGTTGCCAGCAGCCAAAGCCATAACAGCAAAGCCGGCTGTGGTGGTGGCTATGCCAAAGCTCTCCAAGCCGGGGATAACCATCACCACGGTTGTAGACATCACCATGTTGGACAACCCCATCCCTATTACCAAGAGCCATAAAGCGGGCGTCCTCAGCATCTGTCTTACGGTGAAGTTGACCTCGTTCAACTCAGACGGGGCCGTTGTGTCTCCTCCTTCTTGCGGTTCTTTGCTTTGGGATGGATGGACACCGTCCGGCAGATAGCCGTACTGCTCTGGCCGGTGGCGCATGATGAACGAGACCGGTATCCCCACCAGGAGCGTACCTATTCCGATCCAGTCGAGAACGTCACGCCAGCCGTAGGTGCCGATTGCCCAAACAAGAACCGGCGCGCCCAAGCCGCCCGATGCGCCACCGGCGAAGGCGAAGGTGAGCGCCCTGCTTCTCTTACGGATGAACCAGTTACTGATTACGGGAGTAGTGGTTATCATGGTGGCCATGGCTATGCCCAGCGCCAGCAGTCCAAAGGAGAGGTAGAAGGTCAGCAGGGACGTTATGCGGGCCAGTGCAAAGAAACCGAGCGCCGTAACTACGGTGCCCACCATCATCACGCCGCGCGCGCCGTATCGATCCACCAGGAACCCGACGAACGGCCCGGCAATTCCCGATTCGGTGCGTTGAAGAGATAGGGCGGTAGCGGTTGCCGCCCGGCTGAAGCCGAACTCGTTGGCTATGGGGTTGAAGAAAGCGGTAAATCCGAAGAAGAAGGTAGCCGACGTGAAGAATGCTTGCAGCGCTGCCCCCGCTACTATATACCAGCCAAAGAAGATCCTGTTCCTCTTCTTACCTACGACTGTTTCGGGGGATGTTGGTTCCATCAAGCGGACACTTCCAGCATCACTAAATCATATCTCTACCGTCAAATGAGGAAGGACGCGCGAACGCGCAGACGTTTGGAGTTCTACCGCAAGGGGCTTGCTCATCTAGGGCCTGTCCAAGGATGAAAACGGATGGACGGCCCTACCGCCCTAGATGCCCGTCGTCACGGGCATGACGGAGGGGGGTCTGCCTTTACCCTCTTATAGGCCGGTGATATATTGCGGTCGACCCCTGTCTGAGAGGTGGCTCTATGCAATTCTCTAAGCCTGAATACGGCGTGATGGTCTTGGAAGACGTCAGAGTTCCCATGCGTGATGGCGTTGGGCTAGCAACGGACGTCTACTTCCCTACTGACGGCGGTAAGCCCGTGGAAGGCCCCCTGCCGGTAATCCTGGAGCGCACTCCATACAACAAGCGCGCCCCCGACAGGGTGGAAAAGAACTGCCGCTATTTTGCCAAGAGGGGCTACATCTTTGTCATGCAGGACTGCCGCGCCTGCTACCAGTCGGAAGGCGAGTTCGGTTTTTTTTGGCAGGAAGGACCGGACGGCTACGACACCATGAAATGGTTGGTCGAGCAGCCCTGGTGCAACGGCAAGATAGGCACCACCGGAACGTCCTACGCCGGTTGGACGCAGAACTCGCTGGCGGTGCTAGACCCGCCGGGGCTGACCTGTATGTGGGTCAACGAGGGCGCTTCCAACGGCTATACCAGCACGCTACGACAGGGAGGCGCGCTGGAACTGCGTTTCCTAACTTGGCTATACTGGCACGCCGGAACCAACTCCAACGCTCTGCTCAAGAGCGACCCGGCGGCGGCCAAGGCGTTGGACAGGTCCGATACGCGGGAGATTCTGAAGCGACTGCCCATCAAGAAGGGACAGACCACACTGGCACACGCCCCGGCTTACGAGCGGCTTGCCATTCAACTGCTCACTCGCGGTGACTATGACGATCTGTGGAAGGACCCCAGCGTCAACTTTGAGCTTTACTGGGACCAGTTTGCGGACGTGCCCACAGTTTTTTCCAGCGCTTGGTACGACTCCTACACCAGGGCCAACCTGGAGAACTTCATCGGGCTGTCTCAGAAAAAGAGAGGCCCGTACCGTCTGCTCATGGGCCCGTGGACACACGGGGACGGTACGATGGCCGTCACCCATTCCGGCGGCATCGACCTGGGAGGCGAGGCACCCATCGACTATAACGAGGAACGGCTGCGCTGGTTCGATCACTGGCTCAAAGGGCTGGACAACGGCGTTGAGGATGACCCCACAGTCCGCATATTCGTCATGGGAGGCGGCGACGGCCGGATGAACAGGGAAGGCCGCCTCAATCATGGAGGCAGCTGGCGGGACGAGCAGGAGTGGCCACTTTCCCGCGCCGCAAGCGTAAGCTACCATCTCCACGGCGACGGCTCTTTGTGCACGGACGCTCCTGTAGAGCAGGACTCTTCCACCACATATCAGTTCGACCCCACTGACCCCGTACCCTCCGTGGGAGGCAACATATCGTCGCTGGCGACGCTGCGCCCTGTCCCGGACTTCATTGCGGACTCGTCGCTGCTGCCGCAGGGGTCCCGCGTGGAGCAGATAGTGACGGCCGGCGGCTGGGACCAGCGGGAACGCGAGGGCCTCTACGGCGCCAAACCTCCCTTCAACGCGCCACTGAGCACCCGACAAGACGTGCTGGTGTTTCAGACGGAGCGCTTGGAACGCGACATCGAGGTCACCGGGCCAATCGAGGTGAAGCTGTGGGTATCGTCCGATGCGCCCGACACCGATTTCACGGCAAAGCTGATAGACGTCTACCCGCCAAACGAGGACTACCCCGACGGGTTTGCCCTCAATATATCGGATAGCATATTCAGAATGCGCTATCGAGACTCATGGGAGAAGCCGTCGCCAATGAGCCCCGGCGAGGTCTACCCGGTGACGATAGTGCTGTACCCTACTTCGAACGTCTTTGCCAAGGGGCATAGCATAAGATTGGACGTGTCCAGCTCCAACTTCCCTCGCTTCGACGTGAACCCCAACACGGGAGAGCCCCTGGGGCGCAACACGCATACCCGCGTTGCGTTGAACACTGTCCACCATGACGCCGATCATCCGTCTCACGTTGTGCTCAGCGTTGTGGGATGAGGCGCTCCGCTTGGGTGAGGGAATTGTTTCCAACGTTATGTCAAGTAGCAAGGCTAAAACGGGCCAACTTTTTGTGGAAATATGCGAAAACAAATCCGAATACCGGCAGAGAGTAGCAGGGTTTCAGAACGGCTCCTTGGAGTAGTTCGGCACGATTGCAAAGCGGGTTGAGAATAGTCCGTATACATGGACAGAGGATAGCGCGAGCCGGCGGGTATGGGGAAGGAGCAGGTGGCAGAGGGCACGGTGGCTGGGAGGCCGAGGCGGAATACGGCGCGTACCAGTTAGGTAGAGCTGCGTATGAGGCATTGGCGGCGCGTTAGAAGGACGGAGTTTCTGTGGCTGGTAGCGATACTGGCGCAGTTTCTGCTGCTGGCGGGGATACTGGCGGTCGTATTTTCGGTTGTCTCCGATAGGACGCAGTTGACACCTATTCCAACTCCGACTCCGACTCCTACTCCCACACCCACGCCTACGCCTACGCCGACCCCTATGCCCACACCTCCTCCAAACCTGGCACCTACCCCGACTCTGACCCCCACACCGCGCCTGTTACCTGATCCCACGCCTCCTACAACCGTGACGCCTATTCTGACTCCGACGCCAACGCCATGGGTGGTATCTATGCCGCCTCCTCCAACCCCAACGCCGTTTCCTCGGCAACATATATACGTTCAGTTCTCGGGCCAATCATGGATTGAAGTGAATGAGCTTCTGGAAGAGTATCCTCACCTCACTTACCGTGGGCTTAATTTTGATTGGGCTGACTTCTCCTTCAATGGCTACACGTTGGACATTCCATGCAGGGACAAGGGAGAAGTAATAACTTCAAAGCGTACGGGTAGAGGCTATCCGACGCAAAACTGCATTGAGGAACACCAGGCAAAGTGCGGGCCGGACTATCTGCCCGAGATAGTTCCAGGGGAGCCAGGATGTCTGGATATGAGCTCTGCTTCGAGTTACGGGCCCCTTTATATAAGTACCGAGCATCTCCAGCTACTGGATAAACCGTGGGTGATCGACGGCATTACGCCGTTTGAGTTCGAGATACTTTTCTTGTTGAAGGAAATAGCTGGAAGCGGGAAAAGCATAGATGGTGAACTGGCGTACCTGCGAATCAAAGACATGCCGTTCTTGGAAACCATAGAGTATGGAGACCTATTCATATTGAAGGGGTTAGCCTGGGGCCCGCAGGTCTATTTACGACGCATTGTCTCCCACCCGTCACTGCGTGACGGGATTACGGATGAATGGGCAAGTCTCTTCTCAGTTGTGCGCAGCATTGTGCTTTCTGACCTTAGCGAATCCCACCGCCTTGATCTACTTGACACTCTTTTTGATCCGGAGCAGACGCTCCTGGAAGAACGCACGATTACACTTCCTCTGGCCGGGGATGTTGAGTTAGCGGTCATCCAAACCAACGTGCGAGCCCCGGCGGCATCGGGGGCTCGCACGTTGGAGATGCTGGAGCAGGTGGTCCGCTCCCAGGAGGAGTTCGTGGGAGTGGCCTTCCCGCAGAATCATGCGACCCTGGTTGTGGACGACCTAAACCTTTTTGAAGGAAGTCGGGGCATCGACGCAATCATTCTTACCCACCACCCCGAGAACCGTGGGATTATTGCGTACAGAACAGCCTACACCTACTGGGGTCAGCTCTGGTCTGATGAACTAGCAAGTTTCCTGAGCATGGTCTCGTGGACGTATGACGGCACACCTCTTTCCGATTCGGAGCTGGGCCAAGGGGTATTCGGAGAACTGTACAAGCAGCTAGGGGACGAGGCGTTCAGACGGGGTTTCGGGAGGCTATACTCGGCACTGTATATAAACAATTCGTACGACGTAGAGTGCCCGGACGATGATTGGAGCGCGTGCTATCTACGAGCGGCTTTCCTGGAGGACGCGACTCCGGAGCAGGCGGCCATCGTCGAGGAAGTAGTGCGGAGGCACTACGGCTCGTCCTAGGTGGACGAGCGGGGATCAGCTATCAAGAGCCCCAGGAAGGATTATCGTCGTCACCCAGAAACGTCTGACTGAACATGGAATTCAGGACGCGATAAATGCGAAAGGTTGCCGCAATAAGCAGTGTGACTACCCCAGCTACTATTAAGAGTGAAAGCGGAACGCTGAAGCTACCCAGGGCCAGCAACCTAGAGACAAGCGGAATGCTCCAAATCCCAGGCACAACCAGGATGGGAAGCATGGCAGTATCGCGGAACGCCATGCGCAGATTGCCACGAGTCCATTTGTCCGCGACTCCCAGATAGCCCGGGAGCCTGAACTCCACCAAGCTATCGGCGAGGCTTCGCAGGGCTTTCCAAATGGCAAGGCCCGGGGGAATGCAAAGAGCCAAAACCGCACTTCCAATGATCAGGCCAATCACACCCTCGCTCAGGTGGGTAAACGCAGATAGTTGAGTGGTGAAACCCAGGGTGCCGACACCAAGCACCAGAAAGATTGCAATGATCCCCACGTCCAGCATGATGATTTTGGCACTCCTCTGGATCTGCCTAGCCCTAGGGCCGCTGAACTGAAAGGCCCTGCGGAGCGTGGTCAGTAGAATAGCCATGTAATCGACGTACCTCTTCAATAGCCTGGGCGACCGTCGCTCCAGGAAGTTCGCTACGGTGTCCGTGGAGCGGAAGAGGAACGGATATACCAACGCGGTCAAGGCCGTAGCCCCGGTGACAACCGGGAACATGAAACTCCCAACCGCCCCGTAATCGGCTCCGGTCT
>DAOUKI010000089.1:0-21485 GCA_034421495.1 Dehalococcoidia bacterium | reverse complement strand
GGGATATTTCCTACTCCAAGTCTCCCCAGGTGGGGCCTATCTTGAGCTCCACTTTCAAAGGAACGCTCAATTCCAAGGCGGAAGGCATAAGCTCCAGGATCATATCCTTCATCGTCTCTATCTCGCGGGGCGGAGCCTCAAAGATGAGCTCGTCGTGCACCTGCAGGAGCATCCGGCTGTCCAGTCCTTTCTCTTTCATGCGGTTGTGGATCAGTATCATGGCTATCTTTATGATGTCCGCCGCCGTGCCTTGGATGGGCATGTTTATGGCGATGCGCTCCGCGGCCTGCCGGGTGTGGATGTTGGAGTGGTTTATCTCCGGCAAGAAGCGCTGCCTGCCCAGCATAGTCTCGGAATAGCGCCTCTCCCGTGCCTGCTGTTTAGCCTCCTCGATATAGAACCTGATGCCCGGGTACTTGGCGAAATAGCTTTCGATGAAGGCGGCGCTTTCCTGCATGTCCAGGTCGGTCTGCTGGGACATGCCATGCGCCGACAGGCCGTAGATGATGCCGAAGTTCATCACCTTGGCCAAGCGCCTCATGTCCGCCGTGACTTGCTCTATGGACACTCCGTACACCTGTGACGCCGTCGCGGCGTGGATATCCTCGTCGCGGTGGAAGGCGTCCAGCAGGCCCTGGTCCTGTGACAAATGGGCAAGGATACGAAGCTCGATCTGCGAGTAGTCGGCGGCGATCAGGCTCCAGCCCGGCTCGGCCTTGAAGGCGCGTCTCACCTGCCTGCCCAGCTCTGTGCGAATGGGGATGTTCTGCAAGTTAGGGTCGCTGGAGGAGAACCGTCCCGTTGCCGAGCCCACCTGGTTGTAGTTGGTGTGTACCCTGCCTGTTTTGGGGTTCACCAGAGAGGGTAGAGCGTCCAGGTAGGTGGACTTGAGCTTGCTCAGTTCACGGTACCGCAGGACCTTGGACACCACGGGACTGGCGTCTTTGATGGTCTCAAGCACGGACGCATCGGTGGAATAGCCGGTCTTGGTGCGCTTGGGCGCGGGCAGTTCAAGCTCGCGCAGTCTTGACGGCGGCAACAGCTTTTCAAACAGGATGACCCCCAGTTGCTGCGGCGAGTTGATGTTGAACCGCTCTCCGGCGTCCCTGTACACCTCGTCTTCGACGCCGCCCAGCTCCTCGCTGATACGGTCTGACATCTGGCGAAGCTCATCAGTGTCCACAATGACGCCGGTGGTCTGCATATCCACCAGTGCAGGAATCAACGGCAACTCCATCTCTTCAAGCACCTTCCGCACGCCTCTTCTCTCCAGCTTGGGCTCCAGGTTGGTCCTCAGCCGGCCTGCAATGTCGGCGTCAGCCGCAGCGTAGGGTGTGGCGTCTTCGATGGGCACCTTGTCGAAGGTGATCTGCTTTCGACCGGTGCCGATGAGCTCCGTAAGGGGCGTCATATCCTCCTGTAGGAGTTGAAACGCCAGCTGCTTCAAGCGGATGGCGTTGTGACCCAAGAGCTGCGCCGCGATCATGGAGTCGAAATTCAGTCCCTGCACCCGGACATCGTAATTCTGGAGGACTGTCATATCGAAGCTGGCCTTGTGCGCCGTCTTGGCTATCGATGGGTCTTCAAGGAGCGGCTTCAGCGTTTCCAGCGCCTCACCCAGGGATATCTGCTGCCCTTCGGCGTGACCCACAGGCACGTAGTAGGCCTGTCCCTCCTTTGCCGAAAACGACAGGCCGACCAGGTCGGACCGCATGGGGTCTATGCTGGACGTCTCCGTGTCAAAGGCAAACTGTCCGGCCGCCCGAAGCTCCTCTACCAAGCTTTCAAGCGCCGCCATGGTGTTCACACAGCGGTAATCTCTTTCCACGCTCAGTTTGACCGGAAGCGCCTCGCCTTCGTCCGGTTCGTCCAGATCCAGCAGCATGCCTTGCCGGGGCCGCTCATGCGCAATGCCGTCCCCACCGGGAACCCGGTTGATCATGCTGATGAACTCTAGGTCTCGCAGTGTGCTGGCTACCCGGTCCCGGTTGAAGCTCCCGAACTTCACCGCCTCTGAGTCCAAGTCCACCGGCATGTCTCTGACGATGGTGGTTAGCTCTCTACCATCGAAGGCCGCCTCCTCATGGTCTCGCAACAACTGCTGAATGCGCGGAGGTTTCACTTCATCTATGCGCTGATACACGCCGTCCAGGTTCTGGAACTGCAGGATGAGCTTCACCGCCGTGCCTCGGCCTATCCCTGGCACGCCCGGGATGTTGTCGGAGGGGTCTCCCTCCAGTGCTTTGATGTCGGGGATGTGTTCCGGGCCTAGGCCCTTGTACCGTTCGCGCACGGCTGGAATGTCGTAGACCTTTTGCTGCTGAACGCTGTAGCTCAGCACAACTCTTACATGAGGCGAGACGAGTTGAAGGGTGTCCGTGTCTCCGGTGAGTATTATGGTGTCCAGCCCGGCCTCCTCAGCCTGAGCGCACAGCGTGCCTATGACGTCATCCGCCTCGTAGCCCTCCATTTCATAGATGGGCACCTCAAATGCCTCCAGCACCTGCCTCACCAGTGGAAACTGGGCGTGAAGCTCAGGCGCGGTGGGCGGACGCTGTGCTTTGTACTCTTTGTACTGTTCGTGGCGAAAAGTGGGGCCTTTGACGTCAAAGGCTATGGCGCAATGGGTGGGCTTCCAGTCTGAAACGGCCCTGAGGAAGGTGTTGGTGAAACCGTAGACGCCCCTGACCTCTTGCCCTGTGCGGCGCACCGTCATCGGCTGCTGGATGGCATGGTAGGCGCGATGCACCATTGCATTGCCGTCCATGAGCATGAGGAGGGGCCTTCTTTCCATGAGCTCTCCCTGGTTGTCTTTAGCCATTGCACTCCTAAGACAGGGCACGGTCTGAGCCCATTATATCAAGCATCCGGAGAAGGACTTCCTCCAAGAGTACGGTTTTCAAACTTGTTTGACACTAATATTTTGCCAGGATAAGATTGTTTTTCGATGGGGAGAGGGAATGAGACGGTTGGTCACTCCTCTTCCGGGGGCAACGTAGCTCAGCGGCAGAGCGGGCGCTTCATAAGCGCTAGGTCGTTGGTTCGAATCCAACCGTTGCCACCATTCGAGCCAAAGACAAGCTGCGCAGATCAGGGGCGGTTAGCTCAGTTGGCTAGAGCGTCGCGTTCACATCGCGAAGGTCACTGGTTCGAGTCCAGTACCGCCCACCAGACTTGATAAAATCAAGAACCTTCACCCTGAGATTTCCACTAGACTTGTAACCTAGCCCATAGAGTGCTCAGCAATGCCGATAGCTGTCATTACACCGATAGCCGAAGAGTTTCACTGCCTCATCGAGGCGTTCGACCAGCGATGGCAAGGCCACGACCTGCGTCAGGTTGGCAGAATTCAGGTCTGTGAGTACCCGGCTGGGGGGATAATCGTCGCTCAGGGAGGGTTGGGAAAAGTCCAGTTCGCAGTAACCACCCAGCACCTCATGGACAACCTGTCCGACCTCAGTCTGGTCGTGTGTGCCGGCGTAGCCGGCTCATTGACCGGGACTGTGGCTGTAGGCGATGTGGTGATCGGTACAGCTACAGTCGAGCACGACTTCAACTCAAAACAGCCGGGTGCCCCAGTGCCCAAGTTCGATGGCTCGGCTCACCACGTTGCCCTACTTCGGCACAAGAGCTGTGCAAGGCATTCCTCTTTCTGTGTGCACCTTGGACCGATCGCTAGTGGCGACGAAGCGGTCGTAGACTCCTCACGCGCCGGCGAGTTGCACGCCCGGACTGGCGCCCTGGCGGTGGCGTGGGAGGGTGCTGGCGGAGCAAGAGCCGCAGCCTTTTCGGATATTCCCTACCTCGAGATCAGAGGCATCTCCGACATGGCTGATCACGATGCCTCGAGCACTTGGAAGGCCAACGTGCCGGACGCCATGGGAAACGTCGCAGTCATAGTGGCCACTGTAGCCGAACGCTCCACATCTGCTTCGTACTGCTCCGACTAGCAAGCCCCACCAGACTTGATGAAAACAAGAACCTTTCAGATTCGGTTCGCCTTGGCCCTCTAGGCCGAGCCTGCTTCACATCCCGTAGCACGAGAGCGCGCCGAGAGGGGTGAGGGATACCTTCCCTCACTCCCCTTCAGTCTGCGACCTCTCCCCCCGTCTCCGCCCCCATGCGCCCCCCCGGGCAAAAGCATTCTCGACCTGCTCATCGGGCGCGACCGCGCCAAGGAGCTCATCCCACTCGACGACTATGAGATAAAGCGACAGTTGCTAGGCGCAGCTCGCCGGAAAGCGCCTCCGGGCTCCGCTCTTCCCGGCGACGATGAGGGTCTGTTCTATCGCGTGTATCGCTGGGAAGAGGCGCTGTGCATGGGGATGCCCGGAATGCTCAGCGCAATGGCGAAAATCCCAGGCCAGCTAGCAGGGCACATCGACAACCTGTTTTTGGCGGGCGATTACATGCGCGTGCCGTCGGTCAACGGCGCCCTCTCCAGTGGCTACAGCACCGCAATTGAGGTCGCAAACTTGTTGGCGTCTAGCCCCAACTAGCCAGGGCGCAGGCAGTCTCGCCCTCCTCACATGCCGGGCTACCCCTAGCGATTCTCCGAGTGGGTGCTGACTCTACGTCCGACTATTGACGGCGGCCAAGGCTGCGGCAACATCCGCATGGTTGGGGATTATCTGGTTGAATCCGATTATCTCAAAGACTTGTTGTATGTATGGTCTAAGGGCACAGAGGTGGAGAGTGCGGTTTTCCTTCTTGAGGTCCTGCCAGAGGTGCAGAAGTACGCGCAGTCCAGGAGTGCTCAGATAGCTCACGCCCGATGCGTCTATGATGACGTCACGGTCAGCGCCCGTCACGGCGCGTCTAGCCTGGACTTCGAACACGTCAGAGTTTAAAAAGTCAATGCGTCCCCAAGCTTGCAGCAGCATGGCGTGACCCTCGGTCGAGACAATGTCGAGCATCATGGAGGCTATTGTAGTGGGTCACCAGGACAAGTCAAGGCGCTGCGGCCGCCGGTTTCTGTAGCACCGGTTTACCAACTCCATGACGGCCTCGGCAGAACCTGAGGTCCCTCTCCAGGCCCTCTGCTCTTCGGCTCCCTCTGCACCCTGATCATCGGCGTGGGGATCATGCAGGGATGCCAGGAGCTCGTGAGAGAGGAAGCGGCCGCCTAGCCAGCGTCTCGGCTCACGAGACCAACATAAACAGCCGCTCAATCCGCTTCTGTATGCCGGTCATTAGGCAGCTTACGCCTGTACCTATACGGGCCACTCTTCCATCCTGTAAGCGGCGTCCCAGAACAGGTACTCGTACTTGCTGTTGGAAATAAAAATCTGTGCCAGACGCTCCCGCTGCTCCTCGCCTAGGCTCAGCGCGGTGCGGTCAATGAAGGAACGAAGCCACTCGGCCAATTCACCGAATTCGGGTGAGCTGTACATCTCTATCCACCGGCAGTAGAGTGGGTGGTCCGCGGGCTTGCCCCGCGCCTCCAGGGCCTGCCCTATGTCGGCGTATCCCCAGGAGCATGGCAGGAGGGTAGCCGCAATCTCACCGATTGTGCCCGCGTGCGCGCTGGCAAGCATGTGGTTAGTGTAGGCAAGAGTCGTGGGCGATAGCCGGGTTGCCAGAAGCTCGGACTCCGATATGCCGAACTCATTGCAGAAGCTAACGTGTAGGGCCATCTCCGTGTTCAGCGTCTCGTGGAGCAGTCTGGCGAACCAGCCCATGTCGTCTAGGGAGTCCGCCTTGACGACGGCCATCGCAATGACGCGGCTGAATTCGATCAGAAACAGGTAGTCCTGCCTCATGTACCACTGGAACTTCTCCAGAGGGAGCGTGCCGTCTCCAAGCTCGACTACGAACGGATGCTGGTGCTCCATCTCCCATATGCCGAAGCGCGGTCTCTCAGTACTTCGCTGAACCTAGTCACCGGCGGATTACTCCTTGTTGCGTGGTTGCCTTATTATTCACCGATTTAACCGCAGTGCAAGACCCAATGTGCTTCTTAACAGTGCCTCGCGTCGGCATACGCATTGGCCAAGGGGGGAGAGGCGGGAACAAATGAAGCTGCACTGCGGCTCTTCACCAGTGCCGTGGATTGCTGAACGTCGGACGGTTATTGTAAAATGCGCGTGTTCTCGGTGGTAAGTGATAGGAGGTATCATGAAAAACTTGCGAGTGAAATGGGTTGCACTGCTGGGATTAACTTTGTTGCTGATGATCCCCCTAGCCGCCTGTGAGGGCGAGGATGACGGAGCCTTTAGGATCGGGGTGATGGAGTCCGTCACTGGTCCCGGTGAAACCTATGGCAACGTTGCGGTCCAGGCCAAACAGATGGCAGTGGATGAGATCAACGCCGCAGGCGGCATCAACGGGCGCATGCTGGAGCTCGTTGTGGAGGACTCCAAGTGCAGCGCTCAGGACGCCATAACCGCGTACAACAAACTCACAGACGTGGACGACATCAAGATCATCCTGGGAACCTCCTGCAGCGGCGCCATGCTAGGAGCCGCCCCCTTGGCCGAGGAGGAAGGCGTGATACTCTTCTCCGGCCTGGCCACCAACCCGGACATTGCCAACGCCGGGGACTACATCTTCCGTACTTCAATGAGCGACGCGCAGCTGGGCATCGATACCGGCAACGTGCTCTGGGTAGGCGGAATACGCAGGCTGGCCACGATCTCCGAGTCGACCGACTACGCCGAAGGCGTGAGGAGGACCACCTCGGACCGGTTTGAGGAACTGGGAGGCGAGATTGTGGGCGCAGAGCGTTACTCCTCCGACGTCACCGACTTCAGAAGCCAACTGACCAAGCTGCTCGGCGAGAACCCGGATGCCTTCCACGTAGCCGCCCAGGCGGAGTTCAGCGGCGGAACCGTTGTCAAGCAGCTCCGGGAACTAGGCTACACCGGCCCCATCTTCTCTGACGTAGTGGTAGTGGGAACTACTGCCCTGGAGGTGGCCGGAGAGGCCGCCACCGGCGTGGTTGCCATAACTGCCGACCTGGATCCGGCCAACGCCAAGGCTCAGGAGGTCATTACCAACTTCAGAGCCAAGTACAACTACGTGACCCTGCCTTGGTACATCGGTTCGGCCTACGACGATGTCTACATCACGGCCGAGTGCCTGAAGCAGACGGGTGACGACCAGGACGCCGACGGGTTCAGGGACTGCCTGTACGACATTACTTGGAGTGGAGCAATCGGGGAAAGCTACAGCTTCGACGAAATGGGCGAGGTTGTAGGCCTTTCCAACGTCGTCGTCCAGGTGCTGCCCCTGGCCCAGAGAAACGAGGACAACCAGGGCTACCAGGTCTTGGGTGGCGCTCCTAGTGTTGGTTAGTTGCCACACCACAAGCCTGGAAGCCCGGACAACCAGAGGCTGAGATGCTCCTGCGGAGCGGCTTAATGCTCTTGTCAGGCGATCGTCGCAGGCTCCTGGCGACGGTGCTGGTGACGTTAATCGTTGCCTACGTTGGCTGGAAGATCACACAGTCTCCTAGTCAGGCGGTGCAGTTCACCTTCAACGGCCTTTCGGTTGGCGCGGTGTACGCCCTGATGGCCATGGGCTTCACCCTTGTCTACAGCACCGTCTGGTTCTTCGATATGTACTACGGGGCTGCCGCAGCCCTGGGAGCCTACGGCGTCTTCTATCTGCGCTCACAGGAGTTCCTGGGCGGGCAGTACGCGGTGAACGACCACTCAATAAACGTGCTGTTCGCCTTGATAGTCGTCGGTGTGGCGGCCTGGGCCCTCCACACCGCCTTCCACAGCCGTTTCCGAGAACGCTACAGTCGAAACGCGCTGCTGGCGGTTGGATGGCTGCTGGCAGGCAGTGCCGGGGTCTACACCTGGTTGGTGCTGGCCTACCCCAATAACCTCCACCTGACCTTTGCTCCTGCTGTAGGCGTCGCCACTGCCCTGGTCGCCTACTGGCTGTTGCGCCGGGGCCTGCAACGCGTCCGCCCCTCCTTACCGCACTCGGCTGCCACTCTCCCTACGTCTGTCATCGCCATTGTGCTGGGGGTCTACTGCGGGTACCTGCTGACCGGGACCCCTGAGTCCAAGCTGTACCTGAGTTGGGTTGTCTCATGCTTGCTGGCCGGAACCGTGGCCCTGGCTCTGTACCGTGGCCTCTACGTATTCATCCGCAGGCGGTCCAGGTCACCCCTCATCATGCTCGTAGCCTCTCTGGGCATCCTCCTTGCCATCACCTCCTTGATCACTATCGTATTCCAGAGCGCACCCCGCCCGTTGCCTGATGCTTTGGGCAGCGATCCTTGGACCTTGGCCGGGGCCAACATAAAGGGCTTCAACGTGTTCACCATTGGCGTAGCCGTCGCCGGCTTCCTGGGCCTGCTGTACCTTCTCAAGTGGACCACCTTCGGCAGGGCGGTCCGCGCCATTGGCGACGACGAGGATGTGTCCAAGGTAGTAGGCATCAACACCACCGCAATCATTGCCGTGGTGTTCTTCATCGGCGCCGTCTTCGCAGCCATGGCGGGACTGCTCAGCGGCCACGACACCGCCGTTCAGCCCAGGATGGGTCTTCTTCTCCTGCTGAAGGGCTGGATAGCATCCGTGGTGGGAGGCATAGGCAACCTCTATGGAGCCATAGTCGGCGGCTTCATACTGGGTATGGTCGAACAGTTCGGCATCTGGGACCTGGCCGGGGAGTGGAAGGACGTCATATCCTTCGTAATGCTGATACTGTTCCTATCGTTCTGGCCCAAGGGCCTGATCCCCAGGAAGTAGGCTGGTGTTCACCAACTTGCAACCATTCGCAAACATAAGGCAGATTGCCCGCAATCCCAGGGAGACTTTCCGGACTGCCAGCCGAAACGTGGAGCTGTGGGCCAACCTTCTAGTCATCACGCTGACTATGGGACTCATGCTCTGGCAGGGCTTTGGATTTGCGGTATCGATAGCCACCGTTTTTGCCATTTGGGCCATACTGGCGGTGAGTCTTAACCTGGTCATTGGCTTCACAGGTCTGCTTTCCGTTGGGCATATCGCCTTCTTCGGCATTGGCGCCTACGCCACTGCCATCCTCACCTCACAGACTGCTTACGACCAGCTCCGCACCGATGCCATTCCAACCTTTGGCTTGCCCTTCTTCGCTGCAATGTTCGTCAGTGTGGCTCTGGCTGGGCTGGCAGCCATCTTGGTTGGCATAGTGCTCAACCGGTTCCGGGACGACATTTTCGTCCTCGTTTCCTTCGGTTTTGCCATCATCAGCTTCAACGTCTTTCTGAACTGGCGGGGCCTCACCCGGGGTGCCTTCGGCATCCACGACATCCCCAGGCCGGAGATAGCCGGATTGACCTTCACCGGGGAGGTGCCATTCCTGCTTCTCTCGCTATTCTTCCTGGTAATAGTGGTGCTGGTCGCCTGGTTCATCGTTACCTCCTCCTTTGGGCGGGTGCTGACCGCCATCCGTGAAGACGAGCAGGCCATAGAGGTATTCGGCTATCAGGCAACCCACTACAAGCTGGCGGTGTGGGTCATCTCCGCCATGATGGCCGGACTGGCGGGAGCGCTGTTCAGCACCTGGGCCAGATTCATAGACCCCAACTCTTTCATCCTGCTGGAGTCCATCCTGCTGGTGTCCATAGTCATACTTGGCGGGTTGGCCACCATCTGGGGGTCTCTGCTCGGAGCCATGGCCTTTGTGCTGCTGGAAGAGGGGATGCGGTTCATCCCAGGCTTCCCCACGGAGTACATAGGCCAGGCGCGGCAAGTGATCCTGGGCATCATGCTGGTGCTGCTCATGCTGTTCAGGCCTCAGGGACTGGTTGGGAGGTTCAAGCTATGACCGTTGCACCGGGCATCCCCAGCGCCGACTACGCCTTGCAGACGGAGAAGATATCCAAGCACTTCGCCGCGGTGACCGCCGTCGACCAGCTCTCCATATCCGTCCTCCGCGGCAAGATAACCAGTATCGTCGGCCCCAACGGCTCAGGCAAGTCCACCCTGGTGAACCTCCTCAGCGGCATGCTGCCCCTGGATGGAGGCATCGTAGTCATTGAGGGCTCACGTTTCAGCGTGGTCAGGGCCCACGAGACGCCGGGCCACGGTATCACTCGCACCTTCCAGGAGGTGCGCCTTTTCGACCAGATTACCGTTTGGGACAACATCATGGTCGTCCTTACCCAGCGCCACCTCTTCCCCGCTATGCTGGAGCGCACTAAGCGCAGCCACACCGAAAGAGCGCAAGAGATCCTGGAGACCGTCGGCATGTGGGAGAAGCGCCGCTCTCTAGCCATGGACCTCTCCTACGGCCAGCGCAAGCTGCTGGAAATAGGCCGCGCCATGGCCCTCAACGTGAGCATCTACCTATTCGACGAGCCTTACGCCGGCCTCTTCCCGCAGATGGTGGAGCGGGTCAAGGTCATCATGAAGGGGATGCGCGATGATGGACGCACCCTGATTTTCATCTCCCACAACATGTCCATAGTGCGGGAGATATCCGACTACATCATAGTCATGGACAGCGGTCAGCTCCTCACCGAGGGAGAGGTGTCGGAAGCGCTGGGACGGCAGGAGGTCATCGACGCCTACTTGGGCGCATAGCCTCATCCACGACCAGTCGAGCAATGCTATGGAAGAATCACAGCAAAAAACCAACGGACACCAACCAAACACCGACGGCGGAGATACGCTCCTGCAGTTGGTAGACGTGTCGGTCCAATACATGGCGGTGTTGGCCCTGAACAAGGCGTCATTGGAGATCAAAGGCGGCGAGCTTGTCGCCGTAATGGGCCCCAACGGCGCAGGCAAGTCCACCGTTCTCAAGGCCATCATGGGGCTGGCCCCTGTGGTGAATGGCACGGTGTACCTGCGCCAGAAGCCTCTGACCGTGCCTACCCACGAGATCGTGAAGCAGGGGGTCGCCTTCGTTCCACAGGGCAGACGCGTTTTCACTCACCTCACCATAGAGGAGAACCTGGAGATGGGTTGCATCTACCTGAACGACCGCGCCGAACGGAGGCGCCGCATAGACTCGGTGTTCGAGATGTTTCCCATCCTGTACCAGAAGCGGCGGGACCTGGCCAGCCAGATGTCCGGCGGACAGCAGCAGATGCTGGCCCTGGGACGGGGCCTCATGGCCTCTCCCGACATACTGCTGCTGGACGAACCCACCATCGGCCTCGCCCCCATCGTGGTCAAGGAGGTCTTCCAGAAGGTGGCCGAGATCAACCAGGAGCTCAAGACCACCGTATTCGTGGTGGAGCACAACATCAAAGGCGTGTTGGACATTGCCAGCCGGGCCTACGTGCTGAACCAGGGGCGTGTGGTGTTCCAAGGCACACCCAAGTCGGTCAGGGATACCGACATTCTCACCACTGTCTTCCTAGGCCAAGCCGACGTAGAGGAAGAATAAGGCCTCAACCATACCCTTGCCCAATTGTGCAAGGGTACTACGACAGGATATGAACAAGCCCCTCTGGACTTGCCCCAAGTGCGGCGCCAAGTTTGTCACCCGTAACATGTGGCACGGCTGTGGCGACTATTCCGTTGAGAAGTTCCTTGAGGGAAAGGGACCGCGGGCACGGAAGCTATTCGATTGCTTTGTAGGCCTCATTGCGGCCTGCGGCCCATTTGAAACCGCGCCAGCCAAAACGCGCGTCGCGTTCATGGCACGGGTCAGATTCGCCGCTGTGCTGCGCCTCAGCGATAGAGGAATGACCATCTCCTTCGGGCTGCCCCGTAGACTGGAACACCCCAGAATCGGCAGGATAGAGGAGTACGGCTCCGGCTGGTACGGTCACTTAGTCAAGGTGACCTCTCCTGAGGAGATGGATTATGAAATGCTGGCATGGCTGAAAGAGTCGTACTCTCAAATGGGCCAGCAGCGTCGCTTTCAGGAAGAATAGGAACCCTTGCTGGTACAATGTCTAGAATGGAAGGTATGACACCAATACAGTGGGTGTTTCTGGACAGGGTGGACTACAAGGAAGCCTGGGACCTGCAGCGAGACCTGGCTGAAGCAAGAACCCGCGGCGAAATCCCCAATACGCTGTTGCTATTGGAGCACCCCCCTACCTACACCCTAGGCAGGCGCGGCAACGACTCCGACCTGCTCCTGTCTGTAGAAGACCTGGAGTCGCACGGCGCCGCGGTCATAGACGTCGACCGGGGAGGGCAGGCCACATTCCACGGGCCGGGGCAACTGGTCGCATACCCTATCCTGGACTTGAAGGAGTGGGGCGAGGGGCCGCTGCGCTACGTCAGGACGCTGGAATCTGTCTTGATGGGCGTGCTGCAAGATTTCGGTGTCCGGGCAATACGCATAGATAAACTGACCGGCGTCTGGGTCGGTGAGAAGAAGATAGCTGCAATCGGCCTGAAGGTAAGCCGTGGCGTGACGATGCACGGTTTTGCGCTGAACGTTTCCACCAACCTGGCTTGGTTCCAACACATCGTCCCATGCGGAGTACCGGACAAGGACATGACCTCCCTGGAGCGCCTGCTCGAACGACCGGTCACCTTGGCGGAAGTGATACCCGTTCTGCTTAAAAGGTTCGGTGTTGAATTCAGCGCTGAGATGAAGGCCGTGACCCGGGAAGCGCTGCTCGGTTCCGTCTCTAGCGTTTCTTAGATGCCCGTTCACGCAACCTGGACTGTATCTTCTCGCTGGTAAGCTCACGCAATGCATCAGTGGCAACCCAGCGCGCCGGCCTGGCCCCGGAGTCCAGAATTTGGCGAGCCGTGTCAATCGCCTTGGCGTTCAAGCTCAGGTTCCGCTTGCCTATCTGTCGCAGCGCCCAGTTGACGGCTTTGCGCACAAAGTTGCGATTATCCGGAGCGTGAGCCTTGATAACCGGGAGGAACTCCTCCAATCGCTCGTCGCTGGCCTTCTTGTCGTGGATGGCAACGGCAACCATAAGCGAGAAGGCGGTGCGTTTCACGAACTCTTCTTCCCTGGTGCTCCACTCATGGGCTTTCTGATATGCATAAGCAGACCTGCCCCAGAGGTTCATGCAAACCTGATCGCAGACGTCCCACGAATCTATATCTTCTACCCAGGCCTCCATCTCTTCTTCGGTCACCTGGGCAGGTTGGCCGATTATGCTGGCCAGTATGCGCGCTTCGTGAATACTGGAGTCCCATAGCTGCTGCGCCAAGCCGTGGTCTTTCCCTATCTCCCTGGCCAGGGGCCGCAGCGTACTAAGCGGGATACCAAGCGTGTTCCGAGGATTGATGCCAAAGCGGGCCATACCCTCCACGTTCTCTGGGTTAGCTAGGGTCTTCAGGTGACTGATAACTTCTTCAGCCTGCATCTTGGTTATCGCACATGCTTGGCTGCGGCTACGGTACCACTTCCAAGGCGAAAGTTTAAGCTTCCAGCTATCCTTGACACTCCGCCGACACCTGCCTACGATTTGGTTACCGTCGATGTAGGAGGGGACTTGACCACAATACAGCCGATTTATGAGCTTCAGGAGATGGATTCCAAGATAGACCGGCAGCAATCGGAATTGGCCACGGTGGAGGAGCGTCTCGCGGACAACAGATTGATGGAGGAATTGAAGAGACGGCTCTCCACCAGTGAAGAGCGGTTGAAGCAGACCAAGAGCAGCCAAGCTATGCAGGATCTGGAAGCAAAGCAGTTTCAGGCCAAGGTGCAGAGCCTTGAAGAACGTCTCTACGGCGGTTCGGTAAGGAACCAGAAGGAGCTGGAGAGCATCACCAGCGAACTGCAATATACAAAACAGCAGTCCTCGGAAAGCGACGAGCAGCTTCTGGCTTTGATGCTAAGTGTAGATGAGCTCGAAGAACAGATCGCTGAAACCCAGGAACGGATCAAGGAGCTTGAATCCACACAGGCTGAAGTCAGGGTGAGACTGGCCGGAGAAAGGGATGCGCTCAAGGATGGCTTGGCCTCTGATGCGGATGAACGCGCGCGGATGGTTGAGGCAATACCTGCATTGCTGCTCAGCCAGTATGAAAGACTACGTAAGGCGAAACAAGGCGTGGCTGTGGCTATGGTTCAAGGCGGTAGGTGTATGGCCTGCCGCCTTGCCTTGCCCACCAGGGAGTTGCAGAGTCTGCGCTCCTCCAATGTGCCCATTACCTGCAGCAGTTGCGGCCGGATTCTATACGCGAGTTGATGTATGCATGCCGTGGGTTACATACGCTATAACAGGCACCTTCCCCCGGGCTCGGCCATGTCGCGGAAGGACCAAGAGAATAAACTCGTTGCTTTTGCCAGGAACAACGGCCACACGCTGAGGCAACTCTTCGTAGATGTCGCATCGGAGGATGGCCGGGGCTATGCGGACTTGCTGAACTACCTGCAAGGCCAGGCCGAGGAGTTCTTGGTCCTAATCAACGACCCTTCTCAGCTATCTATGACTCTGGAAGGAGCCGTGGATGCCGTGCTCAGCGTAAACGGCTTGGGGTCAAACGTAGTATGCACCATGGAAGGCCTGCCCGACCCTATCCAGACCCTATATAGGGCAATGACCTCCGAGGGCCAGCAGGCCTCCAAACGACAGCAAATTATACAGGCCATGCAGGACAAAGCGCTGCGCGGGGAGGGCTTGGGGAAACCGCCCTACGGGTACTCTCTGGGTAACCAGGGCAAGTTTGAAGTGGTGCACCATGAAGCGGAGGTCGTCCGCCTCATATTCAAGCTATACATGGAAGGATCGGGGCTGAGAACCATCACGCGGCGCCTGAATGAAAGCGGATACAGGACACGCAGAGGGCGGAACTGGAACATGGTCACGCTGCGTGACATGCTGCGTAACCGTGCCTACATGGGCACCTACCAGAGGTTCGGTTTGCGGCTTCCCAACAATCATCCCGCCATAGTGTCGTCGGAAGATTCCAGGCGCGTTCAGGACCTGATGTCCTCTCGCAAGCCGCTCCGGCGAACCGGAGAGAGCAAGCCTTTCCTGCTTTCAGGGATGGTGTACTGCGCATCATGCGACAACCGGATGATTGGCGTGACCAGAAGACAGGCCTGGCGCACCAAAGACGGCCGGCGCAAAAGCGGTAGCTACAGGTATTACCAGTGCCAGACCCGCGCCAATCAGGGCCAGTGCCAGTACCATACCAAGAGGGCCAGTGAGTTGGAGACTTCCGTTAAGCAGTACCTTACGGACGCCAAGGGGGACTCCTTGGAACAACCGGAACCCGGCGAAGGCATGAGGGAGAACGGCGTATCACAGAGGCTCTATCTAAAGTACCTCAAACAGGCGGCGGACGGGTCTATCTCCCTGGAACGGCTGAGGGCATTGCTGCGGGGAAGGGAACAACAGGAAGATGGGTGGCGCCATCTGCTACGGCAGCATGTTAGTAGGATCGACGTCGGTGAAGACTCATTGGAAATCAAGCTCCACCCCTCCGCCTGACCCACGTAGGCTAGCGCCGTCAGGTATAGCCCTTATCCATACCAAGCATCAAATACAAGGTATGTTAAACTGGAACCGGACTGGGTAGATTGGGCGGCCGCTCCGGCGCGTTGAGCGCCGGGGAGGAAAGTCCGAGCTCCTCCGGGCAAGGTGCTGGGTAACACCCAGGCGGGGCAACCCGATAGAAAGTGCCACAGAAACATACCGCCTCCACAGCCAATGGCAGCGGGGGCAAGGTTGAAATCGTGAGGTAAGAGCTCACGGCTCCTGCGGCGACGTTAGGAGCGGGTAAACCTCACCTGGAGCAAGGCCTAATAGGGGGACACAGGCGCCCGGCCTGTCTCCGGGTTGGCCGCTTGAGCCTGCTGGAAACGGCAGGCCCAGATGGATGGTCGCCATTCGCCTCAGGGCGGATACAGAACTCGGCTTACAGATCTACCCAGTCCGCACCGGATCTCTTCATTTGTATGTTGAAGGAGCCACTCAGATAGGCCAATCTGTGTGGGAGTGGGGGACTTATTCGCATGTCGCCCCCCCACCTGTACCCTTCCTCTCATGGGTTCCTGCCTCCGCAGGAACGACGAGTGGGCGATAGCCTTCCCCTTAGGTCATGTCCCGCTGTTCCTCAAAGCGTGCGGCTTGAGCAGAGCGTAGATAGCCTCGTTTGCCGGCGTGGGTATCTTCGCCTCTTTCCCTAGACGAACCACCGCCCCCGTGAGGGCCTCCAGTTCCATGGGACGCCCCAATTCCATGTCCTTCTGCATGGACGCTTTGAGTGAACTCGCTTCGGTTTCCATGTAATTGAGGGTCTTATCCACAATATCGCTATCCAGGTTGACGCCAAGCTTTTTGCCCAAGCCGTCTATCTCACGCAACACCCGCACTACAAGGAGGCGGGATTCCTGCACAGCCAGAAGATCGGCTAGACCCGTATGTGCGGCGCAGGTCGTCCCTGCCAGAGCCGTGATGAAGAGCCATTTGCTCCATAGGACACTGGTTATATCGGTGGAGATTTCCGCAGGCATACCCGCGCCTTGCATGGCAGAGCCAATAGCCTGGATGCGTGGCGTCGTAGAGCCGTCCGCTTCACCGAAAACAAGGCGACGCACGTTGCCCTGCTGTTGCACCACCCCCGGCTCTATCACGCTGGCTTCAATATAGACGGCGCCGGGCAATACCGTGTTGGGCGGCAGCGCTTGTTGCACTTGCTCCCAGCTATCTACGCCGTTCTGGACGCAAAGCACCGTCGTGTTTTCTTCAAGCAGCGGGGTAAGCATAGGGACAGCTTCCAAATTATGGTAGGTCTTCACCGCGTGGATCACCAAGTCCACGGGACCAATCTCAGAGGGCTGGTTTGTGGCCTGTACAAGGGCTGTGAAGTCCCCCTGCTCACTCTTTACCTGGAGCCCGGCACCTTGGATGGCCTGCAAGTGCTGTCCGCGAGCTATCAGCGACACTTCATGGCCGTCGCGGGCAAGCAAAGCGCCCAGGTAGCCGCCCACGGCGCCAGCACCCATTACCGCTATGCGCATTTGAGAGCGACTGTTGTCAATCGTCATTTTGAATCCGACTTCACTTGTTCTTCCGTGGACTCTTACAAAAGTACAGGGATGCTGCCGTGTCCATTAACACCCTTTTCAACAGTATAAGTGTACCGGTCTACGGTTGGAAGCTTGGGTTGTATAATGCGATCAGCCACGTGGGAAGGGAGTTCTTGTGGAACCGTTGCTTCAGGTAGAGGCTGTCCAGGAGTTCTTGAGCAATGCTCTAATAGGACACCGCATAGATTATTACCAGAACGTTGGTTCAACCATGGACGTAGCGCGCCAGGCAGTGGAGGAGGGTGCGGAGGAAGGGACAGTGATACTGGCAGAGGAGCAAACGGCTGGTAGGGGCCGCTTCGGCAGGAAATGGGTAACCGCTCCCGGCCAGAATCTATCCTTCTCGGTAGTGCTCTATCCGGGCAAATGGGCTGTTTCACGTTTAAGCGTCGCGGCTGCCGTGGCAGTTGCAAGGGTGCTCCGACATATGTACGGGTTATCGCCTGGGATCAAATGGCCCAACGACGTACGCGTCAACGGCAAGAAGGTCTGCGGTATTCTCGTAGAGGCGGCGGTCCAAAACGAACAGGTGCGATATGCCGTGCTGGGAGTTGGCGTAAACGTCAACATGGACCCGTCGGATGAAGGGGACGAGGGCTTAGGGGATACGACCTGCCTCTCCAAGGAGGTCGAACATGCCGTGCAGCGCGAGGAGGTGCTTCAGGCTGTCCTTCAAGAGCTGGGCTACATATACGCCAGCTTGCAAGAGTGGGGGGCAGTGTGGCGTGAGTGGCGTGAAAGCATGGAGACGCTGGGCAAAGAGGTGCGTGTGTTATGGGGAGAGCAGGTAGAGGAGGGAGTTGCTGAAGACATAGACGGCGAGGGCAACCTGGTGCTGCGCCGCAAAGACGGTACCGTGGTGTCGCTGACGGCTGGAGAGGTAACTTTTCAGATCTGAAGATCGATCTGAGGCAGAACGAAAACCAGAGCGATTAAGATCGCAAACACGATGCCTGAGGCTATGCCGATGCGGCGTACCTCAGGGAGAAAGTAGGTCTCGATGGGCTTGACCTGTATTCCCCTGCTTCTTAACCGGGGCGTGCGGGGCTGAGCGATTGCGGGTGCGCCGGCCTCAGCTCTAGCCACGGCCCGTGGTTCTTCCACCGCCACAGCCGAGCGCTCGGCCGTTCGTGAGGATGAAGAGCCGCTCTCCGGAGAGGTGGTTGCGGGTATTCCCGAAGGGCCGTGCGAGCGCGTCCTCTTTGATCTGCCGCTCAACTGCGCCTGGCGCGATGCAACTCTCTTCGATTTCTTCGGCATAGTTCAGATGCCCCCGTTGCTATCCGGACTTCCAGCTACCGTAGTCCTAGCATAGCAAAATAATCTGCCAGCTATATCTTAACCCACCGCGGCCTTAATGATAAGGGCCGCGGCCTTTTCCTGGTCTACAATGCTGGTGTTGAGCATCATATGAAAGTCGCTGGGATTATCCGCGGTGGCCTGAAAATACTTGGTGAAGTATTCCAACCTGGCTGCTTCAGTTTCAGTGATGAATCTCAGTGCATCTTCCTCCGGCATGTTTTCACGCTTTTTGATGACCTCAACACGGTACTCAATTGTGGAGATAATTCCCACGTGGAAAGTATCCGGGCGATCCATGAGGATGTGATTGCTGGCCCGTCCAATTATCACTACGTTTCCTGTGTTGGCCAGGTCCAAAATCACGTCCCTGGTAGCCTCTAGGAAGTGCTCGTCCACCAGTTGATCGGAGGTGTTTATGGGCTCTGCCACCGCCTCCGGGTAGTCCTGGCCAAGCAGGACTCCAAGGCCCGGCCCAAAATAGGGGTCTCCTCCGGCTCCGGCGGTGGCGGAGCGTTCCATGATGCGTTCCAGGAAGCGCCCCAACCGTTCACCCAGCCCGGGCTTTCGCTGCCATTTATCCTCGACGGCTTCCACGGTTGCGCCCAAGCGCATCGCCGATTCGGCCAGTATGAGCCGGTCTACATAATCATAGCCCAGCTGTTGTGCCACCTCTGCGCCTATTTCCCTGGCGGCGCTGCCCCTCTGTCCGTTTATGGTGATTACGCCCATGGCATCCCTCCGTTTCCGCTTATGCACTGTGGCGGTTCACTTCTTCAATTATGTCATTTCAAGCCCTTGGATGAGCCCTGTCGTACTCCTCCATGATGCGTTCGCTTGTGACGTGAGTATATATCTGTGTGGTGGCAATGCTGGCGTGTCCCAAGAACTCCTGCACGTTGCGCAGTGAGGCTCCACCGGCCAGCAGGTGGGTAGCAAAGCTGTGACGCAAAGTGTGAGGAGTGATTGGCTGGACTATACCCGCGTTTCTGGCATGGGCCTTGAGAATAAGCCAGAAACCCTGCCTTGTCAGCCTATCTCCGTGCCGGTTTAGGAAAAGCGCCGGCTCATTGCGGTTGTTGGGATCAATCAGCTCGAAACGGCCGTTTGTGACGTAGCGCTGTACAACGTCCACTACTCTCTGATAGAGAGGCACTATACGCTCTTTGGACCCCTTGCCCATGCAACGCAGATACTGCTCGTCTATATTCACGTCGCGTACGTTCAGATTAATCATTTCGCTGACGCGCAGGCCGCTGGCGTAGAGCAGCTCTATCATTGCGCCGTCGCGCAGACCTTCAGGTGTGCCGGACTTGAACGGTTCCTCAAGAAGGCGCTGCATATCCTCTTCGCTGAGCGGCTTGGGCAAGCTTCTGCCAATTCTGGGTGAAGACAGGTTTTCCGTGGGGTCTTCTCTGATCTCTCCCTCTTCCAAGAGGAAGTTGAAGAAGGATTTGACGGAAGCAATCTTTCTGGCGACGGTAGTGTTAGAGTAGCCGCGTTCGTGGAGGGTAACCACGTAGTCGCTGAGAAGGTTGGGGCTGACTCTGGCCCAATCGTTGCCGCCTTGATTACCACTATTGGTAATCTCCAGCAACTGGCCCAAGTCGTTCCGGTAGGCAGCGACCGTGTGCGGCGACGCTCCTTTTTCCACGGCAAGGTGGTCCAGAAAAACTTGTAGGGTTTCCTCCATGTTGTCTTCTATTCTACCACACCCCAGGGGATTTGCTTGGTAAGAGATAGGGTTCCGGCATATGGTGATGTGTCCTTTGGGCACTGGCAGACACAGTCCTTGGAATAAGCCCCAGCATGTGCGAGACTTCCAGTCATGCTGAAGCTGCCCCATGCCGACGTGGTTGGGAGCCTGATCAGGCCGCCGGAACTGATCGCCGCGCGAGAGGACGTTGCGGCTGGACGTATAACGCTGTCGGAGTTCAAGCGCATCGAGGACGCCGCTGTAGATAGCGCCGTAGCCGCCCAAGAGGAGGCAGGACTCGACGTCCTCACCGACGGTGAGATGCGCCGGCTCTCTTTCCAGAGTCAGATGCCAGAGGCAGTCGAGGGTTTCGGCGAGTTCGATATCGATGCATTCCTCTGGGGTGATTGGCGAGGCAGCGAACGGGTGGGACACTTGCACAAGGACCGCCCTGCGACCCTGGGGGTCGTCGGGCCTCTCCGGCGCAAACGTCACCTATCGGCTGAGGAATTCACCTACCTGCGCGGTCGAACGTCGCGCCTAGCGAAGATTACATTGCCGAGCCCCAGCCTGTTCGCCAACTTCTGGTCGCCAGTGAAGTCCGTCGCAGCCTACCCCACGCTGGATGCGTTCCTGTCAGACGTCGCAGGGATCATCCGCGACGAGATAGAGGAGCTGATCAGGCTCGGCGCAACCTACATCCAGCTCGATGCTCCGCACTACCCACTCGTGCTGGACCCAACGTGGGCGGCCTTCTACAACGATCAGGGCTGGGCCACGGAGGACTGGATTGCCCAAGGCATAGAACTGGACAACGCAGTGATGGACGG
The DNA here is from genome assembly GCA_034421495.1 of Dehalococcoidia bacterium. Lineage (GTDB taxonomy): Bacteria > Chloroflexota > Dehalococcoidia > Lucifugimonadales > QGNO01 > DAOUJH01. The sequence goes on along the minus strand of DAOUKI010000089.1, from coordinate 743 downwards.
CTTCCCAGAGACCATATTCGCGTTCCACCTCTGCCGAGGCAACCAGGGCGGCCGTTGGCTGGCCGAAGGCAGTTACGACCGGCTCGTTGGGCCGGTACTCCGACACGTGAATGCGCAGCGGCTGATGCTGGAGTATGACGACGAACGCTCGGGCTCGTTCGAGCCTTTGCGTAGTGTACCGGACGACAAGACGGTGGCGCTTGGGCTGGTCACGACCAAGTCGCCACGCGCCGAGACCCAGCCGGAGCTTGCGGCTAGGATTGCAGAGGCGGCGGGCCACTTTCCCCGTGAGCAACTCGCCCTCAGTCCTCAGTGCGGGTTCGGCACATCCATCGTTGGCAATCCCCTCACCATAGAGCAACAGAACGCAAAGCTCCGCATCGTCGCTGAGACCGCACGCTACATCTGGGGCTGAACAATCCAGCCCATCGCCGCCAGAGGAACCCCTGTCGCCGGGGATAGGGTCAGGCGTGAGAAGTCGCGCCTGTAGGTGCTGTTTCGACCGAATTGTTTCAGACGTTATGTCAAGTAGCAAGGCTAAAACGGGCCGAAAATTTTTGGGGTGTGAGAAAACAAATACGATTTGTCGTCATTGGCGCAACGGGTTTTCGTCCGGATGGGCGGGTTGTGTTCATGGATACAGGATAAGGGGATGACGACGGTGTGGGGAAGGGGTGTGTGGCAGGGGGTGACGGGTATCCGCTCGTGGTGAGCCCTTCGGCTACGCTCAGGACATGCTTGTC
>DAOUKI010000088.1:0-27130 GCA_034421495.1 Dehalococcoidia bacterium | reverse complement strand
GCCTTGCCGATTCGCAGCGCTGTGTCCGCCGTAATGGACCTGCGCCGGTGAACTATGTTGTGGATGCGTATTGGGGGCACTCCTGTTGTCTTTGCCAGACGGTACTGGGTGATGCCCAACTCATCCATGATTTCAGCCAGATGCTCGCCTGGGTGTATCGGTTCGGGCACTGTCATGACCTCCTCCTCAGTGATGTTAACCCTCTCTACGCACCCAGCGCTTGCCGTCTTTCACGGTTAGAACGGGCGCAAGCCGTTTCTCGGCTTCAATGGAGTGGCCCAGCTGGTCTTCGAAATAGAATCTGCCCTGTTCGATGTCCAGCACCGCCGCATCTCCCACCGCGCCCACTCCCAGGTGACCCAGGTCGTCCCTGCCGATGACTGCGGCCGGACCGCTGGTCGTGCCCCTGACGATCGCTTCAAGCCCCATGCCCAGATCATGGAAGATCGACATTATCTCCAGCAGGCTGTAGCAGACGGTCCCCGGGCGCTCCCCCACTATGTCCGTGCTGATGGTGTCGGGTTCAAACCCCTGCTCTATGGCGGAGCGGCATAGCGGAATTGAGAAATGCCGCATGAAGCACCCCGTATCGAATACAAGCCCGTCACGCCTTGCCTGTCGCATCTCCGGCCTGACCTCTCCGCCGGCGTCCATGATATTGTGCTCCTCACCGTGAAAGGCGTGAGTTAGAATGTCTCCCCGCCTCAAATACTTGACCACTTCAGCCATGGGAAGCGGAGAGTCCATGACGTGCACCATGAACTTGGTCCCTGTTCTGTCCGCCACGCGGCGGGCCATTTCCATCGAGGGTACGGCGTTGGCCACCGTGGTGCCGTGGGGCGAAAGGCGCACCTTGATGCCAAGGATCAGGTCACGGTTTGCCTCAATGCATTGCACGGCCTCCTCCTCCCTGGCTAGACGGAAGTCCTCGGTGTCCGGTATGCCCAGCGTGAGGACGGTGGAAACGCCAAGCGAGGACAGGTGGAGAAAGGCATAGAGCCTGGTATCCACTCTCTCGATGACGTATGCCCGAAAGCCGGGGAAGTTGATCCATCCCGTGCTCCCCGTATCCACCGCCGTGGTAACGCCTACGGGCAGGCAGACGGCGTCGGGGTCGGCGCGGAAGGGCGTTATCTTGTGGGCAAAGTGGCCGTGCAGGTCGATCAGACCGGGGACTACCAGCTTGCCGTTCACCTCCACCGTCTCATCGGACTCTTCCCTTGGGATGTCCTTGGACAGCGCCGCTACCCTTCCTCCGGCAAAGGCTATGTCCAGCGAGTCGTTCAACCCCTGCGAGGGGTCGATTATTCTGCCGCCCTTTAGAAGAAGGCTGTATTTTGCCGTCATGGGTTGTTCCTCACCGTCTGCTGTATTTGTGGTTCAAAAGCCGGGCGCAGCCGCCAACTCTCCGGCCCTTGTTCGGAACCTGGAGGCTGTTTCGTCAATGCGGGTCTTGTTCTTGTAATAGAACAGGTCGTCGTGGGTCAGCCCGGTGATGTTCAGCGCAAGGTCCAGCATGTGGGGTTGCAAATGCCTGTTCAGGTACATCCCCATGCCAGCGCCGATTACTGTGCCGCCGACACCGGCGATGACGCTACCTATTCCCGGCACTGAACTTCCCGCGGTTGCTCCTCCCATGCCACCCACTGTCGCTAGGACGGTGGGTATGCCCATCCTGGACATCAAGGTCAGCGTCTGCACCACTTGGATCTGGTTCTTGGTGGTGCGATCAGCCGCTTTGAACTCCCTCTCAGTCTTGAGTGCACTGTAAATCAGGCGCGCTCCACCAACAATTACGGCGGCGTAGGGGACGATGTCCACAACACCGTCGGGGATATCTATTCCATTGTTGGCGCTCAGGGTGTTCAGGCCGTCGGTGGTTCCTTCCACCCTCGCGTAGTCTGAGCCAATGTCGGTTACTATACGATCTCCCGTGTTCACTCCAGACTCAACGACCTTGCCGTTGATCTCGCTGCCGAGAGCGAAGAGATAATCCGGGTTATCTTCCATAAGATCTTGAACGTCGCTGGCAGAGTATGACGTACCAGTCTTGACCTGAATCAGTACGTCCTGTCCATCCGGATTGATGGCACTGATGTCCCAGCCTTCCTGGTTCGCAGCGGTGGCGAGGTTGACGTCGGTGTACCCTAGGGCCTCCAGACGTTCCTGAGCTTCAAACTCGGCGACCTTACCCTTCAGTCCACTGACGAATCCCTGTACGGACTCTGGGCCACGCTCCATAATCTCCTGCCAGTGTTCATGCAGCGAGTGGTCAGCATCCAAGCCAGGGTATTGCGCCTTGTAAGCTGTGGCAAGATTGTCGTCTACGTTGAAGTGGTCGAAGACACCCCACAGACCAAACGATATAGCGGACGCAAACTCGGCGGCATACATAGCACGGTCGGTGCTCGCGAGTCCCGCTACCATGTCCTGGAACGACATACGCTGGCTGGGTTCGCCTGTAGGCAATTCTCGCAGAGCCGGGAGCAGGTCTGTTGAGTGCATAGTCACGTCGACTTCCCTACCTCTAAGTGAGGATCCCCACTACCAGCGTGGCAATGCAGATAACCCCAGCCCCTGAGGTTATACCGATGAGCAAGTTGCGCACCCTGCGCGATTCCTCTCGCAAGGTTGCTAATCCCTGATCCAGACTGACTTGGGCTTGTTCATTCAATTCGGTTTTATGGGCCGTCATAGCCGTCTGTATTGGCTCGTAGAGTTCAGTTTTAGCGGCAGATAGCGCCGTTTGAAAATCGTCCAACGCCTTATTGAGACTGGCTTGATACTGCTCAGCAAGCTCTCTCTTGGCAACATCCAGGGCCGCTTCGTACTGCTGCCTCTGTTCTTCTTTCGCCCCGGCAAGGGCTTGACTGATAGCGTTACCTGCCACCTCGGGCAAGTTATCGTGCTCGGCGATGTGCTTGGTGAGCAGTTCGTTCTGGCGGATAACCCGAGGGATCAACTCCTGGTTGATTCTGTCTTGTTCCTCCCAGAAACGAACCTTGTCAGAGATTGAGTCTGTATCTGGTGTAGTCATCCGATAGTCCTCCCCATAGCTCTGCTCCCATTCTACACAACATGACCTTTTGTTGTGAGAGCATAAGCCATCATTGACCTAGAGCAGGGCAAAGGCCATAATTGCCCAAGCTGCAAGGTATCCAACGGTCGAGAGGTGGGAGATGGAAGCATTCGCCAGTGGCATAGGTAGTGATTACCCCAAGGCCCTGCAGAGGATACGCCTGGCCAAAGACAACGAGAAGATTCTGTTCAAGGGCGTACGGCTCATCGATGGCACGGGGCGGAGTCCCCGCGACGGCGTCTCTCTGCTGGTGGAGGACGGAAAGATCGGTTGGATTGGGCCGCAGGAAACGGCGCCGGAACAGGCGCTGGGAGCGGAGACCCTAGACGCGGAAGGCAAGACCTTGATGCCCGGCCTCATGGACTGTCACGTTCACATATCGGGGGAGGCTACCGCCGGCGCCTATCAGCGCTACCTGGACCCCCCGCTGCAGGTGCGTCTGCTGCGTGCCGCGACCGATGCTTTCGATGCACTGGCCTCCGGTTTCACCACGGTGAGAGACGCCGGAACGGCAAGCGGAGTGCCAATTGCGCTGCGCCGGGCCATCTCCGACGGCATAATCATGGGGCCTCGCATCTATGCCGCCGGCGACGCCCTGTCGCAATCGAACGGACACGGAGACTGGCACGTATTTCCCTATAGCTGGATGAAGGAACTGCAGCCCAGGGCCTGGCTTGTCGATGGTGTTGAAGAGTGCCGTAAAGCGGTGCGTCTCAACTTCAGGCAAGGCGCGGACCTGATAAAGGTCTTCCTGGCTTCAGGAGGAATTACCAACACCCCGGAAGACCTGGAGGCCTACCCCGAGTTCTCCCTAGACGAGCTACGGGCTATCGTGGACGAGGCGCACCGCCGGGAAAAGCGCGTGGCGGCCCACGTGACCGGAGCGCCGTCCGTGCTGCACGGCCTGGAGGCAGGCGTGGACACCATGGAACATGGCCGGATTGGGCCCAACCGCGAGCTGCTGGAGAAGATAGCGGAAGCAGGAATATTCTTCTGCCCCACCATAAGCATATTCCACTGGATTGCCACGGAAGGCGAGCGATGGAACGTGTTTGCCGGGGGCATAGAAGCGGCGAAACAAGAGGTGGACAACCAGCTCAAGATGGTGGGTCTTGCCAATGAGGTGGGAGTAAAGCTTGCCAGCAGCAGCGACTGCGGCAGCAAGTACGGACGCGGCAACCTGGGAAAAGAGCTGGAACTGATGGTGGAGAGCGGACTGACCTCCATGGAGGCAATAGTAGCCGCCACCCGTACCGGGGCTGAGTGCATTGGTATCGAAGAGAGCGTGGGAACAATAGAGAGCGGCAAGAAGGCAGACCTGCTTCTCATAGACGGAGACCCGCTGGCGGATATCCGTCTATTGCAGAACAGGGACGCCATATCAATGGTAATGAAGGCGCAGGATTAGAGCGCCGCCGGGAGGTGTCACATGGTACGCAAGAACAGAACCAAGGAGAAGCTTAGCGCCGGGGGCGTTGCCTTTGGAGTAACCGTAGCGGCAGACGAACCAGCCACACTGGAGCTGGCCGGCCTTCTGGGCTTTGACTACGCCATCATAGACTGCGAGCACGATCCGTTCACCGAGCGCGAACTGGAAGAGTCCATTCGCGCCGCCGATCTGAACGGCATGACCGCGATCGCCAGGATGCAGAACAACCCTGAGCTTATACTGCACGCCCTGGATGGCGGGGCACAGGGGGTGCTGGTGGCGCGGGTGAACACCGCACAGGACGCACAGGCGGTAATCGACGCCGCCAAATTCCGCCCCGAGGGGAAACGGACGATCTTCTTCAGAAGCAGGGGCGGAGGGTTCGGCTTGAACCTCTCTTCGGCCAGGCAGTGGACGCTGGACATCAACAGCGAAACTATGATCGGCTTCATCATGGAGGAGATCACCGCCGTGAACAACCTGGCGGACATACTGGCGACGCCCGGCCTGGATTTCATCGACCTGGGGCCCCTAGACCTAGCTCACTCCATGGACTGGCCCGAGCAGGATCAGGTTAGCGGCCACGTGGCGAAGATAGTCAACGACTCCATCGCCGCGGGAAAGGCGGTCAACGCAGGCGCTAACGTGGATAACCTGGCGGACGTCTTGGACAGAGGCTTCCGAATGATCACGGTATCGCCCAGGGAGTTCTTCCAGAGCGGAGGCGCGCGCTTCCTGGCACATGCCGGGGAGGTGCTACGGAGCAAAGGGCTGGCCTAGTTGATCAAGGGAATCGCAGGCGTAATCATCTGGACGGCCAACACGGAGCGACTCTGCGGCTTCTACCGCTACGTCCTCGATATGGAACCGATCTCCCAGCGCGAAGGCTTCATGGCGTTCCAATTTGGCGACATGCGATTCACCATAAGCGACCACAGCGAGGTCGACGGCGTCGCCAAAGACCCGTTGCGCATCATGGTGAACCTTGCCGTGGACGACATCCACTCGGCCTATCAGCGTCTGCGCGAAAAAGGCGTGGAGTTTCTCAGAGAGCCGGAGAAGGAGCACTGGGGCGGCTACGTAGCCACCTTCAAAGACCCCGACGGCAACGTGCTGCAGCTACTGCAGCAGCCCTTTGCCGGGAATTGACCATCCGTGCCTGAGCGTGTCGAAGAGAGCAAGCGTGAGTCGCATGACCGAGTTATTCCCGCTCAAATGGTTCGACAGGCTCACCATGAGCGGGTCGCCTTACGGATAGACCCCGCGGAGCTTGAATGCGTCGGCGACGCGTTCAACGCCCAGCATTAGAGCAACATCGCGCATGGGCAGACGCTCCGCTTCCTGACGCGCCACTATTTCAGAGAAAGCCGTGGTCAAGACCTTCTGCATCTTCTCCCTGACCTCCGACAGATCCCAGAAGTGGAACTGAATGTCCTGTACCCATTCGAAATAGGAGACCACCACTCCCCCCGCGTTGGCCAGTATGTCAGGCACAACGGTGACTCCATTGTCGTAGAGGATGGCATCCGCCTCAGGAGTGGTGGGCCCGTTGGCCCCTTCCACAATCATCTTGGCGCGCACCTTGTCGGCGTTGTCCGCCGTGATCTGGTTCTCCAAGGCTGAAGGGACCAGGATATCGCAAGGCAACTCCAGCAGCTCTTGATTGGAGATCCGGTCGTACTTGGGGAACTCCGCGAAGCGGCCGCCCTCTTTGCGAAACGCGATTAGCTCGTCCGGGTCAAGCCCCTGGGGGTCGTGTACGCCTCCCGACGAATCGCTGACCGCTATGACGGACGCTCCCATGTCGCGCAGGGTGCGGGCAGCATAGACGCCGACATTCCCGAAACCCTGGATGGCCACCGTAGCCCCTTCAATTGGACGCTCCACGTGGCTCATGGCCTCGCCGGCTATTATGGCGGCTCCCCTGCCGGTGGCCTCTTCGCGGCCCTGGCTGCCGCCGAGCTCAAGGGGTTTGCCGGTCACGACGCCCGGGGCAGGATGCCCCACGTTCATGCTGTAGGTGTCCATGATCCAGGCCATCACCTGGGCGTTGGTGTTGACGTCCGGCGCAGGAATATCGGATTCAGGGCCTATTATTATCGATATCTCGGAGGTGTACCGTCTTGTAAGGCGCTCCAATTCACCCCTGGAAAGCTGTTTGGGGTCGCACTTGACGCCGCCCTTGGCCCCTCCGTACGGAATGTCCACCAGGGCGCATTTCCAGGTCATCCACATAGCCAGTGCGCGGACTTCGCCCAAGCTAACCTGGGGATGATAACGTATGCCGCCCTTGGCAGGGCCGCGAACCACGTTGTGCTGGATGCGGTACCCGGTGAACACCTGCACGGAGTCATCGTCCATTGTGACGGGGAAATTCACGGTAAGCTCGCGCTTTGGAACGCTGAGAAGCGTTCTGACGCCATCGTCAAGACCCAATCTATCGGCGGTTGAGTTGAACTGGGTAAGGGCTATTGCGTAAGCGGGGTCTTCTGCTAGCTCTGAAGTTGGACCGGCGGTGTGTGCGTACTCTGTGGTCACGGTCTGTAACCCTCCTTTCCCTAGCGAGCAATGGATGCCTGCTTGACTTGTGCCAGGTCAGGACTTGATGTCCAGCCCGCCCAACGTAATCGAAGCGTTGATGGTCAGAGTAGGGGTATCCTCAGTACCGGCGGGCTGGGGCTTGGAGCACTCGATAGCCCCAAGAGTCGGTGAGCCGTTGACATTTACCAGCCATTCATCCGGGACGCGCAGCTCCACTCCGCCCACGAAGACGTTTACGTTCAGAACGGAGTTCTCCGCCAGCCTAGCGCCCCTCAGGTCAAGCTCAACGCCTCCAAAGGTGGCGGAGACGTTTCCGCCCTGAAAGCTCTGCGACGTGATGCGCTGCACGCTGCCGCTGAACAGCGCCGAGACGTTCACCGAATCATGGCCCACATCAGCGGCGGCAGCAGATCGGCGCGACACGCGGTTTTGGAAGAGAATCCAAATACCGGCGGCAATGATGACAATGGGCCAGAGTATGTCATAGTCGGCAACGTCATTCGTTATCAACAGGAACACGACGCCGATGAAAATGAGGAAGATGGAGCCAATGGGCGCGCTCCGTGCCTGGAAAAGGCCGGTAACGCCGAGTGCAATCAAAACCAGAGGCCACCAGGTGGAAATGAGGTTCCCGATATCAACGTCTATGATATCCAGGTTGCCCAGCAAGAAGATGACGCCCAAAGTTATGAGCACAAGGGCTATGATGAACTGGCCGCGCTGCTTATTCATGGCGTCTCCCGAAGTGCGGCTCGCAAGCTAACCTCCGCCGACCGGCTGGACTATCTCCAAAACGTCGCCTTCGTTTAGCACGATGCCGTCGTAAGCCTCTCTCTGCAGCACGTTACCGTTGTAAGCCACGGCAACAAATTTCGTATTCACGTTTCGCTCGTCCAGAAACCGCTCCAGCGATACGGAACCTTCAAGTTGCACAGGCTTGCCATTGATGGTCAAAGTAATCATCTCTCTGCCTTGATTTTATCACTTTTGACGTACGGCTGCGGACATAGATTGCTTTATCTCCCGCGCCGCCTGATCCGGATTGGAGGAGGCAAGGATTGACCTGATGACCGCAACGCCGTGACCGCCCGACCTGATTACCTGCCCGGCGTTATTCCGGTCGATGCCTCCTATGGCCAGGATGGGAATACTGACCCGGCGCGCCGTCTCTTCAAGCAGTCCGATGCCTGCAGGCTCAACGCCGGGCTTGGAATCGCTGGCAAAGATGGCGCCCAGGACAAGGAAGTCGGCTCCCTGGGCCTCAGCTTCAACGGCTCCTTCTGCAGAGTGCACCGAGCGCCCCACCAGCATATCCGCGCCAACCAGACGGCGCGCCGCTTCCACGCAAATGGAGTCCTCGCCCAGTTGGACGCCGCCGGCGTTGGCGGCTATCGCTACGTCGATGCGGTCGTTGATGAGGAGCAACGCCCTTTGGCCGGTGATCTTGCGCAGTGACCGGGCGAGCGAGAGGAGTCTTCCGGCGGCGAGAGCCTTGGCGCGAAGCTGCACTGCGTCTACGCCACCATCCAACGCCTTTTCTACCTTGTCCAGCAGCGTCTCCTCGCTGGCCAGGCTTAGCTCCGTGACCAGGCAGAGGGCGGGGTAGGGCAGCCCGCTTGGGTGGTTCATGTAGACACGGCGCCGTCCGTGGGACTGCTTGGGACGGCGTACTGCCTGACGGGAATACCGCCCGCCAGATAGGCCATGCGACCCGCTTCCACGCCAAGCTTGAAGGCGCGGCCCATGGCTACAGGGTCTGTCGCTTGAGCAATGGCCGTGTTGACCAGGACTGCGTCGGCGCCCATCTCCATGGCTTGAGACGCATCGGAAGGAACGGCCAGTCCCGCATCGACGACAACGGGAACATTGGCCTGTTCGATGATGATCTGAATCTCTTCTCCGGTGTGAATCCCCCGGCCGGAGCCTATGGCGGACCCCAACGGCATCACTGTGGCGCAACCCACCTCTTCCAACTGACGGGCCAGCACGGGGTCGGCGTGTATGTAGGGCAGAACGGTAAACCCTTCTTTGACCAGCTTTTCCGCCGCTTGCAGCGTGCCCATGGGATCGGGAAAGAGGTACTTGGGGTCCGGCTGCACTTCCAGCTTGATCCAATCGGATAGCCCCATTGCCCTGGCCAAACGCGCCGTGGTCAGGGCCTCTTCCGGAGTCTTGCACCCGGCGGTGTTGGGCAGAATAGTGTACTTGGTCCAGTCCAAGTGGTCCAGGATGCCCTTTTTACCGGCATCGTCCAGGTCCAGGCGGCGTATCGCCACCGTTATAATCTCCGTCTCGGAGGACTCTACGGAGGCAACCATCTCCTCCATGGAGCGGTGCCTGCCGGTGCCGACCATGAGCCGGGAAGTGAAACTCTTTCCTGCAATGACAAGCTTATCTTCCATCCTCGTCCCCCAAGAGTATCATAGCCTCCGGTGGCCCCGCCTGTTAAATCTGAGGATATTGTACACCTGTCACCGTGTTATGATAGACTGTAGACGGAGCGATCAGAACATGGGTTAGGAGCCGAGAGGTTCCCGGGTGGTCTCCGCAGCGGAGGCAGGCTGCACCGGCATCTGCCGGTGATGCTGGGAGGAAAGCACCCGCCCTGAGGATCGCTCCCTTATTTTCTGTTGATTATACAATCCAAGAATCTGTAATCCTTTGACCGATCAACAGGCACAGTGTAATACCCCTCAAGGAAACGCCTGCCATCCGCGTCGTCAAGAAGCAGATGGAACCACTGGCGAAACATCTTCATCCCAGGATGGTTGAATCCCCTCCGGTGAAGGCGGCAGTTCTGTGGCTTATGCTTTATTAGACACATACGGCACGGCGGGACTCCGCTTGCGGTTAACCTTTCAAGGAACTCTCTAAAGTACCCAGCCACTATATCCGCGTATTGCAGAATCTCCAAAGAACCTGATTGGCCAAATACCAAATCCTCATCATTGACAGCGCCGTCTCCGGTCAGAATATCTCTAGTCAGAGTGTCTGTGTGTTGCCATTTTGTTTGGTCAATCACAATTTGAACTTTTGTAGGCGAGTGAGGATTAACAGTTTCAATCCACTCCAACATGCTCTTGATTGGGAAAGCATTGCCAACCTCAACTGGAAGGACTCCTTCTTCACCGCTCTTCAAGACGTAAACTATACTGATCCTGACAGGGGCGCCTACAAGCAAGTCTAAGACTCTGTCCCTATTCTTATGTCGCCTGACAGTACGATACTTGATCTCCTCGCTGGCTTTCATATTAATCAGACGCTTAGCCTGAAAGATCAAGGATTCCACCGTTTTGTATTGGTCTCGCTCGACAACAACCCACGAATACACCATTGATGCCGTCGACCCTCTGACAACACCGGTATCACCCGAAAAATCTGTGAAGATAAAATGTGTATATCCACCCGGAATCATATTGTTTGAATCTTAACGTATGCTAAGCCTTCAGGGTCGCACACGTTCTTCAATTGGGAAGTGTGGCGAACCCACCTTTAACTGCTTGATCCAAGAGTTCTCCTCAGAAGCCCTATCCTCTCACACCCGCGGCGAGACCTTGCCCGCCTCGTTTACGTGATGGGTATCCCAGCTCTTGGCGTTGTTCTTGGCTATAACCTCTTCCAGCGCCGCCGAGGCCAGGTCACGGTCTAATCGCAGCACCGTGCCTATCGCCACGTACAGCACGTCCACCGCCTCGTTCGCCACCCGCTGCGGCGTTTCGTGGAGCACGGCCTGATGCAGCTCGCGTACCTCCTCTTCCTGGATGGGTATGCGGCTCAGTAGCTCCCCCTGCGACGTCGGCCCCACCAGCCCGAAGCGCTCATGGAACAGCTGCACTGATCCCGCCAGTCCGGCAATCAAGCGCTGTATATCGCTATCAGTCATAGAAAACCTCCCACGATTTCAGAGCCGATTATCAACCCTGGGCGCCAGCAGACCCAAGTCGAAAACACCCGTTGTAGAAAGCAACTCCGCCTTATCCAAAGCGCCACAGGTTGCGTGAAACGCGGGAATTATCTACAGTTTTAGGGCATTCACGACACGGTTAGGAGATTCCCATTTGAAAGAAGGAGCCTCGACGGCTGAGGCGCCGCTCCAGCCTCAGACGGGTATCCTGATGGCGCGGCTGGTAGTGGCCGTCGCCTTCCTGGACCTCTTCATGCAGTTCCCGGTCATTGCTCCCTTTGCCAGGAGCCTGGGAGCAACGCCGTCCATGACCGGAATTATAGTGGCCGCCTACTCACTCACCAACCTGGGTGGCAACCTCACAGCCGGATTTCTACTCGACCGGTGGGGACGCAGCGCGCCCGTGCAGGCAGGCCTGCTGCTAACGGCTCTTGCCCTGTTTGGCTACGTACTCTCCAGTTCACCGGCCCACCTGCTGGCGGCGAGGTTGGCCCACGGGCTGAGCGCGGCCATTCTTGCCCCCGGCGCATTCGCCATGATCGGCGATGCGTCCGAACCTGGCAGCAGGATGCGCATGATGGGCAGGAGCAGCGCATCCATAGCAGCCGCCGCGGTCGTCGGTCCATTGATAGCGGCATCGCTCGGCAACGCGGTGAGTTACGACGCCGTTTTCCTACTCAGCGCCTCGCTCATGCTCCTTGTCTTCGCGACGTTCCTAATCGCTTCTCGATCCGTCTCACGACCGTTCGCAAGGGAGGACCAAGACCTATCAGCCAAGCGGGAAGCGGGCCGGGTGAACTACCCGCGGCTTCTCATTGCTTATACCGCCGCCCTCTCGATGACCATAGGCCTGGGAGGGCTCGTCGCTCACCTGCCAACCTGGCTAACGGCACAGGGCCAATCAGGCTCGGCCTCCGGCCTGCCCTTCACCACCTTCGCAGTGATAGGCATGGCAATCATGGCCAGCCCCCTGGTCTCAGTGGGCGAGCAGCGAGGCAGGCTGCTCTCGCTGGTTGCAGGTCTGCTGCTCATCAGCAGTGGAATGCTCCTGCTTTCCGCTTTGCAGGGAATGGTTGGCGCAGTTGCCGGTATGGCAGTCTTCGGCGGCGGTTTCGGGCTACTCTTCCCCACTATGACCGCCATAGTGGCCGAAGCTGCGTCACCCAGAACCCGGGGCAGGGCATTCGGAATATTCTACGCCGTCTATTCGCTGGGAGTTGTCATCGGCTCTGTGAGCAGCGGCTCTCTGGCGGGCATCTATGGAGACTCCAGCGCCGCGCCGTTCCTGCTGGGCATGACGGCCACCTTGGCAGCCGTCCCGGTCATAGCCTGGATAGAGCGTCTTGTCCGGGATAAGGCGCCGCCGGAGTGAAGACCGACAGACCGCGCTATTTCTACGGTTGGAAAATTGTAGGGGCGGCGTTTCTGTCCCGGTTTTCCTTCGCCAGCGGCAATGCATCCGTGCTCGGCCTGTTCTTCACCCCGCTGAACAGCGAGTTTGGCTGGTCGCGCACCGCCATCTCCGTCGTCCTCAGCATGGCGCGGTTGTTCGAAGGGCTTACCTCGCCCCTTCTTGGTCCCATCATCGACCGCTATGGACCCAGGGTGCCCATGGTTATCGGCGGAATAGTGCTCAGCTTGGGCTTCCTGGGCCTCAGCCTAATAGGGAACCTGTGGCAGTTCTATCTGATCAGGGGCGTTTTCATGGCGGCGGGCTTTGCTCTCACCGGCATGCTGGTCACCAACACCGCGGTCTCCAACTGGTTCATTAGGCGCAGGGGGCGCGCCATAGCCACGGCGGGCATGGGAACCAACACCGGCATGCTCATCATCGCGCCGGTTACCGTTGGCATAATCGCCGTCTGGGGATGGCAAGCCGCCTGGCTCTTCTTCGCGGCCCTGGCCTGGATAGTAGTAGTCATCCCGTCCGCCATCCTGATGAGACGCAGGCCGGAGGACATTGGCCTCCAACCCGACGGAGACCTTCCCCCTGACAGCAAAGCCTCCGACAATCCGTCCCGCAGGAGTACAACAGCCGCAGGAGAAGCAGTGTGGACTCGCAGGGAGGTGATTAGAACCCCGGCGTTCTGGCTGCTCATCATAGGCATCTCCTCCTCTATGCTGGCCTTCCAGGGCGTCAACATCAGCATAGCTCCCTACGCGGAAGACCTGGGCCTGGGCACAGCCAACATCGCGGCGTTGCTCATGGTGCGCTCGCTTGCCACCCTGGCCGTGGCGCCAGGCTGGGGAATCCTCAGCGAGCGGGTGCACTTGCCGCACGTTAGAATCAGCCCATTCTTTATACAGATGCTGGCCAGCGCCTTCCTGGCTATGGCGGATAGAGGCGTCATGCTCTGGCTGGGCGTGGTGTTCTACGGAGCAGGGTTCTCCGGCATGATGATAGTCCAGGAAGTGATATGGGCCAACTACTACGGCCGTCTCACACTGGGCACTGTTCGCTCCACCTCTCTGCCGCTGCAGGTATTGATTGCGGGAGCGGGCCCTGTCCTGATCAACGTGGTGTTCGACATCGTAGGGTCGTACCGGCCTGCCTACACAGCGTTCATCGGCCTCTACCTGCTGGCGGCGCTGCTGGTCTGGTTCGCCAGGCCTCCCAAGGCAAAGAGATTCGCGCAGGCTTAGACCGCTAATCAAGACCTGATACAATTGGTTGTATCATGCAGCCCTGGCTTGACACGCCTCAGTACCTGGCCGATTCACATACTCATCTTGACCAGTACCAGCCTGAAGAGGCGCCGGACATCCTGCAGAGAGCCGGCGACGCAGGCGTTGGACTTGTGGTTACTGCCGGTGTCACCGAGGAATCGTCGCTAAAGTGCATCGATCTAGCCAACCGGTACGACAGCGTCTACGCCGGCATCGGCATCCATCCCATGGACGTTACGGAACCAATGAGCGAGGCCGCTTACCGGAGGTTCCGTTCAATGGCGCTTGCCAATCCCAAGGTGGTCTGCATAAGCGAAGTGGGGCTGGACTTCAGCGAAGGCATGCCCGACCTGGAGATGCAGATTCAGGTGCTGCGCCAGCACGTCCGCCTGGCCAGAGAGCTCGACCTGCCCGTCATCTTCCACTCACGCGAGTATCCCGGCCGCTTGGACGACCATTACCGGACATTGCAGGTTCTACAAGAGGAAAATGTGCAAGAGGTGGGCGGCGCAATGCACTATTTCCAGTGGGACGCGGACATAGCCAAAACGTGCTTGGAGATGGACCTTGCCGTGTCCATCGGCAAGCCCCTTCTGCGCCTGCCCCAACTTCAAGAGACGGTCAAGGACATACCCCTAGACAGCATTGTTCTGGAGACCGATGCCTATCCGCAGTACTTCAAGCGAAACAGGCTGCGCTGGACGGAGCCCAAGGATATCAAAGACGTGGCGGAGAAGCTGGCCGAGTTGAAGGGCCTCCCGGTGGACGAAGTGGCGGAAGCCACGACCAACAATCTCCTGCGGGTATTGAAGGGGCGAGCGAGTGCATCACCCGTGTAACGGGTTGTCAACTTGATATGGGACTGCGAGGACCTGTGTGAGCAGAGTTAAAACGGCCAGACGCCTCATACCGATATCCCTGGCGCTGGTCGTCGTTTCCATCACCTTAGGCGGTTTATACATGACAGGTTTCATAGAACGGCGTCTCATCTATCACCCTGAAAAAGATCTGACCTCAGACCCGTCCAAGTTAGGCTTGGCCTATGAAGACGTGGTTTTCACCGCCAGCGACGGCGTCCAACTGCACGGTTGGTACGTACCCGGGTCAAGAGACGTGACCTTCCTCTGGTTTCATGGCAATGCGGGGAACATTAGCCACCGTCTAAGCAACCTGAAGGAGATGCACGATGAGCTGGCAGTGAACATGTTCATCCTCGACTACCGCGGTTACGGGCAAAGCCAGGGAACCCCCAGCGAACAGGGGACTTATCCTGACGCCATGCCCGCCCTCGATTCCCTGAAATCGAGAGAGGACATCTCAACAAATAGAATCGTCTACTACGGGCGTTCTCTGGGAGGCGCTTTAGCCGTAGAGCTAGCCAGGCAAGAACCGCCTTACGGGCTAATCCTAGAGTCAAGCTTCCCCTCAGTGCCCTACATGGCCCAGAAAGCCAACCCCCTCTTGCCGCTCTGGCGGCTGCTGCGCACAAAGTACGATTCAGCGGCCAAAGTGCCCCATATACAAGCGCCTTTGCTGCAAATGCATGGAGACATTGATGACACCGTTCCCTTGGAAGCGGGCAGGGCCCTCTTTGAAGCGGCCAACACGCCCAAGGAGTTCTACGTCATCCACGGCGCAGATCACAACGACACTTACCTGGTCGGCGGAACGCCGTACTGGGATAAACTCCGTGAGTTCATAGATAGCTTGAGCGGGTCTAGTAGCTAGACTATCCTGCCCCAATATTGGAAGCAAACATACGTTGAAAGGCATACCTTATGAACAACAACACGCATGAATTCTCCGTAGTCCCGCGACTTGCCGTTGGCGTCATGGGCTCTGCCGGCGGTGATCTGGCTCTCCAGACACGGCACACGGTCCACGAGTTGGGCAAAGAGATAGCGCGCCGCGGCTACGTGCTCATCACCGGCGCCGCGCCCGGGCTGCCTCACGACGCCGTACTGGGAGCAAAATCGGAGGGAGGACTTGTCGTGGGAATCTCCCCCGCTCTCGACATGTTCGAGCACGTGGGCAAATATAACGCCCCCACCCGCGCCTACGATGCTATCATTTATACAGGCAGCGGACTTATGGGCAGAGAGATAGAGAACATCAGAAGCTGCGACGTGGTTATCTTTGCCGGTGGCCGCTCTGGCACACTGGGCGAGTTCGCCATCGCCTATGACGAAGGGAAAGTCATAGGCGCACTCACCGGCACGGGTGGAATTACGGACAACATCCGCGAAATCATAAAGGTCTTCGATAAAGAGACATCCGCCTATATTTGCTACCACTCGGATCCCAAGAATCTGATGGATGACTTGGAACGGGTCTACGCGGAACGGATACTCCCCGGCTACATGAGGGCCCTGGAAGGCCACGACCCGGACGGGACTCTTGAATCTTGACTACTCATCATAGGCACTGCGTAACAACTCCGTATCCCCCATGTACAGCTCGCATGGCACGGCCTGTTTCGGATTGGAGGTTTGTTGGCTGATTTCCCTACGGCGTTTGGCCTCTTGGCCACCGTTCTAATTGTTACCGCCCTTGCCTCCGGTTTCATCCAGAGGTCTCCGCTGAGCTTTCCATTGATGTTCCTTACCCTTGGGCTTGTCCTGGGGCAAAACGGATTGGGCTTCATCGCCGTATCTCCTCAGGATCCAATCTTGGAGGTAGTCGCCACCCTAACCCTGTCCTTGGTGCTGTTCCTGGACGCGCTGCAAATACAGATCAAGGAGCTCGGCAAACGGTGGCTCGTACCCGCCCTGATACTGGGGCCTGGGACGGTGCTGATCATCACGTTGGGAGCGTTGCCTTTAGCATTGATCTTAGGCTTCACCTGGACCGTGGCTTTCATCGGCGGCGCTGTGCTAGCGTCGACCGACCCTGTGATACTCCGCGAAATCCTCCAAGACGAGCGCATACCTAGACCCGTGAGGCAGGTATTGAAGATAGAAGCGGGCACCAACGACCTCGTAGTATTGCCGGTCATACTGATTCTGATAGCAGTGGCCCAGTCGGAGATCGGCGCTCCCCTGGAATGGGCCGGCTTTCTCTTCAGGCTGCTCGTCCTGGGGCCTGCCGTCGGCTTCATCATTGGAGGCTTGGGCTCCTGGTTGATGGCCAAGAGCAATGAGCGCCTTGGCGTCAAACGAGTGTACCAGGCCCTGTTTGGTCTGGGTCTCGTGCTGGCTTCCTACTCCGCCGCTACCGCACTGGGTGGAGACGGATTTCTGGCAGCTTTCTTTGCCGGCCTTGCCGTTGTGCTCCTGAACCAAACGCTCTGCAGCTGCTTCTTGGACTACGGAGAAACCTCCGCGGAAATGGCCATGATGGTGGCTTTCATTCTATTCGGCGCAGTCTTATCCGGCATACTCACGGCATCGTATATTTGGCCCGCTTTACTCCTGGCTGTGCTTGTAATCTTTCTCATCAGACCGTCCGTGCTTGGCCTGGTCTTAGCAAGGCCCAGAATGAGATGGGAAGCCCACTTCCTGGTGGGCTGGTTCGGTCCCAGGGGGCTCAACTCGCTCCTACTGGCCCTACTGGTTGTGCAGGCTAACCTCGTTGAGTCGGAAGCGCTGCTGGCAACGGTAGGAGTGGTAGTCCTCGCCTCGGCGGCTATCCACGGAGCTTCCGTGGCGCCCTTGGCCGGATGGTATGCCAACAGAATCGACAAGGAGGCCGACAAAAAGAAGCGCCAAAGGCACCGCCGCGGGACTTAATCCCTGGACTGTCTTAAAATGCTATTATGCGATAAAATTCCAGGAGGCAATCCATACCGTCTCCGCCGTGCCTGGTAGGATACCTCCTACCCCTATGAGCATGATGGACATAGCAGCACGCACTCCGTTTAGCTCTGTTGAGATAGCGGTATCTCAACACTACAAAGACGCTCCCAACATACTGGCTCGCGCAGCGGCGTTGATTGCGGGAGGATCGTTGCTCGCCTCTGCCGTCGCCATTTTCACCATTTCCGGCCAGTACCCCAACCCGGAGCACCAGGTCATTGGCGCTACCGCCACTCTTCTATTGGGCCTCGTAGTCGGAGCCGCTGCCCTGGGCCTAGGCGCCACGAACCGCTACCTTGACCTCTCCGTGTTCGGCCTGCTTCTCTTGCTCGTGCTCGCTCTACCGCTTCTGCGATTCATTCCAGCGGTCTACACCAACGTCTACGAGCAAGACCTTGAGTCGCTGTTCCCTCCGTTCTGGGTGTTCAGCCTCAGCATCCCGCTGATGGTCATGGTAGTCGCGGAACTGGCTCTATCGGGTAGGAAGCGCACCTTTTCCGCGGCTCTGCTAGTAGCCGCCGTGGTACCGGCCAGCTTGCTCCTGTTCTATAGCTCGGTGATAGTCGATATCATGTCCTCTTTCGCATTTGTGACCTTGCCGAGCAGAACGCTGTATGCATACAGCGCGTGCGTTGGGCTGAGCAGCCTGCTCATAGTCGGCGCTGGCATGACCACGCGGGGCTTGGCGGTATTGGGGATTCTGATACTGGTGGCAACCGGCCTGTTCTTGCAGATAGGCTCCATATATTTCTATGATGGGATTTCCAGGTACTGGACCTTTAGCAAGATATGGCTCCCCTATTCATTCTGGGTGCCGTTCTTCGCAGGAACCGTACCCGGCGCTATGGCTATACTGATAGCGCTAGCGAGGATAGTCTTCACCGGCTCAACTGACCAAACCGGGCATGAAGAGCGCGTCTCCGCCGACATTGCTGCAGACCCGGATACAACCATGTTCCAGAGGAAGGACATATCTTGACCAAGCGTTTCTATACGGTACTGACTATAACGGGGCTGACGCTGTTCTCCGCCATAAGTTCAGGCTTTACCGTCTTCTATTTCATGTTCTACGTGTTGCTGGCCTCTCTGCTGGCCAGCTTCCTATTGACGCGCCTGAACCTGGCCGGCATCTCCATCTCCGCGCGACGCAAGTCTGGCCGGGCTCAGGTTGGAGACTACGTGGAAACGGAGCTGTTCATCAGGAACGCCAGCCCCTTTCCGAAGCTCTTCCTGGAAGTGCAGGATATGGCCCAGCTGCCCGGCCAGCCGACAGGCGCCGTACTGAACATGGGCCCCTACCGGGCAAATGTCTGGAAGGCGGAAGCTCTTCTGAGGAAGCGCGGCGTCTACCAGTTGGGCCCGGCCCAAGCATTCGCCGGCGACCTCTTTGGCATATTCAGCTTCCAAAGGAGTTTCCCCGGCGTCAATGAGATCACCGTTTATCCACACACCGTGGATGTGCCCTACTTCCAGCTATCGGCCAGCCAGGGGTTTCATCCCAGCATCAGCCGTAGGTTGACTCAGGACATCACCCCATCCGTATCCACCATACGGGACTACAAGTACGGCGATGCCATGAGGCGCATCCACTGGGTCTCCACAATGCGCCAGGCCAAGCTTATGGTCAAAGAGTTCGACGGAGACACCAGAAGTCACGCCTGGATACTTCTGGACTTGCACCGGGACGTTCAATTCGGCGATGAGATAGACAACACGGAGGAAACGGGCGTTACTCTCGCCGCTTCCGTAGCCAACAAGATGATGAACATGGACGTACCGGTGGGGTTCATTGCCTACGGCGATAAGAAGTACGTCGTCTCGCCTCAAAGGAGCGCCTCAGCCCACGACGACCTACTGAGGGTCTTGGCAGTGGCCAAGGCCGAAGGGACTCGCTCCCTGGCTGAAGTGCTCAGGGAAGATCGCAATCTGTTCGCCACGTCCTCCAGCATGGTGATTATCACCCCTTCCACCAGCGGGGCTTGGATTCAGGCTGTCAACGCCATGGTGAACGAAGTGCCCCAGATAGTGGCAATCCTCATAGACCCGCACTCTTTCGGAGCGGAGGGCGCCATCGACCGTGCCTTAAGTCAACTGTATATGAGCGGCGCACTGAGCTACGTTGTACGCCAGGGAGACGATCTGAGCGAAGCCCTCAGCTTCCGTCGGACTGCGCCGGAAGCGGCAAGTTCCTCCCTTGCCGGGAAGGCGGCGTCATGATGCAGGCAAGGGCCATACCCAGAGTCGACGTGCTCCGCTGGCTGCGCACGGAGGACTGGATCACCTTTGCTCTCACCGCCGGAGTAGCCCTTATAGTGATCAGGTCCATAGAGTCCGCGGAGTGGGTGTCCACGGCTTCCCTTTCCCTGGCAGTTTTGTTGGGGGCCTTAGCCGGCCTCATCATCGCCCGCTCACCCCTTGCGGGATGGAAGGCATACCTAGCGGCCGCGCTTCTTGGCCTCTTACTAGTATATCTTCAGGCGACAGGCTTGGTTGAAGGAGAGAGCTTCACAGAGCGCGTCTCCGACCTGAATACACGCCTGTGGGCCTGGATAAATGCAATCTTTGGCAACGGTATCAGCACTGATGCCGTTCCCTTTGCGGTCATTCTATCTGCAGTGGCCTGGTCAGCGGGGTATGTTTCGGCGTGGGCCGTTTTCAGGCTAAACAAGATATGGATAGCCATAGTGCCCGCCTCCGTGGGCCTGTTCATCAACCTGACCTACCTTCCGGAAGCTCACTTCTCAGTTGTCTTCCCGTTCCTGCTGGTGACCTTGCTCTTGGTGGCGCGCTTCACGTCCCTGCAACGCCAAGAGTATCTGAACAAGCAGGGCATCTCCTACCCGGCGTCGCTGCGCAGGGTATGGATTGGAATAGCCGTGGTCTTCTCCTCACTGATTGTGGGGTTGGTGTTCATACTTCCGGATACCCGCACAAGAAGCGAGGCTCTAACCGGCGTATGGAACGTCTCCCGGGAACCTGCCTCCCTGTTCCAGCAAGAGTTTGGGCGCCTTTTTTCCGCTATAGAAAGCAAGAAGGACTCGCCTTATCTCTTCGGTCCCGTGCTGGCTATTCAGCCCAATGCATCCATCAGCGAGGAACCCGTGTTCAGGGGAGATATCCCCACACCAACCTACTGGAAAGCCCGGGCATACACCACCTACACCTCCGGGGGCTGGATCACCGACGCCACAATCTCCGAGACGGCGTTCACCTTCTTCATTTCACCCGAGGCCCTGGCATTGGAAGACGAGCCGGAGGAAGCGCAGGCCATAGGCGGACTCAGCTTCAGGGTGCAGCTGGATTCATCTCCAAGATATCTATACATACCTCAGACCGGCCTGGACTCCATGCCCATCAGGCTGGAGGTTGAGACCCATGCCGACTCTCCGGTGGAGAGAAACGTCATCACAGTCCGCGCTGAGGAGCGCCTCAGCGAAGGCGACGTATACTTTGGCACTATGCGTGTTCCCATTTTTACGGAAGCTGAAATACGCAGCGCGGACACGGACTATCCGGATTGGGTTATTGACCACTACCTGGAGCTTCCCGATTCCCTGCCGGACAGAGTCCACAGACTGACGCAAGAGGTCACCCAGGGCGCGGTTACCCCATATGACAAGGCTCTGGCTATTGAGCGTTACCTACGTGATTTGGAGTATGCGACCGATCCCGCTCCTCCCAGGTTCGACGACGACCGTGTCGACCACTTCCTCTTCGAGAGCAAAGCGGGCCATAGCGACCACTTTGCTTCCGCAATGACGGTGATGCTCCGTTCCGCCGGTATACCGGCGCGGCTGGTGTCCGGTTTCAACACTGGTGTCGTTGATCCCGAAACTCGAACATTCACCGTGAGGGAAAAGGACAAGCACAGCTGGGTTGAAACCTATTTCCCCGGGCCGGGCTGGATACCGTTTGAGCCTTCTCCGATATTTGACCCCATACCCCAGACGGCCCAGGACTACCTTGCCATAACAGGACTCGGCGAAGCGGCGCCAGCAACGATTCCAGAGGTGGCGCCCGCGGATTCCCCAACGCAAGAGACTAGGGAAGGGCTCAACGAAGACCTTCCAGGCGGTCGACTGGAAGGCGGCGAAGGCGGCCGGCCCCCGCCTCTTTCCTTTACCGCATCGCCATTCGGGTCAGGCGGACTGCTCTTGATCATTACAATGGTTGCCTGGATTGCTGCTCTATGGCTGCTCTGGCACAGATTCATGCTGCGGTTGCCGCGCCCGGAGCTCACCTACTTCAGAATGCGCCGCATGTCCGGTCTGCTGGTTACCCAACCTGAGCTGACCCATACTCCGCTGGAGTTTGGACGCGCGTTGTCCCGGGCCGTCCCTGAAGCCAGCGAAGACATCGGCTACATCTGCAACACCTACAGCAGGTCGATATACGGCAACTCGCCCATTTCCTTTATGGAAGGACTGCGACTCCGCTCGGCATGGAACCGCGTCCGCAAGGCGCTCGTCTTCCGCACCTTCAACTAGCTCAGACTGCCCTCCTTGCCCGTTCCCAGCCCATAGCGGATAATGCCAAGCATCTTTCCACCGGAGGCCACCCTGTGCAGATCGTCAGACCGTCTCAAGTTGACAAAGAGCAGTACCTAAGCGACCTGTTCACCCACTCGGACGTTACCCGCCAGCCGGTAACGCCGGGAAGCAAGGACTACAACGCCAATATCATCGGTTTCGGGAAAGGGGTACGCAACAAGCTGCACACCCATACCAGCGAGCAGATACTCATCGTGACGGACGGCAAAGGCATTGTCGCTACCGAGACGGAGCAGCGGGAGGTCGCCACCGGCGACGTCATACTCATCTCAGCCGGCGAGAAGCACTGGCACGGCGCCACCAGCGATTCCGAGTTCGCCCATATTGCCATCACCCGCTCCGACAGCCAGACGGAGCAGGTAGAGAAGTAGCCCTAGGCCGGAGCATCACCCATGACCACAGCCGCAGCTTGGTACCTATATACCGAAGACGGTTCCCCCGCGGGACACCGCATAGTAGAAAGCGATTCGCCGTTTCCCGTAGTGGGAGACCGCATAGCCAACAACGGCGAATGGAACACAGCGGAGATAACAGCCTTTGAAGAGCTGGCCCACGTCTGCGCCATGAGGCGCTTCAAGGTGATTATCCGTATCCTCTGCTAGACTCTAGCCGGAGTGGCCGTTCTCCCCGTTCTTCGCCAGGTACCGCACTGCCAGGGGCGTAAGCCTTCCTTCAGGAGTAACGTACTCGCCTGGCTCAAGCTGGTCCAGGCTGAACGGCAGATACTGGCCCCAGGAGTATTCCTGGTAGTCCTGCTCACCGGAGTAGTCCACCGGCCCGCCGCAGGGCCAGCCATAGCAGTAGCTCAGCGTCCTGCTGGCCGGTTCCAGTATCTCAGAGCTCACGGTGCCACTACGCTCTCCGTCGGAAGATTTCGTGTGCCCGTGCGCGCATATGGACCAGCCGGTCTCGGCCAGGGTTTCGTGGTCGCGGTAGAGGTCGGAGAGGTAGGTAACGTCTATGCGGCCTTCTCCGTTGCCCATCAGCTCCGTGGCCCTCTTCAACCTCACCTCGCTGGAGCTTTTTACGCCTGAGGAGCGCCCCTTATAGGCCATCTCCTCCGATACCCAGTGGTTGCTTCGCGCCAGCCAGCCGTCCCTGGTGCGCGTCTCCACGTGCATCGACTGTGTGCTCACCTCTATCAACGCCACCTCACCCCCGGCATCCGCGAGGAGGAAGTTCCCGTGAAACGCCCTGGGAATGGACTCCAAGAGCTCGATGCCCTCTGCTACGGAGCCCGACCTGCTCAGCAGCATCCTGCCAAACTGCTCGAACGGAATGCCGTACGCCTCGCTGTAATCGGGTTCGTACTGCGTGTTGGGCGGCGCTCCGGACCACACGTAGGCAAACCCCTTCTCGTTCACTCCGCGCGTGTGCATGTGGTGGAACTCCACGGGCTCATAACCCGGCAAGGTGACGATTTGCGTGGCTACAAACCTGTACCCGTCCCCCGGCTCTACCGCCACCACCCTTGTCCGTGTGGTATACGGGTCGTCACTGGTGCTGGCGATGAACGGCGCTCCTCCCCTGGTAGCCGAACCGGTAGCGCCAACTATGGTGCAGTTCAAGTCCAGCGATTCCATCTTCCCTGTGCGCTCCATGATGCCTCCTCCTATGCTCCATCCTGACCAGTGGATTATGTCCCCGCGTATTACTCATGTCAATGAAGTAATGTTATCCTTGAGAGATGAAGGCTCTACTACCAAGGCCGTTCTTTACCTGGCGCACCTTCGTTGCCCTGTTGTCGCTGCTCTGCATTGCGGCGGGGCTGACCGGCTCCGTACAGGGTCAGCAACGGCACGTCCTGCTGCTGGAAGTCGAAGGCATCATCAACCCCATCTCGGAGGGGTTCATCGCCAGGGGCGTAGAGCAGGCCGAACGGGACGGCGCGGAGATGGTCATCATACGCCTGGACACGCCGGGCGGCCTGTTGGATTCGACCCGCAAGATAACCCAGCACCTTCTGGAAGCCGACGTTCCCTCCGCCGTTTACGTAGCGCCTCGAGGAGCCAGGGCGGCCTCGGCGGGTACGTTCATCACGGCATCGGCCAATTTTGCCGTGATGGCGCCAAGCACCAACATTGGGGCCGCCAGCCCCATATCGGGCAGTGGTGAAGACCTGCCCGATACCCTCAAGTCCAAGGCGTTTCAGGACGCCGCAGCCGAGATGCGCGGCATAGCCGAGGTAAGGGGAAGAAACGCGGAGCAGTTGGAGGCCACCGTGTTGGAGGCGCTCTCCTTCACTTCGGAAGAGGCTCTTGCCGAAAACATGATTGACTTCATCGCCAGCGATGTGGATGACCTGCTCCAGCAGGTGCACGGCCTGGAGACCCCACTGCGGCCTCCCGGCGGCCCAAAGGTCACACTGGACACGCAGGGCCTCACCGTGCGAACCATGGAACTGAGCATGGTGGAGCGTCTTCTCCGCTTCCTAGCCGATCCCAACATATCGTTTCTGCTCCTCTCTTTGGGAGGCCTTGGCCTGTTCGTAGAGCTGCTGAACCCCGGCCTCATACTGCCCGGAGTGGCCGGAATCATACTGCTTGTCCTGGCCTGGGTCACACTGGGGAACCTGCCCGTGAACTGGGCCGGAGCCATCCTCATCCTGCTGGCCTTCGGGCTCGCCCTACTGGAATACTACGTATCGGGCTTTGGCGTTCTGGGAGTCGGCGCCATCGTCAGCCTGCTGCTGGGGGGACTGTTGCTCTTCTTCCACACCGGGGTGCCTTCTCCAACCGCGCCGCCCTCCATCTCCGTTAGCCTCTGGGTGCTCATCCCCACCGTCCTCGTCCTGGGATTCGGAGGGGGCCTTGTAGTCAGGTTCGCCTATCAATCCCGACACGGCCCGCCCGATCCGGAGGTTGTAGACCTGATTGGACAGGTGGTGGAGACCACCAGCGACCTCAACCCCAGGGGCACGGTTCGCGCCCGTGGGGAGACATGGACGGCAGTGCTGCAGGGACGCGGTTCCCTCTCCGAGGGACAGCAGGTGCGCATTGTTGCCGTGGACGGCATTATGCTGACCGTAGCCCCTATTGAGCCCGATGAGCCGCCGTCTTCGGCGGAGGTTACTTAGACACAGTGGACTTACACATTGAACCCAATGGCTTCATATTGGGGTTCGACCCCGGCGGTAGAGGCAAGTTTGGTTGGAGTATATGCAGAGTCAGCAACGGCCTCCTGCAAAATCCCCTAAAAACAGGCTTGGCCGATGACGCTTGCGACGCGTTATGCCAAGTGAAGCGAGCGCTAGAGCGCCATGAATCGCCCGGGAACCTTCCTGTTCTTGCCGCCGGAATCGACGCTCCGATGTTTTGGAGCCCCAGAGGAAGCAGAACGGTTGACGACGTTCTCAGATGTGCATTGACCGAAAAGGGATTGCGAACAGCGAGCGTTCTGCAGGTCAACAGTCTGAGGGGAGCGTGCCTTGTGCAAGGCATGTTGATAGGTAGATACCTCCATGAGACTTGGGGTTTGAAGATTACAGAGGCACATCCCAAGGCATTGAAATGCCTATTGTATAAACATTCCAAGAAGCGTGAAGAGGTAGAGATGGTTAAATGCGCAACGGAAGGGCTAACTAATGACCACAAACGGGACGCTACGCTCGCTGCCGTTGCGGCATGGGCAATGATTCACGATTCACCTGGCTGGCAAAACCTTTACAACCTGGAACGCCACCCTATTCAGCCATTCAACACCCCCATAAGCTACTGGATGCCAATTCCAAATACTGGACTCCACCAGAGTCCGGACAAGAGTTGTTCCTAACCACCGCCGGCCTGCCGTCTGCCAGCCCCCACGACCGTCGTTCCTGCGCAGGCAGGAACCCAGGGGCGGGGCGGCCCCCCGTAGCCAAACTCCCCTCCAGATGGTAACGTTATCTAAAAGGGGATAGTGCTAGGAGGAGAATATGGCAACCGGTATAGTAATAGTCAAACAGTACGAAAGAATGGTGAAGTTCCGCCTTGGCCGCTACGTAGGCGACGTCAAGGGCCCAGGCTTCCACTTCCTGGTACCTATCCTGGAGACGGGAAAGGTAGTGGACACCCGTGAAGTGCCTGAACGCGTACCCACCCAGCAGTACATTACCAAGGACAACGTGGTGGTGGACATGGACTTTGTCCTCTACTACCGCGTCGTGCCAGAGATGGCCGACAGAGCCGTCCTGGAGGTGGCAGACCACCAGCTGGCGGTGCGCAACCTTGCCATGGGCGAACTGCGCGCCATCATGGGCAACGTCAGCCTGGCCGAAGCTCTCTCGGAACGCGAGCGCATCCAGAGCCAGCTCCAGTTGGCGCTCGATGAGAACACGGGACGCTGGGGCGTTAAGGTGCAGGGAGTGGCCATCAACGAGATCGACCCGCCTCCCGGCGTGAAAAGCGCCATGGAGCGCGAGAAGTCCGCGGCCGCCATCAAGACCGCCGACATCACCGAGTCGGAAGGCCAGAGACAGGCCCAGATCAACCGCGCCGAGGGAGAAAAGCAGGCCGCCATTCTCTCCGCCCAAGGCGAGCGTGAAGCCGCCATCCTCCGCGCCGAAGGAACCCGGCAGGCCGAAATCCTCAACGCGGAGGGGTACTCCAATGCCCTGGACCAGATAAACACCGTAGCCCAGGGCGCGGACAGCCGCACCATGAGCTTGGAATATTTCAAAACGCTGAAGGATCTGGGAGAGGGACAAGCCACCAAGTTCATCTTCCCCATGGAGTTCACCAGCATGCTGCAGAACTTTGTCAGGGGCAACGGCGGCAACGGCGCAGACGACAGCAGCTAGAACTGCGCAAGGCAGCGCACAGCTATCCTTCAGGATCGATTAGTCGATTATCATAGGGCGATGGACATAACGTTCGAAAAAGGAAGCCGGGACCAGCCCAAAGGCCACGCCATCTTGTACTACCTGGCCGGAGAAAAGGTGCTGGCCACCTACCTGGCCGTCCTGCCGCTCAGGATGGACCTGACCAAGTACGTGCCGCCTTTCCTCGCCGCCCAGGTCAAGTCTTCAGGTATGGAGGAGTTCTCCTCCTTCGCCATTCCTCCCATTCCCGAAGAGGTGGCGAACCTGGAGTTCCTGGAAAAGCTCGCCGAACTGCGGGGCGACGACCTCATCTACGCCGGCTTTGTGCGTGAGGACGATCTTCTGGAAGCAGCTCAGCTGGTCAACGA
>DAOUKI010000087.1:0-5048 GCA_034421495.1 Dehalococcoidia bacterium | reverse complement strand
GTAGGGGCAACCCTTGTGGTTGCCCTGGCCAGTACCCGGCCACCCCGCTCACCCTGAGCGTGTCGAAGGGAGTGAGCGCGGGTTACGCCTCGTGGTCGGCGGTACTTGCCGGTACCGGTAAGTAGCCGGGCGGCGTTTCCCGCACCCTACCCTCCTCTACCAGCTTTGCCAGGTGCGTCCGCACGTTTCGCGCCGCCGCTTCCCTGAGCACACGGCGCAAATTCTTGGGGTAGACCGCTCTCACAATATCGTAAACGTCCGTATGTCCGTCCCCAAGCGCTGCCAGTATCTGCCCTTCTCTCCGTAAGCGGTGCTCTATGTACTGCCGGATGTACGCGGCGCCGTTTTCCACCAGCCTGCCGTGACCTGGAAACACCCTGTCCGGTTTGAATCCGGCGAGCAGTTGCAGCGATCTCATGTAGGAGCCAAGGTCCCGCACCGACGACGATGATCCCCCAAGCACGGTATCTCCGGTGAACATCACCCTATCGGCAGCCAGGTAGTAGCAGACGTGGTCTACCTCGTGCCCCGGGGTGAACAGGGCCCGCAGTGCCGCGCCGCCGGCGCGAACGATCTCTCTGGAGCGCAGCTTCTCCACCGCGCCCGGTCCCAGCACGCGCTGCATCCTTGGAGCAAGCCTGGGGTGGCATCTCACCGGACAGTCCATGACCTCCTGCAAACGGTCCGCGCCGCCTACGTGGTCGCCGTGACCGTGCGTGATGAGGATGGCGCTTATCCTGGGGCTGCCCAGGCCCCGGTGGTACTCCAGGATGCGCTGCGTCCAGTCTCGGTAATGTTCGCCGGTATCTATGACAACCATCTCTTCCTTGGGGTCGCCCACAAAGTAGATGTTGGTGCCACCGGCGTGCATCGCGCCGAACCCATCCACGGGTTCCTCAATGAACAGCCTGTAAACGTGCGGAGATATCTGTGTCATGTTGCCTACACCCTAGTAAGTGCGGTTCACCGCCCACCAGTCGTGGAACCGGGAAGTGGGCAGTTCTCCCTCATCGAAGAGGCGGCGCGCTTTGTCGTACTCCTGCTTTATGGTGGAGACCAGCTCTTCGGGCGTCCCATCGTTGTGGATGACCAGGTCGGACGCCGGCTCGCGCTGTGTCCATGGCACCTGGCTGGCCAGGCGCTGGTCGGCCTGCTCGCGGGTCAGGTTGTTGCGCTCCATCAACCTGCGTCTCGCCTCGTCCTTATGGGTGGCTACGAGCCAGGTGACGTCGCACCACTGGCCGTGGCCTCGCTCCACGTAGTTGACGGCTTCCAGCACAGCCGTCTCGCCGTCGCCCATAGTGGCGCGCCACAACTCGATCTGCTTGCGCACCTCGGACGTCATGTCGCCTATGGCATCGGTCAGCTTCTTCAGTTCATCCGGCTTGCCGAAGACCTTGGAGCCTAACACTCGACGGTCTATGTAGCCGTCATCGCCAACTACGTCTTCGCCGAAGATGGCCACTATTCTGTCGAATGCGGGCTTCCCCGGGTCGTACATCCGGTGCACCAGCTTGTCCACGTCGCAGTGGACGGCGCCCAGCTCGACCAGTGTCTGGCAGACCAGGCCCTTCCCCACAGCTATGGATCCCGTTACTCCGATGACCAGCGGCATGTTTAGCTCCTTTGGCGTTTCCTTCTGAATAGTAATGAGTCGAGCGAGAAGTTGCAATTGCGATGATGTCACTAGTTTGTATACAATCTAGTAAACAAGTCAGGAGTTGACTATGTCCGTAACAGTGCGAATCTCACCGGAAACACGGGAGACTGTGCAACGAATTGCAAGAGAATCAAATGAGTCCATGCAATCTGTAATTGCTAAAGCTGTTGAGGAATACAAACGTTACTTATTGATCGAACGTACCAATGAGGCATTTGCTGCTTTGCGCGTTCAACCTAAACGATGGGCTGAAGAACTGGAAGAACGACGTCTTTGGAACGCGACATTGAACGACGATTTGGAAGAGGAATATTGATTCATCCCCTCCCATCCAGAGGAGAAATCTGGCTAGTCAGCCTTAACCCAATACAAGGCCGTGAGCAAGCTGGAACACGGCCTTGCTTAATAGTGTCCATCGATCATTTCAACTATGGGCCTGCTGATCTTGTGATTGTTGTTCCGCTTACTCGTGTGGAACGAAACATCCCAATGCATGTTGTAGTAGAGCCTCCACAAGGAGGTCTAAAGCAACGAAGCTTTATTAAGTGCGAAGATATAAGGTCAATATCTAAGGAACGTCTAATCACCAGATGGGGTTCTGTCTCGCAGTTAGTCATGTCCGATGTTGAGGAGCGTATTCGCACTATTCTAGATTTGTGATGCCGAACTAAAGGAGGCCTACCATGACAACAATCAACACAGTCCTAGGTGCTATCGACAGTTCGGAGTTGGGCTACACCCTTGTCCACGAGCACGTGCTGAGCACGTCGGCCGGGATGAAGGAGGTCTATCCGGACTTCATCGACAGGGAGGGCACCATCCAGACGGCCGTGGCCCACCTCAAGGAGTGCCTTGCCGAGGGACTGAGCACCATCATAGACATGGCCCCCTTCGATTTAGGACGGGACGTGCTCCTGCTGGAGGAGGTGTCGCGCCAGAGCGGGGTCAACATCATCTGCACCACCGGAAGCTGGCTGGTGCCGCCCCGCGAGTTCGTCAGCGCGGAGCCGGATATGATCGCTCCCCTCTACGTGCGGGAGGTGCGAGAGGGAATAGAGGGCACCGGGATCAAGGCCGGTGTCATAAAGCTGTCGACGGACCGCGAGGGTATCACGGAGCGTTTCGAGCCGGTGAGCCGGGCCGTGGCCCGCGCCCACAAGGAGACCGGCGTGCCCATCCTAACGCATACCTTCGCGCCGGCGCGCGTCGGCAATGACCAGGTGCGCATCTTCCAAGAGGAGGGCGTTGACCTCAACCGCGTCTGCATAGGCCACAGCAACGACACCACGGACCTGGAATACCTGGGCGGCCTGGTGGAAAAGGGAGCGTGGCTCGGTATGGACCACTTTCCGGGTAGCGACCCGGACTGGGAGACTCGCACGCAAGTGCTCAAGGAGCTGATAGACCGGGGCTACGGCGACCGCATCATGCTGTCCCACGATTTCAATCTGCGGCAGCACCGCGCCAACGCCGATGAACGGGAGTCGCGCTGGCAGCGCAACCCGGACGGCTATCTCTTTGTGAAGCGACGTGTGCTGCCGCGCCTCATTGAGTTGGGCGTGCCTGAAGAGAAGGTCAACGCTCTGAACCAGGATAACGTAAGGCGCTTCTTCGAGGGTGAATAGTTGACCACTGACCGCATACGGGTGGCCCCCGGCCCTCTCAGGGAAACCGCCGCCGCCATACTGAGAGCGCTTGGCCTCACCGATGAGCACGCCGCTGATGCAGCCGAGGTGCTGGTTGCCACCGACCTGCGCGGCATAGAGAGCCACGGCGTCAACATGCTGCGCGGCTACGTGCAGCAGTTCCACGACGGCCTCCTCAATCCAAGGCCGGACTGGCGCATCGTCCAAGAAGCGCCTGCCACCGCCACCATCGACGCTGACCGCGCTCTGGGAATCTCCATAGGCCGCGAGCTGATGGAGACGGCGATGGAAAAGGCGCACCGCTTCGGCACCGGCATGATCAGCGTGGCCAACTGCGGTCACCTGGGCGCGGTGGGACACTTCGCCATGCTGGCAGCGCGACAGGACATGGTGGGTGTCTGCATGACCGCTTCCAGCGGCGGAGTGGGCGTTCTGCCCACCTTCGGCGCGGAACCCAGGCTGGGCGCCAACCCAATCGGGCTGGCCGCGCCTGCCGGCAGGGAAGCCCCCCTGCTCATCGACATCTCGGCGTCGGTGCCCATCGCCAACAAGGTACAGCTACTTCGCGAGGCGGGCAAGGACGTCCCGGCGGGATGGATCTCGGACAGCCAGGGCACGCCAATAATGGAATTGGGCCCTGCTCCGCCTCCCGGTGAGTTCTTCCATCTGCCGCTGGGCAGCACCCGCGAGATGGGCTCCCATAAGGGTTACGCGCTATCCCTGGTCCCAGAGGTGCTGGCTACGCTGCTGGCAGGCGCGGTACCAAGCATGCAGAAGCTGCGCAACGGCATGAAGGGAGCTTTCATCGCCTACGACATCTCCAAATTCACCGATCTGGGCGAGTTCAAGGAGAACATGGACGGAATGCTAAGCGCCCTGCGCCAGACCAAGCCCGCTCCCGGCGAGGAACGCGTCCTCTATCCGGGCCTCATTGAGCACGAGACGGAGCAAGAGCGGCTGGCGAACGGCATCCCCCTCAGCAGCGAGACGGCGGAATGGCTCAGGGCAACCTCGATGGAGCTTGGCCTGCCCGTGGACATACCTTAGCCCCCACTCGTCACACCCGCGAAGGCGGGTACCCAGAGGCGGAAACGGGCATCCGTTCGTGGTGAGCCCTTCGGCTACGCTCAGGACAGGCCTGTCGAACCACGCCGGAGGGGCCCCCTTATTCGTTTCCAACGTTATGTCAAATAGCAAGGCGAAAATGGTTCGGGGGTTGGTGAAAAATGGGGAAACGAATCCGATCCCGTCGCGTTTTTTGTCGCGGGTTTGGGGTGAGACCGAGTATTTCATGCAAGTATTCATGGGGTAATGATAGAGGGAAAGCGGCCTATGGGATAGGTAGAGATGTCGGTCTTTCGACAGGTCTGGGTGGGTGGCCCCGCCCCTGCGGGAACCGGCGCCCATCCGTCTTACCCGCGACGACGGGCATCCAGGGGCGGAAACGGGCATCCGTTCATAGATGAGCCTGTCGAACCACGCCGGAGGGGGCGCCCTTCGACTATGCTCAGGGCGAACGGATACCAACACCCGCTCGTGGTGAGCCCTTCGGCTACGCTCAGGACATGCCTGTCGAACCACGCCGGAGGGGGCCCCCTTATTCGTTTCCAACGTTATGTCAAATAGCAAGGCTAAAATGGTTCGGAGGTTGGCGAAAAATGGGGAAACGAATCCGATCCCGTCGCGTTTTTTGTCGCGGGTTTGGGGTGAGGCCAAGTATTTCATGCAAGTATTCATGGGGT
>DAOUKI010000086.1:0-9467 GCA_034421495.1 Dehalococcoidia bacterium | reverse complement strand
TCGCCGCCTACGCCCAGGACATGAGCAGGTTTCTGAAGAAGAGCGGGCTGACCGAGCGCAGGACCTTCATCGAGTCCTTCGTCAAGGAGATCGTCGTCACGCCCGACAACGCCCTGATGCGCTACACGGTGCCTATGCCGGAGGATAGCCTCGCCCCCGGCATGAGCGCCGAGGATATGGCTCTGAACGGCTCGGTGCTATCTACCGTGCCGGTTGGTGGGCCCGGCTGGATTCGAACCAACGACCAATCGGTTATGAGCCGACCGCTCTGCCACTGAGCTACGGGCCCGTGATACGCCAGCTTTCATGATTGCTCAACCAGACGGGGCTTGTCAACGCTGAATCCCAGTGTTTGTCAAACGCATGTCGTCCGCATATCCCATGCTTGTCGACGAGACCTGAAGCAGACCAACGAGGCAAGCGGGTCAGGAAGCGCTGAGCTTCTCTACCACTTCCAGCGACTCTTCGGCGTGCTGCTCCATGCTTTGAGCATCCTGGACGATGTGCCTAACCACGCCCTCTTTGTCTATGACGAACGTGATCCGGCTAACGCCAATGGTCTCCTCATTGAAGACCCCAAAAGCCCTGGAGGCTTCGAACTTGGGGAAGTCGGACACCAAAGGGAAATCAAGTCCGCATTGCTTGGCGAAGGCGCCCTGGGACGGCGCTGCGTCTGTGCTTGCACCCAGAACCTGGGTGTCCAGCCGCTGGAAGTCCGAGAGCAGGCTCTGGAACTTCCGCAGCTCTCGCTCTCAGCCGCCGGTAAAAGCCCTGGCGTAGAAGGCTATGATGACGTTCTGCTTGCCTTTGAAGTCCGCCAGCCTGATCTCCTGACGGTCGCCGGTAGTGAACCCAACGTCCGGGGCATGGTCACCTATGTTCATATTGCACCTCGTGAGCTTTGTAGCGAGCGCTCAGGCTATATGCCGAGCTTTTCCTTGTATTCCGGATCCCAGTAGCCGTATACGCCCTTGGACACCATATCGTCAAGGCTGCTTGTTGGGATCGGACGCTTGTCAACCGGGCTGTCGGCGGTGACGCCCTCTTCAATGAGCTTCTGGTACTCCTCCTCGGAATGTCCAAGCTCATCCACTATGTAGCGGCGGTTGCCCTCGCCCAGCTTGGGTCCGGGGCCCTTTATGGAGACCGGCGTGTTGCTCAGCTTCCAGGGACGGCCCATGAGCACCCGCGTACCCAGAGTGGGATCATCCGAGGGCACTTTCTCCAGGAAGCCGCGCTGCCAGTAATGCACGTTGGTGTTCATATCGCGGGAGTCCATGACAGGCCCCGCGGGTACGCCTGCGTCCTGCAGCTTCTCCATGACGTCCCACTTGCTATGCTTCGTAGTCCACTCTTTGATGATACCGTCAAGCTCATCGTGGTGCTTCCAGCGGTTCAAGTGGCCAATGTACTTGGGATCGTCCACCAGGTCTTCCCTGCCGATGGTGCGGCAAAGCGCTTCCCACTCGTGGTCGTCGCGCACGGAGAGCACGGCCCAGCCGTCTTCATCGGCACAGGGGTAGCAGCCCTGCGGAGCGAACCAAGGATGGCGATTTCCTATGCGCTTGGAATTGTCCTTGCCGTTGGCTATCCAGTCCATGAGGTACTCGCTGATGTGGAACACGCCCAGCTGATACATGCCGATGTCCACCCACATACCCTTCCCCGTCTTCTTGCGGTGCCTGAGCGCCATGGAGAGAGCGAAAAGGCACGTCCACGAGGCCACAAAGTCCACGTAAGACTGCCCCACTTTGGATGGAACGTCTCCGTTGTATCCGGTGAGGTGGGTCAGGCCGTGGGTGGCTTCCTGGGAGGTGGCTACCGCGGGATAATCCGAGTATGGGCCTTTGCCGTGACCGTATCCGGTATTGGACATCATGATGATGTCCGGCTTCATCTCCTTCAGCTTGGGCCAGTCCATGCCCCAGTTGCGGGTAACCCTGGGCGTGAAGTTCTCCATGAACACGTCCGCCGAGAGCACAAGCTCCTTGAGGACCTTGAGTCCTTCAGGGTTGCGCAGATCAAGCACCAGGGACTTCTTGCCGCGGTTCACCACGTGGAATGTAGGCGTGCGATTCCAGGGGTCGGCGCCGGGGTCGTTCTCAGGATAAGCGCCGGAAAGCATGCCGGTACGTATAGGCTCAACGCGAGTGGGGCCCTCTATCTTGATGACCTCAGCGCCGAGATCGGCCATTACCCCTGCCGCATAGGGAAACGCGAAGATAGCGGAGGTGTCTACTACTCTGATTCCTTCTAATGGCAGTCTACCCATTCTTAGCTCCTTGGTTCTACGCGTCTGAGTGCGTCCTAGATGATGTTCAACTCACGGAGTCTTATCAGGTCCTCCTTGGAGTATCCCAATGTCTCCGTATAGACCTCTTCATTGTGCTGGCCCAGCAGGGGCGCGGCCATCTTCTGCTGGAACGGGCTCTCCGATATATGGAAAAGCCTGAACGGAATCTTGGTCTTGCCTATGACGGGGTGCTCTATATCCTGGTAGAACTCCCTGTCGGCGAGCTGCGGGCAGTCCATCAGGTCTTCCGGAGTCTGCGATATGCCGAACAGCATACCGAATTCTTCTGATGCCGTCTTGAACATCTCTTTCATGGTGCGGTCTTTGACGGCATCCACAAGGATGGAATCGAACTCTTCGCCGTGGTCCAGCCGCTGGACCGGGTTGGCGAACCGATCCTCCGCCAACTCAGGCTTGCCATAGAACCGCACCTGATCGTCCCAGGTGGCCCTGGCGCCGGTCTGGCTCACAAAGTAGCCGTCCTTACAGGGCATGATCTGGGTGTACATGGTGCCCTTGGGATTGCGACGTCCCTGGACCGCTCCACTGAAGGAGAACAGGGGCTGGTTCATCACCAGGGAGGCGTTCACAGCCTCTTGCGCGGAGACGTCTATGTGCTGGCTTTCGCCGTCGAAGTCCCTGGCAAAAAGGGCGAACCCGGTGGCTATGGCTCCATTGAGCCCGGCCTCGTACTGCGACTGGAAGCCGCCGTGCTTCAGGGGCTCCCTGTCCTTGGTGCCGCTGAAGGCCATGATACCGCCCATGGCGTACGCCACTATATCCTCGCTCTTGTAGTCGCGGTAAGGACCGGACTGACCGAACCCAGTTATAGAAGTCAAGATGACTTTGGGATTTGCCTTCTCCAACTCCTGGAAACCCAGTCCCAGAGAATCCAAATAGCCGGGCTGGTAGTTTTCGATTACTACGTCCACCCCTGCCACCAGTCTCTTGAGCAGCCTGGCCCCGGAGGATGTCTCCAGATTAAGGGTAATGCCCCTTTTGTTGTTGTTGAGCACAATGTGTATGAGACTCTTTTCCGGGTTAGGGTCATCGTTGAAAAACGGTCCTATTGACCTCAGCAACTCGCCTCCCGGGGGCTCGACCTTTATCACGTCGGCGCCAAAGTCGGCCAGCAGCTTGGCGCAGTAAGACCCTGAGATTCCCTGGCTGATATCCAGAATCTTGATGTCGTCCAGAGCGGCAGGTAACATAAACAGGCACCCCCTGTCATGGATTGATGCGTCGCCTGCGCCATCAGGCGCACTGGTTGAAGATACGGCCATCCAGTCCAACCAGCCTTGCTTCGCTGGGTTACTATATCCAACGGCCAGTGAATTGACAAGCATGGTCATTGACCGCACTGGCCGATAGTCGTATGGTGCAGCCTAACGACGACTTCCCTACCAAGGAGCAGGTTCAACTTGCCCGACGACTCCACCGACAGGCCGCAGATACCCGAACGTCCTCCTGCAACACAGGGCATAGACAAGACCGTTCCGCAAAGCTCCCAACGCCGACCAGCACGCTACAGGAAAGACCTGACCAAGGGAAGCATACCCCGCAACCTCTGGTGGCTAGCCTGGCCTCAGATAGTGGAAAACGTCCTCAACGTTGTGGACCAACTAGCGGACCTGGTTTGGGCGGGATTCATCAGCGCCAGCGCCATTGCCGGGGTGGGCATAGGGCAAAGCTACAAGATGCTTGTGATGACGGGACGGTTGGGGCTGGACACCGCCATGCGAGCCACGGTGTCCAGAGCCATTGGCGCGGTGAACCCGGCGCTGGCCAACCACTATGCTCTACAGGGATTCACTCTCAGCGCGGGCTACTCGCTGATCATGGTGGTGATTGGGGTGTTTCTCACCGTTCCCCTG
The DNA here is from genome assembly GCA_034421495.1 of Dehalococcoidia bacterium. Classification (GTDB taxonomy): domain Bacteria; phylum Chloroflexota; class Dehalococcoidia; order Lucifugimonadales; family QGNO01; genus DAOUJH01. The sequence continues at coordinate 5,300 of DAOUKI010000086.1, read as the reverse complement.
ATGCGGGTGCTGGGTCTCAGCGAGGATATCATCGATTCAGGGTCGCTCTATCTCAGGATCCAGTTCATAGGCACCGGCGCCATGGCATTCCGGCAGACCAGCGGTTCCGCGCTGGTGGCCTCCGGAGATGCCATAACGCCAATGAAGGCGACTATGCTGACCAGGGCCACCCACATAGGCCTGACTCCATTCCTCATCTTCGGGTGGCTGGGTCTTCCCGAAATGGGAATCGCCGGAGCGGCCATGGCAGACGTACTGGCACAAAGCCTGGGCACAACCTGGAATCTTCGCGTGCTGTTCCGCGGCTCGTCCCGTCTCCACCTTTCGCTGAAAGGCTACCGGGTCGACTTTCCAGTCCTGGGCCGGTTGATCAGGATAGGAGCGCCCGCGTCCGTAACGGGAATGGAACGGTCGATAGCTCAGCTGGTGGTGGTAGGTCTGGCTGCTCAGTTCGGCACATTTGCCGTGGCCGCGTTCTCGCTGGGAAGGCGCACCGAGAATCTGGCGCATCTGGGAAGCGGAGGCCTGGGACGGGCTTCTGGTGTGATCGTGGGTCAGAACCTGGGAGCGGGCGAGCCGGAAAGGGCAAGGAGTACGGTGAAGTGGGCGCTGTTCTTTGTCTTCACCATAGGCCTGGTCTTGACAGTGCTGCTTTTTGCCATGGCGCCGCTCCTGGTCAAGCTTTTCACCCGCGATGCGGAGCTGGCGGCTCTGGCAACCACCTGGCTGCGCATCCAGGCATTGAGCCTGGTCTTTCTTGGCGCGGGACAGGTCTTGGGACAGTCGTTCAACACGGCCGGGGATACCATCACTCCAATGCTGGTCACTCTGCTCAGCATGTGGGTGCTGGAGATCCCACTGGCCCTGATGCTGACCGGCGCGACCCACACCTTTGGCCTGTTCGGACTGTCCTTTACCCTGCCGGTGCTGGCCCATCTCAACGAGTTCGGCATTGCGTGGGCAATTGTAATAGCCATGGTGGCCCGGTTTGGCTTGTACATGCCGTACTACATGGCGAACCGCTGGCTGCGGATCAAGGTAACGTAGCGTCCTAGCCAACCGCGAGGCAAATGCTATAAACTAGGAGTACCCCAGCGGGGGTAGCTCAGTGGTAGAGCCCCTGCCTTCCAAGCAGGCTGTCGCGGGTTCGAGTCCCGTCCCCCGCTCCACACATCAAATATACCCATCTGCTCTAGAGAGCGAGTAAGAACTGGTATATCCAATACCCCGCAAGCCCATAGCACGAAAATGTCCCTAAGAGGACCACAAAAGAAAGAAATTGAAGTAGGGTTATCCAACCGTGGTCGACGCCTTCAGCTAAAGCTGACAATAAGTCTTGGATGTAGTCTAGAGGGCCTCGCGCTACAAACATCATAGCAGCGACATATGCGAGCCAACGCAACGCTGCGACTTCATTGGAAAAGTAAGCAGCTATCCCTGCTGCACCAAAGTAAACAAATGATGGCGGGGTTCTTGTAGGAAGGTTTATCAAAGGGAATTATCCATTTGTGTACTAAAATCCTTGTATCAAGGCTTGGCACTCTAGCGTACCGAATTGATCCCTTACCCACTTGGCAGTACGCTCCGCCTTGACGCGCGCTACCCGCGCCATCTCTTCGTTCTCCATCCAGCCCACGTCCTTGCGCTTGTTTTGCCGCAACAGGCCGGCCAGCGTTAGGTTGTCGCGCTTTGTTCCGTTGCACGGTCGGCATAGCAGAATACGGTTAAGGATATGGTTCTCTCCTCTGTCGGACTTGGGCGTGATGTGGTCTAACTCCATGAAGGCCAACTCCAACACGCGCCCGCAACCTGCGCAGGCAACCTTCCCGTCCCATTCTTGCGCATTTGCCAACACCTTGACCATCTGCTTGTGTGTGAGCTTCTGCCAGGGTTCGGCGGGCCGCTGTATCTCCAGCCGCAGGTCTGGAACGGGTATCTCGTTGGCGTCCGTTCGAAGAGGAGGAGTAAAGGAGTGTGTTATGACGGCATCCCAAGCCATGCTTTTCTTCGTCTCCTTCTCCAAGCGGCCCAGAACGACACCTAGCGCCCCTTCCCAAATGTCCATGCCCACCCAATGGCGGCCTAGACGCTCGGCGGCGACGGGAGTGGTGGCGCAACCAGCGAATGGGTCAAGCACCATGTCGCCCTTGTTACTGCTGGCCTTGATAATGCGCTCATATAGAGCCAATGGCTTCTGTGTAGGATAGCCCGTTCGTTCCACCTTATCTGAGTTGTTCAGTTTGTCGACATGCCATACGTCATCAAGAGGGACACCATATTTCATGGCCTCGTCGAGGTAGCGACTAACGCGCTTGCCGCCTCCTGCGTCGGATAACACGTACTCTCGCCCTTTATCGTCAATACGCACCTTCTGCTTGCGCACTCTGACGTATTCCTCCTTCCCTTCCCAGGGGCGAGTCGGATAATGGAATGTCGATTTGTCGGACATGGAATAGAACAACACGATGTCGTGGCGACGTTCCATGTGCGCCCGCAATCGCTTGTTCCAGCCAGAGTAAGACCACACAATCTCATTTCTAAAGTTCTTGCGTCCAAACACCGCATCCATGAGTGCCTTTGTCCAAGCGTGAGCCGTATGGTCTATGTGAAGATAGATACTCCCCGTTGGCTTCAACACCCTGTGCATCTCGATCAACCGCACACCCAACCAGCAGAGGAACGCCGCCATGTCCATGCCACTTGCTACCTTTGCCGCATCTATCACCTCATACACGGGCCGCCAGTTGTCCTTGATTGCGTCCACCCATTCCTCGTGTACGTCCTTCTCCCAAAGCCAGCGGTCAACGAATTTCGCGCCCTTAGCAAGGCTGTCGGGTGTGGCGTGGAAGTCCTTGCCCTTGTTGAACGGCGGGTCGGTGGCGATCAAGTCAATCGTTGCCGTGTTCATGCCGCGCAGGAACTCTAGGTTGTCGCCTTGAAAGAGAGTTCGGTTCTCAAAGTTGCGGTCAGCCATTTAGGCATCCGTCTCTTTCGATCTGATTTTGGTACATAAACGGATAATTCTCTTATCAAAAGAGCCTCTCAATATCTTATTGTATCACCCGACTGATCGGGAAGAGCGACCTAGATGATGAATCCAACGGCATTAAGGCGGCTTTGGCCGACGTTGAGGCAGACGAAAAAGAGAAGTGCTCTCAATTGCAGGCAGAAAATACTAAAGGACCCAGCGCGGCCAGCCCTTCTGTCTGTCTTGCAGACGGTGGTAACCTAATAGGCAACGTTTGAGGGCAGGGACATACTTGGACCAGTCAGCCAGCTCAGTTACTACCGTAGATAGGAAAACATCCCCGGGCATTGGCCGGGTTGTGAAGCCTATTCTCAAGGGTGCAGTGCCCTTGAGGCTGTTGAACTCTTTCATCCATGGTTTGTATACCAACAGGCTTCTGGCTCAGATCAAGCAGCACTCGATACCCCAACACGTAGCCATGATCCTGGACGGCAACAGGCGTTTTGCCAAGCTGCAGGGGTTGAGCGACGTTGCCGAAGGTCACCGCATTGGCGCAGATAAGGCCAGCGAGGTGATTCAGTGGTGCGACGAACTGCAGATACCCGTGGTCACCCTGTGGGGGCTGTCCACCGACAACCTGAAACGTACCCCAGAGGAGCTTGATAAGGTGTTCGCCCTGGTTGGAGCCAAACTGGACCAGTGGCTGGTTGACCCTGAGAGCAGCCCCACCAAGCGGCGAGTCAACGTGATTGGACGCCCAGACAGTCTGAGTGAAGAGCTACGCGACAAGATCAAGCGGGTGGAGGAGATGACGGCATCCGCCGGGCCTTGGCAGTTGAACATAGCCATCGGCTACGGGGGACGTGACGAGATACTGGACGCATTGAGGAGACTATTGCTGACCCGAAGTGAGAACGGAGCTTCTCTATCGGAGGTAGCGGACAGTCTCTCGGTTGAAGAAGTGCGGCAGCACCTCTATGCGCCGCACGTGCCTGAACCCGACCTCATCATTAGGACAAGCGGAGAAGCCCGTTTGAGCGGTTTCTTGCTCTGGCAGAGCGTATACAGCGAGCTATACTTCTGCGACGCCTTCTGGCCCGCCTTCCGAAAGCTGGATTTCCTCCGAGCCTTAAGGAGCTACCAGGGAAGACAGCGCCGCTACGGGTCTTGACCTCAGACCTGCCCTAACCTCCCGTGTACTTGGGAACCCCCAGGCCAAAATCGTTGGTGCTGTCCAGCACCGCCATTGTCTGATGCACGTCCTGCACCACGTCTACAATGAATCCTTCCTGGCGTATGCCATCCTCCAGCCCAAAGTTGGTCATCACCGCTATGGCGTAGGGCCTGCTCCCCAGGTAAACAATTCCCGCATCGCAGCGCACCCGTTCCATGCCGCCCGGCTTGTTGGCGACCACCAGGCCTGAGGGTACCGCCCGGTTCAGAGGTGCAGACTTGGGCTTGCTGATGATGCGCAGCACTTCCTCCGCCACTTTAGGCGAGGGCTTACCCTGATACAGCATCTCCAGCATGGCAACAAGCTCGTTAGGAGTTGATACGTTCTCATCGCCCCTGTGTATGGCCTCGCTGTCCATCATCTTGCGCCTCAACTTGGTTGCGGTAAGCCCCATCTCTCCCAGCAGCGCGTTGGTTTCCTCCATGCCCGCCCAGTCAATGCAGAGATTGGTCGCCGTGTTGTCCGAGACGATAATCATCAAAATAGCGATGTCCAGCATGGAAACGTCAGGCTCGTCTTCCATGTATTGGAGCACTCCGCTGCCCGCTCCAAGCTTGTCAGGGGTTATCCTGATGCGCTCGCTGAGGTCTATCTCGCCGGCTTCAGCACGGGTCAACAGGCGCGTCAAGATATGTATCTTGATGGTGGACGCGGTGGGGAACTCATCGCCGCCATACACCGATACCCCGTCTCCGCGGGTCAGGTCCTTTACCGAAACTCCGGCCACTCCGGCAAAGCCGTCTATCTTGCGGGTCAGCCTTTCCTCCAGACGTTGCCATAGTCGCTTATTGCTCATTTTTTCCTCCTAGCGTCGGTATTCGACAGACGTGATTCCTGGAATTGTTTCAAACGTTATGTCAAGTTCCAAAGCTAAAACGGACCAACTTTTTTTGTGAGGTGAGAAACAAATCCGATCCTTCACAAACTCAGGGTGGGATTTCGTAGAGAAAATGGTTGGTTTTCGTAATGCAGGGATGGCGCTCAATGTCATCATGGGTGCATGTTAGCAGTACAGCGGCTGATGGGGAAGTGGAGGATGGCGCAGCTATGAACCGAGGGGAGTTGCGCCGGTCCACAATACAGCTTTAACGAGCCGTA
>DAOUKI010000085.1:0-6908 GCA_034421495.1 Dehalococcoidia bacterium | reverse complement strand
TCGATGGGCGGCGACACCGGCGGCTCCATCCGCGGGCCGGGATCCGTTAACGGCATCGCCGGGCTGCGACCCAGCTGGAGCAGGCTGAGCCGCCAGGGTATCTTCACCCTGTCCTGGGAGCTGGACACCGCCGGCCCCCTGGCGCGCAGCGCCGAGGACACGGCGATCATGCTCCAAGCTACCGCCGGGTACGACCCCAAGGACCCCACCACCAGCCGCGAACCCGTGCCCGACTACTCCGCGCACCTCACCGGCGACGTCAAGGGTCTGCGGGTAGGCATAGTCGAGCAGATGATGGGTGACCAGGTGGAACCGGAGACCAGGGAGATAGTGTCCCAGGCCATCGACGTGCTCAAAGGGCTTGGCGCAGTGGTGGAACCGGTCAGCATCCCGCTCATGGAGAAGATGTACGGCGTGCACACCGCCATCTGCGACGGCCAGGCGGCCAGCTACCACCGCGGCCACCTCAGGGAACGGTACATGGACTACGATTACAACACGCGAGTCCGCTTGCTGGTCGGCTGCCTCATTCCCGCCGGACTGCAGACGCTGGCTCCCAGGGCGCGGGCGCTTATGGGCCAGACCATGCTCGACGTCTTTGACAAGTACGACGTCCTCGTCGGGTCCACCGGCCAGGGCCCCGCGGGCCCAATCGTTACCGAGTCGCCCATCAAGAGCCGCGATGACGCCCGTACCGCGGTCATGTCCCGCGGCGGCGGGACGGGATCGTTCAGCATGGCCGGCGCTGCCGCCATCTCCATCCCGGCGGGCTTCACCAAGTCAGGCCTGCCCGTGGGCTGGCACCTGGGCACTCGCCCCCTGGATGAGCATACCCTGTTCCGCGTCTGCCACGCCTACCAGCAGGCAACGGACCATCACCAGAAGCACCCGCCCATGGACTGGGCCGGTTCTTAAAATCTAGTCCTCCCGCGTACTTTACGGCAGGAATGTGGGCCAGGTTTGCACCCTGGTCTAGCGGTTTCTGTCACTTTCGACTATAATTTACGGGCACGCCTGAATAACGCAAAGGTTTAACACAAGAACGGACCGCGCTCCTTTGCTCCTCCTCTTCTTGTCTTCCCCTGCTGATTCATATGTGTTGCTACACTTAAAATTAGGGAGTCCGTTCTCGTATGACTTATCGTTCTTCACCTGCGCACACGCGCCCGGCCAGCCGCGCCCGGCGCCAAGCCGTTTGCGCCGACTGCGGCATATCCACAACCCTCCCCTTCCGCCCAATCCAGGGCAAGCCGGCGTATTGCCGCCCATGTTTCAATCTCCGTCGCCATGAACCTTCTCCAATGGTCAGTACAAACGGAGGCAAGTCGCCTACCGCCAGCCTGCCAGCCGTTGATAGCGCTCCGTCCAATGTCCCCGCGTTTTCCGGGATGCCTTTGAAGGCCGCTACCAAGACGGTGATTTCCCGGATGAACATATCCAGTCCCACACCCATTCAAGAGAAGGCTATACCTCATCTCATGGCGGGACGAGACTTGATTGGCCAAGCGCGTACGGGGTCTGGAAAGACGCTGGCGTTCGCGGCGCCTCTTACGGAACGGTGCGACCCGTCTCTCCAAAAGGTTCAGGCGCTTGTGCTGCTACCCACCCGTGAACTGGCCATGCAGGTGGCTGGAGTCGTGAAAGCTCTGGCTTCTGCGCAACAAGTCCACGTGACGCTACTGTATGGCGGTCGGCCTCTGCGACGGGAGCACGCAGCGTTGAGCAAAGGAGCCCATATAGTAGTTGGCACTCCGGGCCGGACGTTGGACCATCTACGGCAAGGGACCCTTGACCTAAGTTCACTACAAGTTCTAGTGCTGGACGAAGCGGACGAAATGCTAGATAGGGGGTTTGCCCCGGATGTTGAGTCCATCATAAGCCGGACACCCAGCGAGCGGCAGACCGTACTCTTTTCCGCAACTATGCCTAAGTGGGTGGCCCAGACCGCCGCGAAGCACCTGCGTCGGCCTGTTAGGGTGGAAGTGGACGCGGGTTTGCAAGCGCCACCCACCGTGGAGCACCTGGTCTATAGTATTCAGAAGAATGACAAGATGGAGGCCCTGCTAACGCTGCTGGACGAGCGAGATGATTCGCCGGTTATTGTCTTTCTCAAGACCAAGCGCAGCGTCAAACAGATGGCAAGACGGCTCGATTCGTTGGACTACCCGGTAGGAGCGCTCCAAGGAAATCTAAGCCAAAACGCGCGTGAGCGGGTGATGGCGAACTTTCGCTCCGGCGCCGCGTCAATCTTGGTGGCAACTAATGTAGCCGCCAGAGGCTTGGACTTCGAGGGCATTGGCCAGGTTATCAACTATGACCTGCCGGACTCGGAGCAGCTATTCACCCACCGCGTCGGCAGGACTGGCCGCATGGGCCGCTATGGCGAGGCGGTAACGTTCATTACGGTGGAGGATGAGCGAAAGTGGCGCGAGATTGAGCGAGGCCTCGGCCATCGCCTCACCAGGAAGTCCTGGCGTTCGGTTCGCACGACGACGACGCTTCGATAGCCCCGCTTGACAGCCCCGCTTGGAAGCCCCGGGAATCCGCGGAAATAGGATGGCTGCTGGTTACGTATTGCTTCATTGTAGAACGTCAGTGGACTTCCAATAGCAAGTAATTTGATATTGACAAACCTAAACAAAGGGGTAACATTGACCAATACCGGGAACATATTTTCGGTTAAAGGGGTGTACATTATGAAGCTCAGGTTTGATATCAGATATTTTCTTGGAGTAGGCCTGGCTATGGCATTGCTGTTTGTTCTTGCCTGCGGGCCTTCGGAGGAAGACACGCCTACTCCTGTACCGCCAACTCCAACTATCCAGCCACCACCACCGCTGGTCACGGCGACGCCCACACCTGCCGCTGTGGACACGCCAACTCCCCCACCTGCTGATGACCAGCCGAAATATGGCGGCAGCGTAAGCATCTCTGTGACCTCGCAGGGTTCCTTCGACCCGTATCACCTTGACTCCCAGTTCCGCTGGACCACTCTGGGTTCCGTGGGCAATGTCTGGGGTCAGTTGCTCCGCGTCAACCCCACAGACCGGGTCACGGTAGAAGGTGACTTGGTGGAGTCCTGGACAACCAGTGCCGACGGCACCGAATGGGTGCTCAAACTCCGCGAAGGCGTTACCGACCACGGCGGCGAGCCGTTTACCGCGGAAGACGCCTTCTGGCAGATTATACGCATAGTGGAGCGGCCCAACGGAGTCCATGGCAACTACCAGGGCTGCATGCGAACGTTCATCAAGCCCATCTGGGACGATATGGGCAGTCCCGTAGCTGACGGCGGCGCCGAGATCACTGGCCCCATGGAGCTGACCATCAGGTTGAAGGCCCCCAGGGGCGCCTTCGTTGCCTGTTTCACCTCCGGATTCCAGTCGGCTCAGCCCAGCAGAATCGTCAAGCCTATCGATACAGCCGAGGGCGGTGAGTACCGAGACCTTCGCTCAGACGAGGTGGTCGGATACGGCCCGTTCATGTTCAAGGATTTCCAGCAGGACAGCTTTGTAACCTGGGAGCGCAATGACAACTACTTCAGGGATGGCAGGCCATACCTGAACGAAGTAACCATGCTGGTGATTCCTGACGCGGCGACACGCACCGCCAGCTTCCGCGCCGGACGCATCGATATGTTCCGCATCTTCGAAACGATGAGCAAGCGCGATGCCGACGCCCTGGTAGCCGAAGGCGACGCCGTATTCCCCATCGTTCTGGCTATGGGCTGGCGCGGCGCTGAGCTCAACGCTAAGAAGCCCCCGTTCGGGCCGCTGGATGATCCGGACGCCAAGTTGATACGCCAGGCGGTCCAGATGACGGTCGACCGTGGCGCGGTCAATGACCTGTCCAAGGACGGAATCGGCCACATCGCTCTTCCCTACTTCATAGGCTGGACCTGGATTCGTACCCCTGAACAGTGGTTCGAGGCTCTGCCCGGCTTTGACCCTGACCCCATGGTCAAGGAAGAGCTGATTGCAGAGGCCCAGGGCATAATGGAAGGCTTGGGCTATGGCCCCGACAACCGCATCAGCGTCAACTACATAGGCACCTCATCCTCCAAGGCCGAAATGGAGGTCGTTGCCCAGCAGCTTGAGGATATCTACATAGACGTGGAAGTGATCATAGTCGATGGGGCGACCAGGCAATCAAGGATAGAAGCAGGCGACTTCAACATGGAGAACGAGAGCAAGGGCGCCAGCTTCCCCGATCCCGACGCCTTCAACGACATCATCTTCCACGACTTTGAAGACGGCGGCTTCAACTACACCGGCTGGTCCAGCCCTGAGTGGAATGCCCTGCACGCCCAACAGGTGCTGGCCGTCACCGAGGACACCCGCGCTCCCTTCCTGCAGCAGATGGCGGACATCTTCTACGAAGACGCCGCGTACATCGGCCTGGTTCGCCCCGGCCTCCTTCAGGGCCACAGGGCAAACTGGAACGGATGGGTCAAGCCGGAACACCATGCATCCAACTTCACCCTTGAAAACGTATGGTTGTCAGACGCCTAGTCTAAAGAACCCTCGCTAGACAGTACGGGCGCTCAGAAGAGCGCCCGTACTCAATATAAAACACCAAGATTATGCGTAAATACATTGCAAGAAGGTTGGTGCTCTTTGTCCCCACCTTACTTGGGGTATCCATTGCCATATTCACCCTTCTTCGCGTCATCCCGGGAGACGTAGCCGCTTTGATGCTGGGCGGAGCAGAGGGCGAAGGCTCTTACACGCAAGAAGACCTGGAACGCGTGCGCGAGCAGCTAGGCCTCAACGATCCCATATACGTGCAGTACGGCACCTGGATCTGGCAGCTGGTCAGGTTCGACTTGGGAGATTCCATTGCGCTTGGCAGGCCCATCGCCGGAGAGCTGAAAAGGCAGTTCCCCATCACGCTGCAGCTTGCCATATTCACGGCTATAGTCGTCTCACTAATCGCAATACCCGTTGGAGTTCTCGCCGCGGTCAAGCAGGATACTTGGATCGACTACATATTGCGGAGTATAGCCGTCGTGGGCCTGGCTGCGCCCAGCTTCTTTGTTGGCATGTTGATAATCCTTGGGCTATCGCTCTACTTCAGGTGGATCCCTCCCATTGCCTTTGTCAACCTCTGGGATAATCCTGCTGTCGCCTTCCAGCAACTGATCTTCCCCGCGGCGGCGCTAGGCTTTGCCAGCCAGGGTCTATTGCTGCGCATGACCCGCACCCAGCTCCTTGAGGTCCTGCGAGAAGACTTTGTCCGCACCGCCCGCGCCAAAGGGCTGGCGGAGCGCGCCGTCATAATGCGGCACGGCGTAAGGAACGCGCTGCTGCCCGTGGTCACCATCGCAGGGGTGCAGATAGGCTTTCTCTTCTCAGGAACAGTCGTGATAGAGACCGTCTTTAACGTACCGGGCATTGGAAGAGGGCTGATCCAGGCTATGTTCATCAGAGACCTGCCCATGATCCAAGCCTATATCATGTACTTTGCACTGGTGGCGCTAACGGCAAACTTCCTCGTAGACTTGACCTATGCCTGGCTAGACCCAAGAATAAGATACGGATAGAAAATGAGAGAACGGATAGACGACAGCAGTAATATAGCTCTGGCTCCGCCTCGTCTGGGCCAAGGCATGCTAGTAAAGCGGATCAGAGGTCTACAGCACTTCATCACCACCAAACGGCTGGGAGCTTTCGGCCTCTTCATCGTGCTGGCTACTGCCGTTATGGCTCTCGGAGCCCCCATATTCTCTACCACCGATCCCTGGGACGTAAACCGCAGGGCAATCCTCCTAGCGCCGGACGCTTCTAACTGGTTCGGTACCGACCGGCTGGGCAGAGACCTCTTCAGCCGCGTAGTCTACGGCTCGCGAATATCCATTTACGTTGGCTTAGTATCGATGTTGTCCGCCGGCGCTATAGGATCGCTGATCGGCGTTACCAGCGCCTATTTTGGCGGCTACTTTGACCTGGTGGTACAGCGGTTCATAGACGCTACCGCCGCTTTCCCCACGCTGCTCCTTGCCCTGGCGCTGATGGCTGCCTTCGGCTCATCTTTGAACAACATCCTCCTGTCGCTGACCATAGTGTTTACGCCCAGAGTGGCGCGCGTCGTCCGTTCTGTGTCGCTGAGCATCAAGGAAATGCCCTACGTGGAATCGGCCAGGGCAATAGGCTCTTCCGACTTCAGAATAATGTTCCGCCATCTGCTACCCAATACGTTTGCGTCTTTGATTGTGGTCGCTACGTCTCTCATAGGCAGCGCCGTGCTCATCGAGGCTTCTCTCAGCTTCCTCGGAGTAGGGCTCCCCGCCGACGTCATCTCCTGGGGAGCCATGCTGGCAGGCGACGTCCTCATCGACTTCGCCAGCGCGCCCTGGGTGGGCATCTTCCCCGCCATGGCGCTCACCATCGCGGTATTTGGCGTCAACGTCTTTGGAGACGCACTGAGAGACGTGCTCGATCCCAGGATGCGCGGCACCCAGTAACTTCGCAGCCAGGTAGACCCTGCTCATGGGCCAGACCATATTCCAGGTAGACGCCTTCACCAATGAGCCGTTCGCGGGAAACCCGGCGGCTGTTTGCGTCCTGCCAGGACCAGCCTCCGATGAGTGGATGCAGCACGTTGCCATGGAGATGAACCTATCCGAGACCGCCTTCCTCTACTCTCAAGGAGACGGCTTCCACTTGAGATGGTTCACTCCCACGGTTGAGGTAGACCTCTGCGGACACGCCACGCTGGCCAGCGCCCACGTCCTCTGGGAAACAGGCCGGCTGCACCACGACCAGCCCGCTTTGTTCGATACAAGAAGCGGCAGGTTGAGCGCAACCCGCCACGGAGACCGCATAGAGATGGCCTTTCCCGCAGAACCGGAGCGGCAGACGCCGGAGCCCCCCGGATTGGCCCAGGCCCTTGGATGCAGGCCGCTCTAC
>DAOUKI010000084.1:0-2941 GCA_034421495.1 Dehalococcoidia bacterium | reverse complement strand
ACCCGAAGCGGAACAGTACCAGGGAAAGCGGAAGCTGCTGCTCATACCCCTTGTTTTCGGCGCTCCGGAACAGCTGCAAGAGGGGCAGACTCTGCTTCAGAAGTACTGGGTCCAGATGCAATCGCAGGTGGAGTCGCTGGAAAACCGGCTGGGGCCCGTCAAGCGCATCTTCCACGAGAATGTCGCTGCAGGAGAAGAGGAGGGACTGCTCAGGCTGCAAGCCATGGACGAGCGCTCCCACAGGTTTGTGCAGTCCAAGTGCCGGAGCAAGGCGGTACTGGAGGCCACCGAAGACGAGGGAACCCTGCTGGAGGTCGTGGACTTGCAGCGCTGCCTCATGCTGCCGCTCCTGAGCAGCAGGCTGACCGCCAAGCTCCACGAGTGGTACTTTGAAGGCATGAACCGGCGCTACGAACACATCGGCAAGCGCATAGACGAGTCCCTGGGGAAAAACGAGGTGGGGCTGCTGCTAATCGGCGAGCGCCACCAGGTGCAGTTTCCCCAGGACATCGAGGTGTTCTACGTATCGCCTCCGGCGCTTGACGAGTACCGGCGCTGGTTCCAGAACTGGCTGGCGGAGAGCCAGAGAGAACCGCCGGATGCGGGTGAGGGAGAGGAGACGGCAGAGTAGTCAGCGCCAGAGCTGTTCCCAGTCTTCACTCGCGTGCGGGTAGCGGGCTGCCAGTAGATCAACGTGCTGGCCGCTCAAACGGGGCAACGGCAGTTCTCGAACGCGCTGCTCCCACTCCTGGGATGCGCCGTGAACTCCGCTCAGACGGTGGCAATCAGTCCCCTTGCGTTGAACCAGCACCTTGAAGTCGCCCATTCCACCGGGACGCGCCAAGTCCAGCATTGCCATCCGGTTGGCGTCGCGCTCCCGCTGACCCAGGCCTTCGGAGTGCAACCGCTCCATGAACAGAGGCAGTCCCAGATTGTTCAGAAAGTTAGCCTGGCTCAGCAGAGGATACGGTTCCAAGCCGTATCGCTGGCCCAGGGAAGCTACCGCGGTGAAGTCTACGTGAGCGGTGATATCCTGCTCTCCTATGTGCCGGTAGGGGTCGCCGGTAAGGGTGTGGCGGTAGTAGCAGCGGAGCGTGCCCTGCGACCTCCGGATGTCGTATAGCTCAGCGGAGGGATAGCCGTAGTCGATGGTAAGCACAAAGCCGCGCTGCAGCATTGTGGCAGCTTGTCTTGCCCAGGGCTCCAGCTCAAGGCACACCTCGGCTAGCTGGCCTTCCGCCAAGTGGACGTCCTCGCTCTCCAATCTGGCGGGGATGTCGTCCGTGGAAACGTCGTCCAATATCTCCACGAGTCTGCCTTCCTGTTGGGTTACATAGATTTCAAGAAGCTTCCCATTGCGGACGGTTACTCTGTGTACGGGGAATGCGTCCAAGAGCTCGTTGGAAAGGATGCATCCCACTATGCTCGAAGCAGCTACATCGTCCATTGAAAACGGCGCAGGGCCGTCTGCCCTATCTACGGCCAGATATTGCAGCGACCTATGGAATGAGAGATCGAGGCGCTGGGAGAAATCCTGGATGTCTGCGGCTAGGCGACCCGTGCCGGCCCCCTGCTCTATCACGGTAAACCGGGAAGGTTCTCCTATAAGCCGCCACATCTCTTCCAACTGAAGGGCGATCAATACGCCAAAAGCGGGATGGGCCATGGGGGCAGTGTAATAATCTTGCGGGGGTGGGACGGCTCCAAGGCGGGGATAATAGCCGCCGTTGGGCCAGTACAAGGCAAGCTCCATAAACTCGGCGAAGGTCATTTTGCCATGCTCAGAGATTCTCTGAAACACGACGTCTTGTAGCGAGGGCCGGGTCATGCAGGCGTTAGAGCATACTAGGAATGGACTACGGTACTACCTCCATTCTGCAGGCATCAACAGACAGCAGTCTGCCGCCTTAGTCCAACCCGTCTTCAGCTTTAATGGTGCCCTTGTTCCAAGAAGACGTCTCAATGGAGTTGCGGAACTCTTGACGCATACCGCACTGTTTGCAAACGCCGTAACTGGTGGGGCCGTTAGGGGGTTCAATCAACCAAAAGTGGACACAATCTATAGTGGCTCTATCTTTGACAGAAACTTGTCCAATAGAGTAAGAAACACCACTCGTATCATCCATGGATACTCCCTCCCTGAGATTCAACGTGGCGTGGTTGAATTCCAGGGCAGTTTACTTTCAAATCACTGATGTGTCAAATGGCGCTCAACGGTTGGAACGGGAACAACCGCTATCTCCGGCTGCGGTAAATGAAAACAAACGAAGTGTCGCATAGGGGCACCAAGTGACCGCTATCGGCGTGTCTCCCAATTGTCTTTATACATTAGCCCTCCTTCCTGCTATTAGGGATAGGCCCCTTACATCACCCCTCGGCACCTGCGTCGCCTCAGCGGTTGTGGGTGCCGTTCTGCACAAATTTAAATGAGCTACTCGACGACGAGGAACTGCCCCATCATGCCCAGGTCCTCGTGATCGAGTATGTGGCAGTGGAACATGTATGGTGTGTCGTTGTCGGCGTAGGTGTTGAAGCGGGCGGCAATGACCACCTCGCGGTCGCCGTGCACGAACACAGAGTCCTCCCACCCGGCTTCCTCAGGTGGTGGGGATTCGCCGTTGATCGCCAGTATCTGGAACTGCGTCTGGTGGACGTGGAACACGTGCACGCCGGCGTCGACCGTGATAGTCCAGCGTTCGGTGTCGCCGAGCTGCACCGTCTCGTCGATCCGGGTCAGGTCCATCTGCACTCCGTTAATGCCCCAACCGTCGCCCACCTTTTCCATGCGGAAGCTCCGGTCGACCGTGATCTCCGACTCGGTGATCCGCTCTATGGTCGCCAGTTGGCCTGGGAGCGGTCCGGCGCTGGAGGCTGATCCGTTCGACCGGAGCTCGAGCACCCTACCGTACAAGTCGTCCACTAGAGCGATAGGGGTGTCGCC
>DAOUKI010000083.1:0-5967 GCA_034421495.1 Dehalococcoidia bacterium | reverse complement strand
CTCGACCGAGACGCTGGCCATCAACGAAGACTCCACCGGCTCCGGCACGTTCACCGTCGCCCTCTCCGCCGACCCCGGCTCATCGACCACCGTCACCCTGGTGAGGACGCAGTACTTCCAGTCCCAGTACGGCGAGTCCGGCCACGTCTGGGACTCGAACGCCGCCACCGTCTCCCCGGCGACGCTGACCTTCACGTCGGGCAGCACGGGCAACTGGGGCACGGCCCAGACGGTGACCGTCACCGGCGTGGAGGACGCCGACAGCTGTGACGAACAGCTGGTCATCCTGCTACTGAAGAGCTCGGCCCAGTTCCATGCCTACGTCTACGTCGGCAACAACAACGGCAGCTACAACCTGAGCACGAGCGGAAACTACGTGCACGTCGGCACCGGCATGGGCGAGTACAACTATCAGCTCGTCGACGGCTACGAGCCGGCGGGCGGCGCGTCCAGCTCCGTCACCGGGGTCTTTGTGACCGTCAACGACGACGACGGCGGAAGTTGCGGCGGCGTGTAGAGGAGGGGGATGCCGTTCGTGCTGAGCCCTTCGGCTACGCTCAGGACAGGCCTGTCGAAACCACGCCAGGGGGGCGCCCTTCCCTTCGACAAGCTCAGGGTAAACTTCATGCTCAGGGCGAACGGATACCATACCCCGCTCATCCTGAGCATCGTCGGAGGAAATGAGCGGCCACCCACACCGTCGTACCCGCACAACAAAGCGTCACTCCCGAGAAGTCGGGAGTCCAGAGGATGGCCCGCCTGCCCGCTCTCCCATGTGATAACATCTGTCCCCTACCCTTTTTCTTGGAGGCTACCATGACCGCCGTAGACGATATGCTTGCCAGACTTCGCTCATCTCTGGACGAGACCATCGGAAAGCTGGAAGACGTCGAAGAAGAGCAAATGCTGCTCACAATCCCTACCAGCCGGGCGTCCAACAACGTTAGGCAGATCTTCTATCGACTCCTCGGCCACGAATACGAGCACACCGTCCACATGGTGAAGGCCCTAACCGGGCTGGGCGTGGAGCAGACGGAGGCCCAGCTCATCCTCAGCCGCATACGGTCTGCCCAAGGTCAGCTGCAGGGGCTGCTCGTCGGCCTCTCCGACGAAGACCTGGACAGGTCCCACGCCGATGGCGAATGGACGCCCCGCCAGGTCATAGAGCACATCATAGAAGTCCACCAAATGTACAGCCGCGGGATCCTAGAGGCGCTGGCAGAAGAGAACGGCGCTTAGCTCGCTCACCCAGGCCCCCGCTCATTTGGTTCGACATGCTCACCATGAGCGGGGGCAGCAAGCTGTCACGCCCGCGCAACAAGGCGTCACTCCCGAGGAGTCGGGAGTCCAGGGGCGGAGCGGGGCGGCAACCCCCTACTCCACCTCTATGCTCGCCGCTCCGCCATCCACCTCCAGGTTGAGGCGGCGCTCCGCCGTATCGTAGCCCGGCGATTCATGTACCCCGTTCACCTTGGGGAACCTATCGTCTATATCCACGCTGGACATCCCGGCATCGACCCTTATGCGCGCCGCCACTCCCTCTGGGACCGTTACCTCCAGGCTGGCCGCGCCGATTCCAATGGTCGCATCGGTGAACCCTGCCGTGGCAGGCGTGGTCAGCTCAGCCGATGCCGCCCCGGCCTCGATGTCCAAGTCGGTGACCTGGAGCCGCTCCAAGTCGATATCTAGATCGCTGGCCCCGGACTGGATGAGCAGGTTTACCTCCACGTCTCTAGCTACCTTGACGTCCAGCTTGCGATTTATGTTTAGATTGAATAAGGAGTTCTGCACATTTTCCAACTTCACCTCTACCCTGTTCCCCGAACGGACCACATTCGAAACCAACGCGGGGTTGCTGCCAGCCCCGCTGAGTCTTGCCTGCAGCAGGTCCGTAGAACCCGCCGGCAGATCGCTGATGAGGAGTTCGCCAGCGCCAAATTCGACTTCCAGTTCGAGGAGCTCGACGCCATCCAGGGGTTCAGCGAACTCGCTGACAACGAACGATTCCTCATCCGTAGCAATGAAGAAGGCGGCCGCTCCCACCGTTGCAACGAGCAGGAACACCACCACAAGCGATGCCAGAACGGGAAACCTACGTCCCAGGATTATGCTCACGCCGCCGGCAATGAGGGCAACGGGCCAGAAACGCCACAGCTCCAGCCACAGGCTCCATGAAACGACGCCCATTGTCTGGAGAAGCAGCAGCGCGCCCAGCAGTACAAGCAGGATGCCAAATACCGGCAACCCTTTTCCGCGCCCTAGATCAGCCATGAGCTAGCTTTTCGTCCGGTCCCATATGAGGGCGACGCCTGCGCCTATGATGATGAGCGGCCAGATCAGGCTCCACCTCAGCCAGGAGAAGAACTCGATCTGCAGCAACAGGAAAACGACCCCGATGATGACCAGAAGGCCGCCTATCAAGTTGCGGTTTCGCTTTGTCCTAGCCCCCGCTTCCCTGTCCGGCGTAGAGTCCTGTTCCGGCATGGAGTCCTGCGTCGGCGCAGCGCCTTCAACGGCCTCCGGCATGACCAAGGCAAGCACTATATAGGCGATGAGGCCTATGCCGCTGGCGAAGCCAAGGACCACGAACGCGACCCGTACCAGGGTGGAGTCGATATCAAGGTGCTCAGCCAGTCCTCCCGCCACACCGAACATCACGCGGTCGGAACTGCTTTTCCGTAGTCTCCCCTTCTGCGCTTCAGCCATTCTCAACCCCCCAAGCCGACCCATGCCTACAGGCGCTTTGCTCTATTGTACATGTTTCCCTCTACCAATTCACAACCAGGGTCTTGCCCGCGCAGGCGGGCATCCAGGGGCACGGCGGGGGTAATTGCACAAAAAGGCCACCCAGCCCGACACAAGCCGCTTACTCCGCATGGTATCATGGCCTTGAACTCCCGTATGCGGCAATAGAGTATGACGGAACGGCTGGTATCAGGAAAGCCACGAGAAGACGACGCTTCGCTGGACGCCAATCTGCGACCAAGCAAACTTGCCGACTACGTTGGCCAGGAGAAGGTCAAGGAGAACCTTGGCATCGCCATGACCGCGGCCCGGCAGCGGGAAGAGTCCCTGGACCATTTGCTGCTCTACGGGCCTCCGGGACTGGGCAAGACCACGCTGGCCAACATTGTCGCGGCGGAGATGGGCGTCAACATCAAGGTGACCTCCGGGCCCGCCATAGAGCGCGCCGGAGATATGGCCGCCATCCTGACCAGCCTCCGCGCCAGGGATGTGCTTTTCATAGACGAGATGCACCGGCTGAACCGGGTGGTGGAGGAGGTGCTCTACCCCGCCATGGAGGATTTCTTCCTCTCTTGGGTCATGGGCAAGGGTCTGGGAGCGCGCACCATCAACCTCAAGGTGCCGCCCTTCACCCTGATCGGCGCGACTACCAGGTACGCCCAGATCAGCGCGCCGCTGAGGAACAGGTTCGGCATGGTGCACCGCCTCGATTTCTACGAAACGGACGCCCTGCGCCAGCTTTTGAAGCGGTCCGCCGCAATCCTCAAGGTGACCGCAAAGGAACAGGGGCTGGACGAAATAGCTCGCCGCTCCAGGGGAACTCCGCGCGTGGCGAACAGGTTGCTGCGGCGGGTGCGGGACTACGCCCAGGTAATGGCCGACGGAGTGGTCGATGTAGAAGTGGCCCAAGAGGCCCTCTCCAGGCTGGAAGTCGACTCGCTGGGGCTCGACGATCT
This sequence comes from Dehalococcoidia bacterium, assembly GCA_034421495.1. Taxonomy (GTDB): domain Bacteria; phylum Chloroflexota; class Dehalococcoidia; order Lucifugimonadales; family QGNO01; genus DAOUJH01. The sequence continues at coordinate 2,266 of DAOUKI010000083.1, read as the reverse complement.
AGACCACAAGATACTTCGGACGCTGGTTGAGAAGTTCGATGGCGGGCCGGTCGGGCTGGAGACGATCGCAGCCTCCATAAGCGAGGAATCGGACGCCATTATGGACGTTTACGAGCCTTACCTGATGCAACTGGGGTTCGTCACTCGAACCCCAAGGGGCCGCATGGCGACGCGCCACGCCTACGAGCACCTCAATGTTCCCTACAAGGACAAGGCGGGAACGCTACAGGCCTCGCTGTGGCAGGAGTCTGCGGGGGAGTCAGGCGAATAGCTTGCGCCCAGGAACGTCCTTCGCACTCCTGTTCCTGGTGATCATGGCAGGCTGCCGTGCCGCAACTCCCACTCCCACGGTTACCCCCACTCCCACGGCGACGCTGGTTCCTACCGCAACCGCTGCTCCTACCCCCACGGCAACACCGGCTCCTACCGCAACCGCAACTCCTACTCCCACGGCGACACCCGCTCCTACCGCAACCGCTGTCCCTACTCCCACGGCAACGCCCGCTCCCACCGCAACCGCTACCCCAACTCCGCTACCCACTCCGCACGTAAGGATTGAAGGCGCAACCATCTTCGTGGAGCTTGCCGTCACTCCGGAGGAACGGGCGCGCGGCCTCATGGGACGATCCTCCTTGGACAACGATCAGGGCATGCTCTTCATATTCCCCGGTGAAACCTCAACGTCTTTCTGGATGCGGGGCATGCTGATACCGCTTGACCTTGTATGGATAGACAGCGGGTTGAACGTGGTTGGAGTCACTTCAAACGTGCCGCCCCACGGCGGCTCCGGCTCACCAACCTTGTACCTCCCGCCTCAGCCGGTACGGTACGTGCTGGAGGTGAGCGCAGGCGTTGCGGGCGAGCTGGGAATTGTGCAGGGCAGTCTGGTGGAGCTGGTGGGCATCTCAGAGGACAACGTCAGCTAACCGTAAATCTAAATCCTAAGGGTGAGATATGAGCAATTCGGTATTGTATGAAGTGGAAGGCCGCATAGCCCGCATCACGCTGAACCGGCCTGAGGTGCTGAACGCCCTCAACAGGCAGATGATAGACGACCTGCGCCAAACCGTCCTGCGCTTCAACGACGACGACGAAGCGTGGGTGGCCGTAGTCACCGGCGCGGGCAGGGCTTTCTGCGCCGGCCGCGACCTCAAGGAACGGGCCGAAGACAACGCATCCGGCAGGCAGCCCAGAGCCGAAGAGAGCATGTACGGAGACAGCCTCTCGATGTGGCCCACCACATGGAAGCCGATGATCGCGGCGGTGAACGGCTACGCCCTGGCCGGAGGTTGGGCTGTTGCCCAGATGTGCGACCTGCGTATCGCCTCTGAAGACGCCAGGCTTGGCATCACGGAGCCTCGCGTCGGTCTCATGGCGCCGTTTGCCGTGCAACTGAACAGGCTCATCCCGGAGGCCGCCGTGATGGAGCTTGTGCTGACCGCGGAGCCCCTACCGGCGCGGCGAGTCCTGGAGATGGGATTTCTCAATCGGGTCGTTCCCCCTGAACGGCTCATGGACGATGCGCTGGAGCTGGCGCGCACCATCTTGAAGAACGCTCCTCTTTCACTGCGCTCCTTCAAAGAGCTGGTGAACCGTGCCAGGGAGATCCCTGAGAGTGAAGCGACGCTGCTAACCAAAGAGGCGTACGACCGGCTGCTCCTGAGCAAGGACGCCAGGGAGGGGCCCCGCGCCTTCGCCGAGAAGCGAGACCCTGTATGGAAAGCCGAGTAAGGTCTAGGGGCTAGCTGGCAATCTAAAAGTCGCTATACTCTATACGCTCCCGTTCAGTCGTTGGTACACCTATGTCCACAAGTCAGCAGCTGCTAGAGACGCCTGAGCTTGACCCCAGGTTAAGCCGCTACCGGTTTGTCATGGGCGGGCTGCTGGTGCTGCTGAACTTCAGCCTTGGCCTCAGCTTCTTCGTGGTGACCCCGATTACTCCCATCATCATGGACGAGTTTGATATCAACAGGAGCGCGGCCAGCCTTCTCACCAGCGTGGTCATACTTTCGCAGGCCGGCCTTGCCATCCCCAGTGGAATCATCATAAGCAGGGTGGGAGTGAAGCGAATGGTGCTCATCGGCTGGGCCATGGCCTCTGTGACCATGCTGACCTGGACCGCGACCAGCTTCCCCCTTCTGCTGGCCATCAGGATAATCTATGGCATCAGCTTCGCCGTGTTGCTGCCCGCCACGGGCCCCATAATGATGCAGTGGTTCCGCCCCAGGGAGCTGCCCATACTCAACGCCATCAACGCCACCGTGGT
>DAOUKI010000082.1:0-23091 GCA_034421495.1 Dehalococcoidia bacterium | reverse complement strand
TTGTCGAGGGACAGGTCGGTGCCGGACTGGCCCGAGATGGTCACCGTGACGGCCTCATCGGGCTCGGTGGCGAGCTTGACGGTATAGGTCTCACCGCTGGCGTCCTGCTCGGTAACTTCGAGGTAGGCTTCGCTCAGCACGATGGCCCGATCGTCGTCGGTGATGGTGATGGGGAAAGTGGCCGTGTCTCCCTCGTATTCTCCGCCTGCGGCGGTGTGGGTCAGCGTCACCAAATCGTCGTCGTCATCGGCGTCGTTGCCCGCCTTGACGGTGACGGTCTGGGCCGTATCCCAGGTGGTTGAGGTGAAGGTGAGAGAGGTCTTGTCGAGGGACAGGTCGGTGCCGGACTGGCCTGTCACCGTAACGGTGACCTGTTCGGAGGGCTGGTGAGAGAGCTTGACGGTGTAGGTTATCCCCGTCGTATCGCCCTCGTCGACCGAGAGGGAAGCCGGTGTCAGCACGATGGCGCGGTCGTCGTCGGCCACCGTCACCGTCAGATCCGCCGACACGTCCTCATACTCTCCGCCGGCTGCCGTATGGGTCAGCGTCACCACCTCGTCGGCCCCGTCGGTGTCCTGTCCTGCCTTGACGGTGACGGTCTGGGCCGTATCCCAGTCGTCGATGGTGAAGGTGAGGGTGCTGGTCGCGCTCAGGCCCGTGAGTGTGAGGTCGGTGTCGGACTGGCCCGAGACGGTGACGGTGACGTCTTCGTCGGGCTCGGTGGCCAGCATTACCGTGTACGTGACGCCGGTAGTATCACCCTCGACCAGCTCAAGGGACACGGGGGTGAGGATGATATCCCGATCGTCGTCGGTGACGGTGACAGGGAGTGTGGCTATGTCGCCCTCGTACTCGCCGCCCGCTGCCGTGTGTGTCAGCGTCACCACGTCGTTGTTGCCGTCGTCGTCGTCCCCCGCCGTCACCATAACCGTCTGCGCCGTGTTCCAGGTGGTGGTGGTGAAGGTCAGCGTGGTCTTGTCCAGCGTCAGGTCCGTGCTGGCCTGGCCCGAGACGGTGACGGTGACGTTCTCGGAGGGCTGGGTCGCTAGCTTCACGGTGTAGCTTGCGCCCGTCGTGTCCTCCTCGTCCAGGGTGAGGGAACCGGGAGTTAAGATGATGCCCCTATCGTCGTCCCTCACTGTGACCGCAATACCTACTGTACTACCCTCGTACTCGCCGCCTGCTGCCGTGTGCGTCAGCGTCACTACATCGTTGGCGATGTCCGTGTCCTGCCCGGCCTTCACGGTGACGGTTTGGGCGGTGTTCCACGTAGTGGTGGTGAAGGTGAGGGTGTTGGTCGCGCTCAGGCCCGTCAGCGTCAGGTCGGTGCCGGCCTGGCCCGTGACGGTGACGGTGACTTCCTCCGTGGGCCTGGTTGCCAGCGCCACCGTGTAGGTTCCTCCCGTCGTGTCCCCCTCGTCGACGTCCAGGGACGCGGGGGTGAGAACGATGCTTCGATCATCGTCCGTCACCGTGACCGACAGAGCGCCGGACACACCCTCATAAAGCCCACCTGTCGCTGTATGCGTCAGCGTCACTACGTCATCGACGCCGTCTGTGTCCTGCTTGGCCTTGACGGTGACGGTCTGGGCCGTATCCCAGTCGTCGGTGGTGAAGGTGAGGGTGCTGGTCGCGCTCAGGCCCGTGAACGTCAGGTCCGTGCCTGCGTGGCCCGTCACTGTCACGGTGACGTCTTCATCGGGCTCAGTGGCCAGCTTGACGGTGTAGCTCACGCCCGTCGTGTCCCCCTCATCAACTGTTAAGGAAGACTCGTCGAAAACTATCATCGGGGGATCATCGTTGTCCTCGATCGTGAAAGTCGTGCTATCAGTCGTCCCAGGCGATACCTTGTGCGGAGTTGTGCCGAAGGTCAGCAGCACAGATTCGCCATCGTCGTCCAGCAGATCGTCCGTTGCGGTGAAAGTAAAGCTCTGGGTAGTCTGTCCCTTTGGGAAAACCAAACTTTCTGGGACGCCGGAGTAGTCGTCCGCAGATGCATTGCCCGAGTACGTCACCATAAGCGGTATCGTCACCTCTCGCTGCGGGTCAGGAGTAAGGGTGACTGTTACGGTTACGCTTTCACCCTCGCGCACGGTGTAGCTGGACGCAGAAAGATCTACCTCGACACTTGGCGGCACATTGAATGAGAAAACTTTTGAAAAGTTCCCATCAGCCGCCCACATGGTTGTGCCGTCAGACCAAATCGCAGTGGAATTGAACAGGCCCGTGTTGGCAGGTATAAGGAAATCGCGGTCGCTGGCACGATCTCCGCTTTCCAGATCCCATGCGGGAAAATCAAAAAGATCGCTAACCCAAACGGTTGTGCCATCAGACCAAAGGCCGGAAGGCAGAATCGTCCCACTTATGTCTTATCCCGGGACCCGTCTGAAAGAGCATATGCCACTAGTCTGGGGCCTTCAGACCTATAGTCGACCGCCCACATTGTGGCGCCGTCCGACCAGATTCCGTTGACGTTTCGGTGGAAGTCTTCGAAGGTAGAGTTATCCAGCGCAATCTCTTTGGACATGACTCGATTCCCATCCCGGTCGTAGACATAGATGTGGTCGGAACTATCGTCTGCCACATAGAAATGTGTGTCGTCAGCCCACAAGCCGACTGGGAAGAGATTGTCGGCAGCGATAAGTCCGTCCAGATCATCCACGGCTTTCCAGCCGTAGTTGTCAGTGACGCCTCTCGCAATGGTCAAGGTGTAAAGCTGCTTTGAGTTCTGATCTTCCGCAGTAACCGTGATTGTGACAATATTGGGTCCGGGGTTGAGATTGAATTGGAGCCCATCGCTCTGATCATCGGCATCGCTGAAACTATAGGATACCGTTGCATTTGGGTCTGTTGAGGTGGCCAGGATAGTTGCAGTTGTGACTGTACTTGCCATGCCCACGGCGTAGCTGTACCTGCCCGATGTGAAACCGATTATGTTCTCGGGGGCGACGGTTAATCCACTCAGACTTGCGTCGTCGTTTGGCAGGTTGAACGCGAATACCTTAGATTGATCTGCGGTAGTGATCCATAATGTGCGATCATAGGCCCAGACTGCCCTCTTGTCGGAAAGTCCGATGGTCTCCGGCAGTGCGAAATCTAGGTCGGAATCCCGATTTCCGCTATCCAGTTCCCAGGCCAGCAGAGGAAATGAACTGCCATCGGCAACCCAGAGTGTCTCACCATCGGACCAGATTCCTGTCGGTGACGTGTTTGCCGAACTGACGTCAATGTCCTTGTTAGAATCCCGCTTCCTTGTCGACAAGGTGTAGGCAAAGAGCTTGGCGTCCTCGACGTTGACGACCCATATTGTCGTATCGTCCGACCAGATGTCTCCTGGCGAGCTGTTCAGAGGGTCCAATTCGATGTCGTCGGTCGAACTGCGCGCGCCACTCGAAAGCGTATACGCAAAGAGAGTGGCATCCTCCACGTCTGCGACCCACATCGTAGTGCCGTTGGACCAGATGCCCGTGGGCCTGCTGTTGTCTGCGTGCAGCGTGAACCCCTTTGCTGTGTCCCGGGTTCCATTTCGCTTGTACGCGAAGACCTCATTTGCCGTCCCGTCTACTACCCAAAGCGTGGACTCGTTGCCCCAAATGCCGAACGGATTCAGGTTCCCGCTCACCGCCAAGCCATCAAGGTCATCCTGAGCCCTCCACCCAAACGCATCTTCAGAACCTCTGCCGATGAGCAGGATGTACCGTCTGATGGATATCCCGTCCTGGGCAATAACCGTGAGGGTGACGGGATTCGGGCCGGGGAAGAGCGGGATCTGATGACCGTCCATCCCCGCGTTGACGTCCGGCAGCGAATAGGAGATGGTGGCATTGTTATCGGAGGGCACGGCATTGATCGTAACCGTAGAGACCGTGCTGGCCACGCCCACTTTGTACGATTGCACCGAGGGGCTGAAGCCAATGATGTCATCGGGACTGACCGAGAGACTGCTGAGAGTTGAATCACTTCTGAAGAGGTTGACGGCGTACACCTTGCTCTTGGCGGCGGACGTTACCCAAAGAATGGGGCCGTAGGACCAAAGGGTCTTTCCCTCAATCAAGCCAACTTCCGCAGGCAAGTTAAACTCTTTGCTTTGCACCCGGGCTCCATTGGAGAGGTTCCACGCAGTTACGGCACGGGAATTGTCTTCAACAACCCAAACGGTGCTTCCATCTGACCAGATGCCTGACGGCGAGGTTACTGCGGAACTGATGTCTATATCCCTGGCCGACCGACGCGTTCCGTCTGAGCGGAGGTATGCAAAAATCTTCTGGGCTTCCGCGTCCAGCACCCAGATGATCTCCCCGCTTGACCAGATATCGCGTGGCGAGCCGTTTTCGGAATCCAGAGTGATGTCCAGCGTGCTCAGGTGGCTCCCATCCCACAGGCTGTAGGCGAATAGCTTGTCGGCCTCAGTGTCGCCAACATATAGGGTGGACTGGTTGTCCCAGATGCCGGCGGGGTGGGCATTCGCCGAGACAAGCGTTATGTCCGCGTAAGGCTCATGCACTCCGGTTAGGCGGTACCGGTAGACCTTCTTGTCAGCAGCATCCAGTACTCTCAGACGACTGCTGCTTCCACTTATGCCTGCCGGATTCTCGTTTCCTGATGCAATGAGGCCGTCCAGGTCATCCCCTGCTCTCCAACCGTGGAGGGTAGAAACGCCTCTGCCAATCTCCAGCGTGTACGTCTCGGTAAAAGTTTCGTCTTCGGAGGTTACGGAGACCGTGACACTATTGAGCCCGTCCGCCAGGTCCACCTGGTGGCCCTCTGCATCAGGATCTGCATCAGCAACGCTGTAGGCCACAGTGGCGTTGCTGTCCGCGGGAGTCGGGACAATGGTTGCTGTGGTGACCGTGTCAGAGACCCCGACCGCGTAGCTGTATCTGTCCGGCTTAAATCCAATGATGTTCTTTGGACTCACCTGGAGGTCACTTAGCCGGGAATCGCTGCTCAGAAGGTTGAATGCAAACACTTTGGGCACAGAGGAATCTATCGTCCACATGGTGTGCCCATCGGACCACAGCCCCCGCTTGAGGTCTATTTCGCTGTTGTCAGGAAGAGTGATGTCCTGCTCTGATGCCCTTGACCTATCGTCAAGGCTATATGCCCTTAGAGTGTTCGCTTGGCGATCGGCAACCCATAACGTCGCGCCGTCGGACCAGATCCCTGCTGCCGTCAGAGTGAAATCTGAGCTCTCATCAATCTCCTTGGATTCGTCGCGCGCGCCGCTGGAAAGGGTATAGGCAAAGACCCTTGCAGGGAAAAAGTTCGTAACCCACATCGTTGTGCCATCGGACCAAATGTCAGTCGGGTTGAGATTGCCGCTGGCAAGAGAGAATTCTTGCGAGGTATCCGGCATGCCGGTGGACCGGTTAAAGGCGTACACTTTGCCCGGACTCGGGTATGCAATCCACATAGTCGTATCGTTAAACCAAATACCCCCGGAGGTTCCCACAATACTGCTCGTAGGAATTGTGTGGGCGCCGAAGGAGATGTCCTTCGTTGTGTCACGGGTGCCATCCCGATTGTAGGCATAAACGATTCCATCTTCGATGTCAGATATCCAGATGGTCGTTTCGTTGCCCCAAATGCCAACCGGGTCGTTGTTTTCTGCAGCAGCTATCCCGTTGAGATCAAAGACCGGTCTCCACTCATGTTTGCCTCGCAGACTTCTACCGATGTTCAGCGTGTACTCCTGGGTCGTTCTTCTGTCGTAAGCGGTTACCGTTACAGTGACAACGTTCAGGCCTTCCGCCAACAATACCTGGTGCCCTTCCTCATCCGGATTGATGTCAGAGTGGCTGTAGCTGATTGTGGCTTGACTGTCAGTTGTCGCGGCACTGATTGTGACCGTATCCACATCTCTGCCCAATCCCAGGTGATACTCGGTTTGGTCGGAAGAAAAACCGACTATGTCTCTGGGGCTGACAGCCAGATCGCTCAGACTGGCGTCCCTCCGAGGCATATTGAAGGCATATACCTTATCTTCGCTCGCGGAAACCACCCACATTGTTGTGCCATCACTCCACAAGGCTCTTTTGTCTGTGATGCCGATATTAGAAGGAGGGTAAACTGCCCGGGTTGCGTCCCACTGGTAGTTTGTCCGCTTTCTGGAGGTCAGAAAAGTCCAAAAATTGTTTACAGTCCAATAGTTCTCGTCGTCGAGCCACAACCCCGTTTCCTCCACTTCATCAGGAACAAACTCGCGGCGCACCCCTAGATCACTTGTTGCTTCGCGTTGTTTGTCAGCAAGCTTATACGCGAAAATCCACAATCTCTTTGAGTCCAAAACCCAGATTGTTTCACCATCTGACCATATTTCTGCGGGGTCGGAGTTATCGGCGACGAGGTTTATGTCACGATTAGGAACGCGGCTCCCGTCTGACATCCGGTACGCAAACAGCTTGTCCCTACCGGTATCGGCAACCCACATGATTGTTGCGTCAGACCAGATCCCGGTTGGCGCCACATTGTCGGCACGGAGAGAGAATTCCTTAGTCATGTCTCGACTTCCGTCCCAATTGTAAGCGTAGACTTTATGGTCCACGGTATCCACGATCCAGAGGTTCTCGTCGTTCCCCCACATGCCGTAGGGGTGCTCATTGCCGGCTGTGATCAGTCCGTCCAGATCGGCTTCTGCCATCCAGTCGCTCGATCTACCGTTGCCGCGCCCAATCGACAGTGTGTAGTGCCTGGTTGTGACGTCGTCCTCCGCAGTGACGGTTATCGTTACGCTATTGAGACCGGACTGTAGGTTCACCTGGTGGCCTTCGGTCTCGGTGTCGGCATCGTCGGCGCCATAACTCACCGTTGCGTTGCCGGCGGGGGTTGCGTTGATTGTCGCGCTCGCGACCGTATGGCTCACGCCTATCGCATAGTTGGTTCTGTCCGGTCTGAATCCGATGATGTCCCGGGAATTTACGTCAAGTGCGGTGAGCGTCGCGTCGGTGTTCCCCACCTCGCTGGTCTCGGCCTCAATCAAACCGCCGCTACCCACGCTCAATCCAGACGCGTTTATGCTCTTCAACGCGTACACGTATCTCGTCTTGGCCGTGACGGAATAGTCTGTGTAGGTGGTGGCTGTAGAACCGGTATCTTCTTCGATGGGTACGAACGTGGTAGCGCCGAGATTGTCTCCATATTGCGTTCCGTCCCGGGAACGTCGAATAACCTGGTAGCTCTCTATCGTGCTGTCCTCGGGCTCATCCCAGGTCAGCGTCACGCTGTAGTGGGTCACTGAGGAGAGCATCTCACCGGTAGGTGGAGAGGGAGTGTGCACTGCGCTGGTTTCCGCGTTCGCGAACAGGGATTCCGGGCCCAGGCCAATCGAGTTTCTGGCGTACACGCGATAGACATACCTGGTCCTACTATCGACGGAGTAGTCGGTGTAAGTGAAGGCTGAAGACCCTGTGTCGTCTTCAATGACGACGAACCTGGTATCACCGAGATTGTCTTCATATTCCGCTCCGTCCCGGGAGCGTCGACGAATCTGGTAGCTTTCTATGGTGCTGTCCCCGGGGTCATCCCAGCTCAATGTCACGCTATTGTGGGTCGTGGCAGATGCCGTGAGGCCGGTGGGCGCAGTGGGAAGGGCCACCAGGGTTTCCACGTCAACGAAATTGGATTGCGGGCTCAAACCGTGCGAGTTTCTGGCCTTCACCCGGTAGACGTACCTGGTCCTACTATCGACAGAGTTGTCGGTGTAGGTGGTGGCTGAAGACCCCGTGTTGTTTTCAATAACGACGAACCTGGTATCACCAAGATTGTCTTCATATTCATCTCCGTCCCGGGAACGTCGAAGAATCTGGTAGCTCTCTATCGTGCTGTCCCCGGGGTCATCCCAGCTCAATGTCACACTATTGTCGGTCACGGCGGAGGCCGTAAGGCCGGTGGGCGCAGCGGGACGCGGGTCCGGAAGGGTTTCCACGTCAACGAAATTGGATTGCGGGCTCAAACCATTCGCGTTTCGGGCCTTCACCCGGTAGATGTACCTCCACCTAAAGGCAACGGAGTTGTCGATGTAGGTGGTGGCTGAAGACTCCGTGTCGTCTTCGATGACGGTGAACTCGAGATCACCGAGATTGTCTCCATAGCTAAATTCGTCTCGGGAACGCCGGAGAATCTGGTAGCTTTCTATGGTGCTGTCCCCGGGGTCATCCCAGCTCAATGTCACACTATTGTGAGTCACCGTGGGGGCCGTCAGGCCGGTGGGGGCTTCAGGGACCGTCTGTGCGTGTGCGGGGTTTGTGGACAGTGCTAGTACTGCCATGAGAGTTAGTGTTCCAAATAATGAAACCAGGGCTGCGGGAAACGAAGGCCTTCCAATGGAGCTTGAATTTGTTGGCGTCATATCTTTCCTTTATCTATGAACTGCAACGGTACGCGATCGTCGAGTTCAAATTCAGTTCGCAGGGCAACTCAATGACGCCATGCGATTCTTACTGTGCCGTCCGGTACCGTCTGAGCGTTGGACCAGTTCTCGGTAGTGAAGGTCAGGCTGGTGTTGTCCAAGGTCAGTTCCGTCCCCAAATGGCCAGCAATGGTAACCGTCACCTCTTCGCAGGGCTCCGTCGCCAGCGTAGCGACAGAACACGGTCAAAGGCACCGGGTTAACACTATTGGTGCGGGTGTGACCAGGGCATGACGGTATCATCAGCATGTGATTGCGGCACCGCTGTCGCTTGACGGAGCCTGTCACGTCAGTACGACCTATGAGTCTCCCGTGTCGAATTCCATTGATCATCTCGATATAAACCTCAGTTCTGGGCGGGTTCTGCAAAACTTGATCGCTCTTCATATTTCAATGTCCTCTCGCCGTTTTATAGTTGCCCCGTAGGCCTAGATGCCCTGTGTGCGTCCGGCACTTTCTCCAATTTTGCTGGCCGCGCGGTTCACGGCGTGTTTTTCAAACTTGGCAACACTAGGCCTGCTCATACCTTCCTGGCAAGGTTCCCACGCCCATATCAAGAATGGGCATGGGAACCAGTCTTTTCGATGGGGGAACCAGAGGCAGTTATGGGCGTATGCCTATAGCGGTTGGGGTTCAAAGAACCTTGCAGATTCCAGTTTCTTGGACTAAATTCTGGATAATGAATGGCTGCTGGATGGACATTTCTACCTGGTCGGTATGGATACCTAGACCATGCCACTCTCCAATCTGAGCCCAAGTCCGTCCGTATAGAGGGAGACAACTCGTTCCAGCGGCAAATCGCGTCGAAAGGTTAGATTCCATGGTGGGTCCACTCGGAAATACCCACAACAGCCAAATAACCATGGTCTCTGGGAGGTTCGGGGGTTGCGTTGCCTAAGCGGGCCAGCCACAGGCTAGCGAAGACGGTTGATGTCTTTCGGTTGCGCAACGGAACCCCCAGCCAGATTGACCCGGACGGCCTGAGAAATGTTGGGAACATACTGGTCTGGATGCACTGGACCTTGGGGTCCCTTGGCTTCTTTATGCTGTTGTATCGCCCCCCCCTACGGATACTGGGCTCTCCAGTTTGTGGCGTATGTGTTGATCTTGGTGATTCTGATGGCGTTCAACGGGTACTTTCACTACCTGGTCCTGTCAAACAGGGCGGTGACATGGCGCTGGGTCTTGGCCTTCTGTACGTTGGACGTGACTTTACTCTCGGCAGCGGTAGCGATAAGCAATGGATTCAGCCATTACTTCTTTCACCTTCTCTACTACCCACCCCTTGCCCTTTTGGCGGTGGTATTCACCTCCTTCAGACTCAACATGGCCTTGGTGACTATGGTGGCCGTCATCTACCTTGGCCTGAGCCTTACGGTGGGGGATGGGCTGGACCTAGACGCGAGAGAGGAGAAGCCGCTTCTGATGAGGATATTTGCGATGTACTTGATTGTTGCGCTCATGAATCTAATCTCCAGGTTCGAGCGAAGGAGATGGAGTCAAGCGGTGGAGCGCGAGCAAACGCTTCTGCGTGAACGGACGGAGGTAGCCAAGACCATCCACAACACGATGGCCCAGTCCGCCTACATGATAGGACTGGGGATAGACAGGGTGAAGGAACTTGCGGATAAGTCTAACAAGGACCTGATGTCCGCTCTGGAAGAGACCTCCAGCCTGTCCAGGTCCTCCATGTGGGCGCTCAGACACCCGATTGAAATTGGGGAGATCTTCGATGGCATTGAACTTGGTGGTGTGCTGGAGTCGCTCGTAGCGACTTTCTCCACCATCTCCTCAGTTCCTGCGGAGTTCGTGCAGTCGGGTGACGAACCGGCCTTGCCCACCACGACCAGGGGTGCGCTGTTCTCCATCGCCCACAACGCTTTGACCAACGCGCTCCGCCACTCAAATACGGATCATGTCCGCGTCTGCCTGGAGTTTGAGGACATAGCTCTTCGCATGTCGATTTCGGATCGTGGGGATGGTCTCCCCGTTGACTACGCGACGCGAGGCAAGGGCTTCAGGAATATGATGGAAGACGCTGAACGTGTGGGCGGCAAGCTCACCGTGGAATCGGACGTTACCAACGGTGGCACCACTGTGACCTGCATAGCGCCCTACAAACCTACGGGAGGGAGTTGAAATGCCTTCTACATCGGTAAGGGTTCTGCTTGTAGATGATCATCCCTTCGTTCGGGACGGGCTCCAGCAACTGCTAGAACGTTCCGGCTGTTTTGAGGTGGTGGGACACGCAGGCGACGGGTATGAGGCGGAACGGATAGCCAAGTCCGTTATACCGGACCTGATCATCATGGATGTGTTGATGCCTGGCAAAGACGGCATAGAGGCATGCCGGGAAATCAACGACACGCTTCCGAGTACCAACGTACTCATGCTGACCGCGTCGACTGAGAGGGGCGCGGTCTTAGAGGCAGTGGCCGCAGGCGCCGCCGGCTACGTCCAGAAGTTTACCCCGACGGAACAGCTACTGACTACGGCCAGGGACGTGGCTAGGGGTGAATACCGAATGCCCCGGGATGTCATGAGACGGGTGTTTGCGCGCTTGCGCAACGCTCCGAAACAGGATGATCTTCCAAAGCGGAACAAACTCACGCGGAGGGAGAAGGAGATACTCGTACAGTTCGCCAAAGGCATGTCGTACTCCGCCATAGCTGAGTCACGAGGCAACAGTTCTACGACGGTGCGCAACACAATTTACGGCATACAGGACAAGCTGGGATTCGACAGCAAGCAGGAGGTCGTTGTGTGGGCTGTTCGGAACGGGCTGCTTGACGACGTAGTGGTGGGTCTTGACTCCGCCGAAGCGCCATCAGCCTGAGATTCCACTTGAACGTGAGCGTCGACACACCTGGCGGAACCATCTTCGAGATGGCGCTGGCACCCTTTGAGCTTACCCAGGCCCTCAGTCAACAGGGTGCCGCGTGATCGAAACTGAGCAAGGCAAATATCCGCACTCATTTCTGGCGTCCGATCCCACCTCACTCGGTCCCATTCCATTGGACGTCTAGGCGAGTGCAAACAAGCCGTCATAGGTCGAGGCGCCCGAGCCGAACGAGAGCGTCCTAGCGGCCAGCCCGTTGCCGACATCGCAAGCAAACCCGCTAATTACCGATAGCCCCAATAGCACGACCATGCCACCGGCTATAACCCATTTGCCAATAGTCCGCTTCCTCATCTTGCAACCGTCGGCTACTACTCAAGTCATTGTAAGGTCTGCACGCCCATTTCCGGTATAGTCTTTAAGACCAGTAACAGGACAGGTCAACCAGATGCAGTTATAGGCATATGACTATAGAGGGCGGGGGCTTTAGCGCCTTGATGCCATTAGCTACGTGGACTAAATTCTGGAAAGTGAATGGCCGCTGGATAGGCGTTTCTACTCGGACGACTTGGATCCCTAGACCGTCCAAATTTCGCGTCTGAGCCAAGGCCTCCTAAAACAGCGAGATGCTTATGCCAGCGGCACAATCACGCCAGAGTCGCAAAGGATTGCATCAGTGGCTATCCAAGTATTGGTACGGCGGACGCTCCCTCCGCCACTGTAATGTGGCATTAGACATTAAATGGATGCGCCCACAACTGCTCGTCTAAGGAGGGGCTATTCTCTGATCAGCGCCAGCGCGCGCACGCCCGCTTTGTAATGCTCCTCCGGAGTCACGATGGGGCCGGGGCGGTAGGTGTAGCCGGCTCCCGGAGTGAGCACCTCCTCGTAGAGGATCTCCCTGTGGCCGGGATACACGACGACCACTGCGTAGTAGGCCTCGTCCGGCACGAAGAACCTGGCCCGGCCTTGGGCGTCGGTCATGGCGCGGCCTATTCCCGCGACAATGACTTCCGCGCCGCTGACCGCCTCCCCCTCACGATTGAAGACTCGTAAGCCAATGTTGGGGCGCGGCAGCCGGCCCATGGTAATGGCGCGTTGGAGTCTGCGGGCCCGGCTGAGCAGTGTGCCGTCTTTGATCTTCATGACCACGTCCGCCTCGAAGCCAGGCCCTTTCGGTGTTCGCCACTCTGGGCCGTACTTCAGCCGCAGGTATTCCTCGGGCGGGTTAGGAATGCGGAACGTCTCGCCGATAAACTCGATCTCTCTAGGGTGCTCGAAGAGGCTCAGAGGCAGCTCGACCCCGGGAAACTCGTAGGCCTTGCCGTCGACGATGTGGTGGCAGGTCCAGTCCACCCTGACGCCGTCCTTTATGAAGTTGACGGAGGAGTACAGGGAGTTGTGTCTGATAGGAGTATAGAAACCGCGCTCTCTGAACGCCTCGGCGACCCGGTCGAGTGTCTCGAAAGTGAGGCCGTGCATCCCGATGACCCCGGCCGTGTCCATCTCGTCGTCCCAGGGAATGAAGCGCCCCTCTCGGACGGCGCCAAGGCACGTGCCTGAGCCCAGCCAGAAGAAGACGCCTAACTCGTCGAAAACGCTCTTGACCTCTTTCAGTCGCTGGGCGGCAAACGCCGGGTCCAAGGGCGTTGGATCCTTGATCGTCTTCTCGTACGCTGCCGCGCCTGCATCGTCGCGCTCCGCCATGATGTCCTCCCGGGGGGCAGGATGTTCAGATAGTAACATCCCGTTGGGGTTCTCCACCACAGGGCAACTGATTCTGATCCGGCCGCTCATGCATGCCGTTGGTAGGCACGCTTTTCATGGCATACGAGGTTGGCGTTGCTTGCTGTCACTGCCGCTAGATTGACCAAGCCATTGAGTGTATTACACTTGCAGTGGGCGATAGCGGTCGTTTGCGGGGAAGGCTAGCCTTCTGTCAACCTGATGGAGCGCCTCTCAAGCACGACGAGGCCACCATGCGCCGCGAGTCCAATCACAAAGAGAGGTAGGAGGAACCAAATGACCGAGACCTATGATGTAGTCATCATCGGCGGCGGGGCGGCGGGCGAGAACGTGGCGGGACGAACTGCACCCGCCGGTCTCAGCACCGTGATCGTGGAGTCGGAGCTGGTGGGTGGGGAGTGTTCGTATTGGGCCTGTATGCCGAGCAAGGCGCTGCTGAGGCCCGGCGAGGCGCTTGCCGCGGCGCGGCGCGTTCCGGCGGCGCGCGACGCAGTGACCGGGACGGTGGACGTTCCCCGCGCACTGCGCGGCCGCGACGCTTTCACCAGCGGATGGGACGACAAGTACCAAGTGGCATGGGTCGATTCGGTTGGCGCGACCCTCATCCGAGGGAAGGGCCGGCTGAACGGCCCTAGGAGGGTGGTCGTCGAGCAGGCTGACGGCGGGGAGCTTGAGATTGAGGCGCGGAAGGCGGTGGTGCTGGCGACGGGCTCGCTGGCGTTCGTTCCGCCGATTCCAGGGCTCGCGGAGGCTGAGCCTTGGACGAGCCGCGAGGTCACCTCGGCGCAGAGCGTGCCGAAGAGCCTGATCATCATCGGCGGGGGGATCGTGGGCTTGGAGATGGCGCAGGCCTGGAAGTCGCTGGGGACGGCAAGCGTGACGGTGCTGGAGCGACGGCAGCCCCAAGATTCGGCCACTATGGAGCCGTTCGCGGTGGAAGCGGTGATCTCTTCGCTCGAAGGACAGGGGATCGTGTTCCGCCTCGGATGCGTGGTGGCTTCGGTGGAGCGGACGGAAGACGGCGTGAAGGTAACAATGGACAACGGAGAGGACCTAGCGGCGGAGCAAGTGGTCGTGGCGGCGGGAAGGACAGGCGTCGTGGACGGCGTGGGCCTCGATTCGGTCGGCGTGTCGGCAGAGCGGTTCGTCTCGGTCAATGACAACCTGCAGGTCGAGGGTGTCGATGGGGGCTGGCTGTACGCGGTGGGCGACGTGAATGGCCGGGCGCTGCTTACGCATCAGGGCAAGTATCAGGCGCGCCAGGCGGGAGACCACATCCTCGGCAAGGAGGCATCGGCTTGGGCGGACAATAGCGCCGTGCCCGCCGTCGTGTTCACAGACCCGCAGGTGGGGAGCGTGGGACTGACGGAGCGAGCGGCTCGCGGCAGAGGCCTGAACGTTCGCATCGTGGAGATGGGTTGGGGGGTCGCGGCCGCGCCGCTGCAGGGCGAGGGCTTCAAGGGCGGCGTGAAGTTCGTCGTGGACGAGGACCGCCGGGTGTTGGTAGGGGCGACGTTCGTGGGGCCGGGAGTAGGTGAGCTGACCCACGCGGCCACGATCGCCATCGTGGGCGAGGTAACGTTAGACCGGCTCTGGCACGCGACGCCGTCGTTCCCGACGTTGAGCGAGATATGGCTGCGGTTCCTGGAGGCTTACGGGCTATAGAGGGGCGTTCAATGCAATCACTAGGGGCCTGTTGAGGGAAGGGATAGCCGGGAGTCGGACGCGTCGCCTTTGTCACGGCTATCCCAGAGCTTTCTAGGCTTGGTCTAGGCATAACGTTTCGAGTGACACCCGCCTCCCGCCCTCACTGGTAGGCCCTCTGGCCTCGTCACCGACAGCGGTTCTACGGCTGTGTTTGTGACGCCTCGTTGCTAGGATTCCGTTTGCCGCCTAGCTGGTATAAGTCCTCTCTAAGCGCCTTGACCTCTTGGACCAAGTCTTCCATTGCGTCGTTGTTCCGCTGCCGCCTGACCATCAGAGCGGCAAAGTTCGCGGTCAGGGCGCCGACCAGCCCTACGCCACCCAGCATCAGTACAACGCCGGCAACTCTCCCCGTCGGTGTGCTGGGGACCATGTCCCCGTATCCTACGGTGGTAACGGTTGTAAGCGCCCACCATAGTGAATTGAGAAAGGAGCCAAGGGGAGAGCCGCTGCCTTCTTCCGCTGTAGTCACGATGGTGGCAACTATCAGGACGAGTCCGACCGCATAGACCAGCAGGAAGTCCACGTTGAATATGCGGGCGACACCACGGAATGCCCTGGTTCCGTAGGCTGCTATGCGAAGAAGGCGGAAGGGCCGTGCAAATGGAACTACGACAATCAGTACATCTAGCCAGTGTTGCCTTAGGAAGCCACGACGATCAGGCGCTACGGCTGTCTTCACTGCCAGGTCGGCGGCAAACAGCGCCCAGACAACGGCATCAGCGATGAATACCAACCTCTCGCTATGGGGGGTTAGGTCCCAGAACAAGGAAGCAGCAAGAAGCGGCACCATCGCGAAGGCAAGGATGAGAAGGGGCATCTCAGTCGCCCTTTCGATTCTGACAAGCAGCGCTTCGCGCCTGTCGTTGCTGGAAGATTGCTCCAATGTTGACTTGCTCACCTCAACCTCCATTTCAGATGTGTTTAAGTAGCGACAGCTACTCGCTGGAACCTATGCATTTGTTGCATGAACTATAACCATGGCCAGCCTATATGATCAGATTGATAGAAGCACTCGCGATGCCCAAGAACAGCAAGAAGCCGAATACGTCGGTTGCTGTGGTTACTAGCACAGCAGACGCTACCGCCGGGTCCACTCCAATTCGTCGCAGGAATAGCGGCACCGCCGCTCCAACCGAGCCAGCGATTACCATGTTGCCGAGCATTGACACACCGAGCACTAGGCCCAATCCAAGGTTTTGCTTCCAAGTGATGGCAACTATGGCCACTAGAACGCCCAGCCAGATGCCATGTAGCAGGCCGAGGATAGCTTCCCGGACCAGGAGACGCCGCGCCCTAACGCCGACGAGCTCCCCAAGCGCGATTGCGCGAACAATAAGGGTCAAGGTCTGGGTGCCGCCGATGCCTCCCTGTCCGGCGACCACCGGTAGGAATGCGGCGAGGACGACCAACTGGGCCAGAGTCGATTCGAAGAGAGCGATGGTGGCCGCGGCGAGGAAGGTTGTGCCCAGGTTGACAGTGAGCCAGGGGAGGCGCGTATGGACTGAGCTGGCCAGGGGGCCGTCCACCGTCTCACCGGCCACGTTCGCCACCCGTTGCATCTGGCGAGTGTCCTGCTCAACTGTGGCGCTCAGCAGCGACTCCGCTAGGACGACGCCTATCAGCCGGTCACCGTAGGCCACCGGCAGCTGTGTCAAATTGTAGTGGCGCCGAAGGCGGGCACACTCCTCGGCTGGCGTGTCAACCGTCACCGTGGCCACAATCGATCCAGCAATCGTGCGGACCGACGTCGCGTTGTCCGCCAGCGCTAGGTCCACCATGCTGATCTGGCCAACAAGGTCGCCGCCTTCTCGGATAGCGTAGACGTGTGTGAGCTTGTCTCGGTTCTCTGTCAGCGCTCCTAGATTCTCACGCGCTGCTTCGGCAAGACCGTCGATATCAACTGTGGGCAGCTCTGTGACCATGAGAGACCCCGCCGTGTCCGGCTTGTGAATAAGTATCTCCTCGGCGGCAAGGGGGCGTTCCAGTGACTCGGCTTCCTCGTGAGGGCGCAGGAAGGGAATCCGTCGCAACGTAGCCAGCGCCTGATTTGGATGGACTTGGCTAAGTATGAACGTGAGCATCTGCACACCGAGGCGAGTCCCAACTCGCCCGGCCATAACTGGATTCATCTGCCTCAGCATCCACGCCACGGTTTCCGGCGACATGACACGCACCATGGCGTCTCTACTGGTGCGGGGCAGGCTCGCCACGATGCTTCCCATGTCGGCGGGATGCAGGTGCCGTATCAACTCCCAGGCGGAGTTCTCCTTCCCCGCCTTAACCAGCTCCTGGACCTCGCTGGCGATTTCGTCCGCCTTGTCCAACGAGATTGCCTGAGGCTGTTGAATATCGCCTTCAAGGGACTGCACGTTTTCAGAGTTGCTGTGATCGGTATCCACTTGCCAGCTCCTTATTGACAGGTTGTTGGTTCTGTTGTGGTGACGCTCTAACGGACGGCCGCTGCGCTCGATATCGTGGCGCCGAATGTTCGGCTTTTCGACATCAAAGCTAAGTGCAGCAGTTGAAGCAGCGGTACCAGCATTCCAAGGATAGGGTATCATGGCCGCTGTGAGAGCACGGATTGTTCGACGGACTCCTTTCTTCTATGGCTGGATCATTGTGGCGGGCGCCTTCTTTGGTGCGTTCGCAAGCGGAGGTATCCAGGGGTTCACCTTCAGCGTTTTTCTCAAGCCTATGTCGGAGGACTTGGGTTGGGATAGGGCGGCTCTGACTGCGGGAGTCGCGGTCAACACGCTGGTTGCATCCTTCATTGCTCCACTATTTGGCTACATTGTGGATAGGCACGGGCCAAGGCCTTTAATGGCCGCCGCCGCCGTGGTAGGGGGAGTCGCTGCGTTCCTGCTTAGCCAGGTGACGCAGCTCTGGCAGTTCTATCTCATATTTGCCGTTGCTGGCATATTCGGTGGAGCGGCCCTGGGTGAGGTAGTTACGCAATCCACTGTAGTCAAGTGGTTCGTGAGACGTCGTGGGCGGGCGGTTGCCTTTGGCAGCATGGGAGGAGCCGCCTCCGGGGCTTTATTGGCGCCAATCATCAGTTTCATCGTGGTCAACTCCGGTTGGAGGGGTGGTTGGGTGCTGATGGCGGCTTTGTTCTTCATCATACTGCTGCCTGTTTCCTTCTTGATGATACGCCGTCCTGAGGACGTGGGTCTCAAACCTGACGGGGACGGGTCGCTGGCTCCCGGTCAGTCCGGGGACGGCGCTGACACTGAAAGGTCGTGGACTTTGCCACAGGCGCTCCGCGACAAGTCCTTGTGGCTTCTAACCGGCGCGCTAACGGTAGTCGGTCTATGCGTTTCTTCAGTGGTCATCCACGAGTTCAGCTACATAACGGATCGCGGCTTCTCCACCGCCGTAGCGGCATCCGTTCTCAGTACGCATGCCGCTATGGCATCGGTAGGCAGGCTTCTCTGGGGCTTCATAGAAGAAAGGGTAAAGGTCAGATATGCAATGGCTGCCGTCTACATACTGTGCGGGACGTCGCTTGTGCTCTTGGTGACAGCGGAATTCGCCGTCTTGCTTCTTGTGTTTGCCGTTGTCTATGGCCTGAGCATAGGCGGCTACTCCGTGACCACGACCGTTGCCTTCGCCAACTACTACGGTAGAGACCATGTGGGGTCTATTAGAGGAGCGATCAGCCCTCTGGTTACCGGGTCTGTGGCGCTGGGGCCGGTGCTGATTGCCAGGGGATACGACATCCAGGGAACATATACCAGCGGTTTCCTGGCTATGGTGGCTTTGTTCATTATGGCAGGTGCACTGGCTGTACTGGCCAAGCCACCAAACAAAGGCGGAGAATAGGTAGGTGGGCTTGTTATTGTATGTTCAACGCCCTGGCCGGATTTGCGACCGTCATCTTCCGTATGTCCGGGTCGCTTACACCCAGGGCCTTCAGCCTGGGTAGGAAGTCCTCAAAGAGGTAGCAATAACCGGAGTGGCCGCCGCTCCTTAGCCATCTCTTGCGGCTTGTGTCTTGAGAAAGAAGCAGGTTGTCCGCATATCCCCTTTGGACTAAGGCATGCACCAGCTCAGCCCGTGTCTGATCCAGTAAGAAGTGCTCTTTCCCGATAACGTCAAACTGGACAAAGCACCCTTCGCCGGCCAGCCTGGATAGAACGTCTATGTCCGGCCTTTCATCCACGTGGCCCACTATAAGCCTGGAAGGGCTGACCCCTTCCGATTTGAGGATCTCCAGTTGATGCACGCCTGCCACTCCGCCGGGCACCTCCATGCGCCGGTTTCCTGTGGTATGTGTCGTGATCACCGCGCCCGTGCGCTTCTGGGCAGTGGCGACGGCCTTCAGCACCTTCAACTCGACACCCTCTACCCTGGCCCGGTGTATCGCCGACTTGAAGAGACCGCAGCGGCGCTTGCTGGCGCCTACCCCCTCTTGGATCTCTGTTGTTATGTGGTCGGCAATGCGCTCTACTGGCCACTCGTGGACGAATTTCGGGATATGGGGCTCGATGTAAAATCCGGATGTGGACAGTATGTGTACCTCGCTAGCCTCTGACAGCCTTGCCAGCATATCCAGGTCTCTGCCCCAACCGTTGCAGGTTACTTCCACGATTGCCCTGCCCCCGGCTTCACGATAGGCCCTAAGTTCGGACACCATCACATCGAAGTCGTCCAGACGCATGTAGGTGCTCTCAGGGCGGGTAGTGCCCAGCAGGTCTACTCTCGGCCCAAAGCGCTGGTCGCACCAGATGTGCTCGTGGGGCAGGCAAAATCCCAGTTCATCGGGGGCTATTTGGCCTAGTACGGTTTGGATCATCTGCGCATCCTGTATTGCCTAGATGAGAAAGGAGCCTTCTTTCTCCACGACTTGCAGCAGGTCGATCACTTCGCTCGTTGTGCGCAGCTTTATCAAACCGTGCGCAATGTTGCCGCTTGCATAGTCTTGACCGACTCTGGTAAGTGCGGCTACCGCGTCCGAAACGATCAAGCTGCTGATGCCGCGGTCACTGAGGTCAAGGCACGTCTGACTTACGCCAAAGTCCAGCATAGTACCCATAACAGCTACGTTGGCGATGTTGTTCTCTTCTAAATATGCAGCGAAGTCGGGATTGGATAGCGCGCTCCACCCCGGTTTGGGAAGAACCAGCTCCCCATCACCAGGTTCCCAGGCTCTTGGGTAACCGCCGTTTTCGCCGTTCAAGTCCCATAACCAGCCGGTAGCCTGTTGGAAGTCTGAAACGTTGTCATCACCGTGGCCCAGGCTGCTAAAGACCACGGGCATACCCAGGTCGCGCGCTGCTCTGAGCACTTTGGGAATGTTCTGGGAAATGATGGAGAGCAGCTCAAAGTACTCATCGAACTCTCTGCTTAGCACCTTCTCTTTGACGCGGCGCGCCAACCATCCATTCTCCGGGTCAGCGAGCGGCGCGTGGAGGTCCTGCAACAGCAAGCATGTGTTGCTTGCAGTCAGAGTAATGGGTCTCGACTCCTTGGTTACTAGAGTCAATGGATGACGCAGCGCCATCAGGATGCTCCTACTTGCAGCGCCTGCCATTCCAATCGCGCTTTCATCTCTTCCGGATTGGGCGTGACTTTCTCAGGGGCAAAGTCGAAGTCCCACCCTTCGGCTGCGATGCTGTCTGCCACTCTTCCCGCATCGAAGCTTAGCCCGTTAAACTTGCTTGGCGGTTGGCTCGCCAGCCAGACGAACGCCTTGCCCAGTTCGGCAGGGTCAGTCCAGCTTGACGTCACCTCTTCAGGCGTCTGTTCCGCCTGCGCCAGGGTTACCCCGGTTGGCTTTATTCGCTTTCCGGGGCTCAAGGTGTTGACGGCTATATTGTGGGGCGTCGCTTCTAAGGCCAGGGCCTTGGCAAACCCCTCCAAGCCGTGTTTTCCGGTACAGTATGTAACTTCCTTGACAAAACCTCTAAAGCTGGCGCCGCTTGCCACGGCCATGATGTGTCCGCCGCCTTGCGCCTTCATTATGTCCCATGCCGCCTTTGTGCCGTTGAACATGCCGCCTATATGAATATTCAACTCACCCCACCAAGCCTCGGGACTCGTTTCCTCAAAGCTGAGCAGGGGCAGTATGGCAGCGGTATGGACCAGTGCGTCTAGCCTGCCCCATTCGTCGACTACCTTTTTAACAACACCGTTGAACATCTCAGGGTCGGCTACATCCAAACGCAGGTTGAGGAGTTGGGCTCCATCTACCTCCATTCCCTTGAAAGAAGATTCCATCTCCGCTTCATCCACGTCGGTTGCGCAGACCCTGGCGCCGGCCAGTGCAAAGGCCTTTGCAATTCCCCAGCCGAGGCCTCTACCTGCGCCCGTTATGAGTGCTACCTTCCCCTCCAACGTGGTCACTATGCAAACTCCTTCAGTGGCCTAGCCGGCTGCAAGCCCCAGTGTACCCGCCACCGGTTTCAGCGCATCTATGACGAACGTGATGTGTTCGTCAAGGTCAACGCCTAATTCGTCTGCGCCCTGGACTATGTCGTTCCTGCTCACGGACTTCGCGAAAGCTTTGTCTTTCATCTTCTTTCTAACGGAGCGGACATCTGTATCTGCCAGGCTCTTTGTGGGACGGACCAGCGCCACGGCTGTGACAAACCCCGATAGCTCATCCAACGAGAACAGCGCCTTCTCCATCATAGTTTCTCTAGGCACTCCCGTGTGGTTACCGTGCGACAGTACCGCTTTCACAATTGAGTCCGGGTAGCCCCTGGACTTGAGTATATCGGCGCCAAACTGGGGGTGTTCTTCCGGTGTCGGGCAGGCGTCCCAATCGAAGTCATGCAACATGCCCGTAACACCCCATAGGTCTTCGTCCTCTCCCAGCTTGCGGGCGTAGGCGCGCATGCAAGCCTCTACGGCAGTGGCATGTCTGAAAAGGGCGTCACTCTGGCCGAATTCCTGGAGCAGCGCCCAAGCCTCGTCGCGAGTAACCATCTTGACCCCCCGAGGTCGCGTGCAGCCGATTTTGAGGCGACTTTACCACAACGCAGGTGCGTGCTGCTACAGTGGCAAGACTGCAAGGAAGCAGATGGACAACCTGCTCCGAGCAGCGAACCTTGACACGCCACAGGGCGGGTCTATAATCCCGTTGAGCATGCACAGATGCTCTAGACTTAGGTAGTTGGCGTACCTTCAAACATGCCAGAAGGGGAGGTGACGGAGTGGTTACAGCAGATCCAATGTCACTAACGCTTGCCGAAGCAGCCGGCAAGATCAAGTCGCGCGAAATCTCACCCGTGGAGTTAACACAAGCGAGCTTAGATCGCATCGATGAGCTGCAACCCAAGCTTAACGCCTTCATAACACTCTGTCCTGACCAGGCCCTTTCCGCTGCGCGAAGGGCCGAGAGGGATATTGCCGGAGGCAAATACCTGGGCCCTTTGCATGGCATTCCTTACGCGGTCAAGGACATCTATGCCAGCAAGGGAATCCTTTCCACAAGCGGGTCGAAAGTCTTCGCTGATCACGTTCCTGACCACGACAGCACGGCGGTTAGGAAGCTGAACTCAGCGGGCGCAATCATGGTGGGGAAGAACAACACCAACGAATTCGCCAGCGGCGGTGACGACAGCAGCTTTTACGGCCCGGTGCAGAACCCATGGAAGCTGGGCTACACGCCGGGCGGCTCCTCGAGCGGTTCGGCTGCCTCGGTTGCTGCCGGGATGATTTTCGCATCCATGGGATCTTGTACCGGCGGCTCCGTTCGTGTGCCTGGATCTAACTGCAGCTTGGTGGGACTGAAGCCCAGCTATGGACTGGTCAGCAGATATGGCATATTCCCATTGAGCTGGTCTTTAGACCATCCCGGCGCCTTGACCAGGACCGTTGAGGACTGTGCGCTTCTCCTCCAGACAGTAGCGGGGTACGATGCAAAAGACCCGTCCTCCACCAGAGTGTCGATCCCGGACTATGCTTCCGCTCTCACCAACGATATCCGCGGAATCAGAGTGGGGGTTGCAAGGGAACTCCGTGAAGGCACATCGGAGGAGGTAGACCAGTTAGTAGAGAAGGCTTTATCGGTGCTGAGGGAGTTGGGCGCCTCAGTTGAAGAGGTTTCGGTCCCTATAACCGATCAGTACGCCACGACGGCTGGCAACGTGATCACGTGGAGTGAGGCAGGACAGATTCATACCCCGTATCTGCAACACTTGCACGAATACTCCATTGGAGTTAGGGAAAAGGTTCAAGTGGGGCTTGTCATCCCCTCCAACGACTACCACAAGGCGCAAAAGATGCGGCGCAAGGTCCAAGAAGAGCTGACTCAGATGCTGAATCGAGTAGATGTCCTAGTCGGCCCAATCCAGAGGACTCCCCCTGGAACCCTGCAGCTCAGCGTGGCTACGGGCGCTGCGACAGGGATGGCTGCTCAACGAAGCTTCACCCGGCCGTTTAACTT
>DAOUKI010000081.1:0-9217 GCA_034421495.1 Dehalococcoidia bacterium | reverse complement strand
ATCGACCGCTTCGGAGCGCGCTGGCTCATGTTCTTCTCTGCGCTCATCGGCGGCATAGCTACCATAGCCGTCGCCGAGGTCACGGAGATCTGGCAGTTCTACGTTGTCTACGGCATAGCGGGGGCGCTCACCTTCACCGGCGTGGGAGACCTGATAGCTACCGCGGTGATACCCAAGTGGTTCATAAGACGCAGGGGCAGGGCGCTGGGTCTGGCCACCATGGGCAACCCGGCGGCGGGCATGGTGGTGGCTCCTATACTGGCTTTCATCGTGCTGACGTACGGCTGGCAGGCAGGATGGTGGTTTCTCGGTCTGATGATCCTGTTTATAGGCATACCGGCGTCGACACTGATGCGGCGCCAGCCTGAAGACATGGGGCTGCAACCCGACGGCGATACCGATGATGATGAGCCGGAACTCCCAGGCCAGCCCGCTCGTATACCCAGCCACGCCGCGGAGGTGCAGTGGAGGCCCGGAGAGTCGGTGAGGACGCCGACCTTCTGGCTGTTGCTGGCGGGCTTCACCATTGGACTGACCGCGGTGGGAGGAGTCGTCCTCCACGAATTTGCCTTTCTCACGGAAAGTGGTCTGTCAGACCCGGTGGCCTCCGCCGTGCTTGCAACGCATGCCCTGGGCGCGGCGCTGGCTAGGCTGCTCTGGGGCAGCTTGGCCGATAGGTTCCCCATCAGGTACGTGATGGCGGCCATATTCTTCTTCTCCGCGCTTGGCCTGAGCATCCTGCTGGTGTCGCAGAGCGCGCCGTTTGCCTTTATGTTTGCCGCGGTGTACGGCCTGTCCGTGGGCGGCACCGGGGTCGTACAGCCCACAATGTGGGCGAACTACTTTGGACGCGGCTTCATCGGAACTATACGCGGCATCACCATGCCGGCGCAGCTGGTCAGCGTGGCGGGCGGCCCGGTCATGGCAGGCGTCCTCTACGACGAAACGGGTGGCTACGTGCTGCCCTACCAGATATTCTTCATCACCCTTGTCGTAGGCGGTGTGCTCATGCTGTTCACCGTCCCGCCCAGAAAGTAAGGCGCCATTACCCGCGGAAAGCCCTCAGCCGGCGGACTAGGTTGACAACCGAAACACGGGTAATAGAATCCCTTCAAACCATTCCGGTAGGTAACGGATGAACGGAATCCATGACATGGGTGGAATGCATGGCTTTGGGCCGGTGGAGCGCGAGGAGAACGAGCCTGTCTTCCATGAGAAGTGGGAGGGTCGCGTCTACGGCATGACCAGGCAGCTAAGGCAGTTCCTGGTCACGGACGCCGGAGGCTTCCGATACGCCATCGAGCGGATACCCCCGGCCACGTACCTCGCCTCCAGCTACTACGAAAAGTGGCTGCGGGCAGTGGAGAGCCTGCTCATGGAAAACGGCGTAATCACAGCCGAAGAGCTGGATCGCAGGACAGCCTTCTATAAGGAGAACCCGCAGGCAGAGGTGCCGCGGAGTGTCGATCCCCAGCGAACCGCTGAGGTTATGCGCCGCATCCTTACCCGTGCGCCTTTGCACAAGGAGATAGGCGTTAAGCCAAGGTTCAAGGTGGGAGACGCGGTACGAGCGCGCAGCTTCAATCCGCTCGGCCATACGCGTCTGCCCAGGTACATACGCGGCAAAACGGGCGAGATAGCCCTCTACCACGGTGTGCACGATTTTGAGGATACGGTAGCCGCTGGGACCGAGGCAAAGCCTCAGCCGGTCTATGCCGTTAGCTTCGACGCCGCGGAGGTATGGGGAGATTCCGCGGAAGTTAACCAGCGCATTTACATCGATATGTGGGAAAGCTATTTGGAACCCGCCAAGGAGGGAACATGAGCGGAGACCATGAAACGCACAATCCTGAGCCGGAGCCGTATCCCGCGCTGCGAACCAAGGCGCTGGAGTCCCTGCTGGTCGAAAAAGGCCTCATAGACAGCGGCGCCATCGATGAGATAGTGCGCACCTACGAACAGGACATAGGGCCCTTGAACGGGGCGAAGGTGGTGGCAAGGGCTTGGAGCGACCCCGACTACAAGAAGCGGCTGCTGGCGAACGGAACGGACGCCATAGCCGAGATGGGGTTCCAGGGCGCTCAGGGTGCCGAAATCGTGGTGTTGGAGAACACGTCGCAACTCCACAACATGGTGGTCTGTACGCTCTGCTCCTGCTACCCCTGGCCGATATTGGGCTTGCCGCCGACCTGGTATAAGTCCGCGCCGTACCGTTCCCGGGCCGTAATAGAGCCAAGGGCCGTACTGGAAGAGTTCGGACTGGAGTTGGACGATTCGGTGGAGGTCAGGGTATGGGACAGCACCGCCGAGGTCAGATACATGATCTTGCCTGAGCGCCCGCAGGGCACGGATGCATTGAGCGAGGCAGAACTGGCTGACCTCGTAACTCGCGACTCCATGATAGGCGTTGCCAGGGCCAAGTCCCCTGCAAGTGTGGCCTGAGGGAGGGATGATGAGCACGGACGCCGACAGGCAGATAGCCAACATGGATGGTGAAGCGGCGCTTCCCAGGAGCAACGGCGAGCTGGTGTTCCAAACTCCCTGGGAGGGTCGCGCTTTTGGTATTGCCGTAGCCATGAACGAGGACGGCTTGTACGGCTGGCGCGAGTTCAGAGACAGGCTTGTCGAAGAGATCGCCGCAGCTGGAGAAGACGCCACTGGCGCCACCTACTACGAGCAGTGGCTGGCCTCACTGGAAAAGCTGGCAATACAGCGAGGATTCGTCACGCCGGAAGAGATGGACGCCCGCACGGAAGAGTACGCCTCCGGAGAGCGTGACGATGACCACGACGACCATGATGACCACTAAGGGTCAACCGTTTCCGGCCTGGTACCTTCTGGCATAACGATGCTTTGGCGCAGATCTATTCGAACTGGTCCTCCACGCCGTTGAAGTCAGTGTCCACTATGATGAACTGGTGCTGGAAGAAGTTATGGATCGTGCCGGCTTCTATGAGCGTTCTGTAGTAGTCCCTTGACTCCCCTTCAGCGTTGGTGATGGTGATGGGGAAACGTCCCTGCATGTCGAAGGGCCACTGCTTAGAGCTGAAGACGGCTGCCCCGTTGCTGATCGGGGCCGTGTGCTCTTCGCCAAGTATTTCGATTCTAGCCGTCCCTTCGGGCGCTCCATCCACTCCGATCATGATGACATAGTCTCTCCCCTTGGCCTGCTCGAAGTCCTTGAGGCCGAAGAAGTAGAAGGAGTCCCCGGCGCCCTCGTCGTGCTCTATGTAGTCCGTGAAGGTCACCGTTTCCTTGTACAGCCCGATGGGGAAGTTCTCCATCTCGAGCTCCACGGGAGAGCGCCATCCGAATCCTCTTGGAGCGCCGTCCGGACGCCTGTCCCACTCAGTCTCGAAGGTGTACGTGGCGTACTCCTGGCCGTAGGCGTCGGCGACTTCCACGGCAAAGCTGGTTCCCTGGGTATCGACGACATGCCATCCATCGTCTCGAAGGCTTGTCGATAGCCATTCAGGTACCTCCTTGACTTCATCTTCGGTTAGGGTCCAGATCCTTCCATTAGGGATTGCATAGCCAAAAGCAAAATGCTGCTCCCCAGTCTTCCCATAGGTTCGGGTAACCCAGAGTACGTAGGCGCCCTCGTCCAGTTGCCGCCCATTGAACACCGGCAATGTGTCAAGGTACTCCCCAAGGGGGTAGCCGTTCAGCTCCGGCACTAGGGTTTCCCACATGTTGATCACGTCTGCGCGGTTGGGACGCCAGTCCGGGTCGGACCGGATTGTCTCGTAGTAGAGGGACATGAATTCCCTCATGAAGCTGGGGTTCTCCCGGACCATCATCTGGAAGGTTGTGGCGACTATGGCGTACCTGCTGGGCGAACCGGAAGAAGGGTTCCGAAAGTCACCGGCTCCCGTCCACCGGAGATTCTTGATGGCGTCGTAGCGTGTCGTTCCTGAGCTCCAATACTGAGACGGCCTCCCTTCCAGCAGTTGAATAGTCGCCGGGTCTTCAGGGTAGCTGCGCACGAACTCGTGGATGATCTCGAAGGCCATGCCTTCAGCCGTCGCCTCCTCGAACCCGGTCAGGGAATTGTTGTACACCCAGTTCTCGTCTCTCGTAATGGCGTATCGACCTTTCCACACGTGAACAAACTCGTGGACGATCAGCCTTGGGATGAAGCGCGCGTCAGTTTGAAGGGTCCGTCCATTGTCTAGTGTCGTGAAATATCTCCTGTTCTCCGCGTAGTCAATGAAGACGTTCAGCGTCTCACCGGGAGGTCCAAGGTGCTCGTAGATGAGGGGAAAGACTCGTTTCAGGAACTCCCGGTATTGGGCCTCGGCTTCCGGCGGGAACTCACTCGAGAATGTGTAGCTGATCCTGTTGGATGGGTCGCCTGGCACGGAGGGCTCGGGAAACTCTACGGCAGACAGATCAATGACGAAGCTGGGAAAGTCTGCCACAAAATATCCGTCCGGCGTGTTTTGCGAGAACCTACCCACCAGTGTCTCATCCCCCCTCAAGTTGAAAGCACTGAACTTTACCTCTGCTAGCTCTATCTGGTGGCCACCATAGTAGATATTCCAATCGTCAGCGCCTTCCGTTTTGAGGCTAAGAGAATAGTCGCCATCGTCCGGGTTGGTCCACTTTACATCGATACGGCTTGAATCAACCTCGTAGTATGCGCCCACACCGGAATCCTCAATTGTGTGCCTTTCAGGGTTTGCTCCGGCTGTCGGCTCAGGCTCTGTGGGAAAGCTGAGAGCATCTTGAGCATCGAAGCCGTACTTTCGCTCTGCCTCATCGGTCATCCCGTCGCCGTCTGTGTCGGTGAAGTCCCCGGATAGATGTGCGATCAGGTCGTTGGGCGCCGTGGGGTTCAAGGTCTTTGTCGGTGTAGGCGTGGGAGTCGGCGTCAGCGTGGGTGTGGGTTGTTGTTCTTCGTCACACGCGGCTAGCACGGTGGCGGCCATCAGGCACAGGATCCCAACACCCGCGGCCCTAACGTATCTCTGCAAATTAACCATATGTGCCTGAAATGGATGCACATTGGTTATGCCGCCTACCGGAGCATCCAACTCATAGTATAGCACCCGTTTCAGCTTTCAAGCCGTGCTTCCCTGCTACTCCTTCACCGCCAGCATGTTGTAGGCAAGAGCCACCATCACCTTGCTGGCGTTGATCAGCGAGTCGATCCCAATCGACTCGTTGGTGCCGTGGACAAAGCTGATCATGGGGTCGTCGTCGGGGTGCATGGCGGAGAATCCGTAGGTGACCGTTCCCAGCGGCCTAGTGAACCGCGAGTCGGTGAAACCTGTGCTGATGCCCGGCACCATCTGCACGTCGTCCAGTCCCAGCGCCCTCGCCGATGCGGCGCGTATCTGCTCAGCGAATACGGTGTCGAAGTCGGAGGCGTTGGGCACCGCCATGTAGTCTATCTCGTAGGAAGTCCCCGGTATCCCTTCCAGTACCTGGTCTAGCTGTTTCCTTAGATAGCCGTCGTCCTGGTGCGGCAGGGTGCGCACGTCGCAGGTGAGTCGTATCGCCTCCGGCACGCTGTTCGACTTGATGCCGCCGTGGACTATGGTGGGGGTGAGTGTCATGCGCGACAGCGCGCGCAGGATCGAGGCCAGGCGCGGATTGCTGAGTTCCACCTCAGCAATTATCTCGTCCACGTTCTGCGGAGACGGTTTGTGCTCTATGGCGAAGGCCGACAGATGCTGGAAGAGGCTGGTTGACGTGTCCCGCTCCGCTTCGTATGACTCTATGCTCTTGAGGACCTGTCCCAGGCGGTACAGAGCGTTGGTGCCCTGCCAGGGAACGGAGGCGTGCGAGCTGGAGCCTTTGACGTCGATCTCCACTTGCAGGCGACCCTTTTCACCGACGCCAAGCACGTAGGCGAACCCGCCGCTTCCCGTGTCTACCGCGTTGCCCCCTCCTTCGTTTACCGCGAAGGGAGCGGCCAGCTTCTCTGCGTGGTTGTCGGCCAGCCAGCCAAATCCGTAACGTCCGCCGTGCTCCTCATCCGCGCCCGATGCCAGCGCCAGCGAATCTTGAAGCTCTATGCCGTTGCTCCTTAGCAGGTGCATGGCAAAGAGCTGTGCTGTCAGCAGACCCTTGCAGTCGGACGCGCCCCGTCCGAATATGCGGCCCTCCGCGATGGTGGCGCTGAACGGATCGAAGCGCCACTTGTTCTCTTCCTCCACGGGAACTACGTCCGTGTGCGACATGAAGAGGAGCCCGGCCTTGCCGGAGCGCCCCTCCATTCTGGCGATGAGGTTGCCCCTGCCGGGAGCCGACTCCAGGATCTCGGACGCGATGCCGTCCTTGGCCAGCCACCCTTGTGCAAACTCGCAGACGGGCGTCTCGTTGCCGGTGGGCATGAAGCCGGTGTTGACGGAAGGGATGCGCACCAGCTCCTGTTCCAGCTTGATTATCTCGTCACGCTTGGCCTCTACCTGGGCCAGCAGATCATCGATTGTAGACATGGCTCCCTCCTTGCCTCACTGGCCGCTCCTCCGCACGATGCTGAGATGCCCGCGACTCTAGGATCTGCTGCGGCGGAGAGTTACGTAGGTGATGGACGTGGATGTTACTAGGCTTAGAACTCCTCCGATGAGGATATCTATGGGCACCAACGCGAACGGCCACGTTGATATCGCCAGGAAGATCGGTGCGATGTAGGTGGCGTAAGCGGCGCAGCCCAGAATAAAACTGTTCTGCGCCGCCTTGCGAACGCTCTTCTCCTTGACCGCCGGTTCAATGGCAAGGTGGCTATTGGCGAGTGCAATCAGAGCGAAGAACGCGAGCAGGGCAATGACCTCGGGGCCGCCCCAGGTGTCGGGCTGCTTTCCGAAGCTGTCGAACATCTCGTCGTTGCCGCTCGCTTCGTAGAGCCTTTCGTACATGCCCAGCGCAATGGGCGATACGTTCCATACGATGTCGATTACTGCATACACTAGAAACGCTGCTATCAGTCTGATGTAACGCGCACTCACCAAAGTCACCTCGTTTGCGGATTGGGATGATCTATCAGCCCCGGTATCTTACCAGAAGTTGCCTCAGGCCTGCCTTAGACATCGAGGCAAGGTCTAAGCTGCCAAAGAGCCGGTGGCAGGTATAATGGACGGTAATGCCATCCTTCCTTGCCAAACTTGTCATATTCCCGCTCAGGCTGCTCGGCAAGCTCCTGGCTTGGCGTTGGAAGACGACTCGTTCGGCATGGCGGTCAGCTTGGCGCGAACCGGCGCGCCCTCTCAGGTTCCTCTACCTCATCCTTGGACTCTTCATCGCCAACTCACTGGTTCCGGTCGCCTTCGACCAGTTGGGCGCGATAGGTGGAGTCTCCTACCTTTTAGCGTTGCTGCTGGCGATTCTGGACGCCACCTTCTTCAGGGCGGCTAGGG
Organism: Dehalococcoidia bacterium; assembly: GCA_034421495.1. Lineage (GTDB taxonomy): Bacteria > Chloroflexota > Dehalococcoidia > Lucifugimonadales > QGNO01 > DAOUJH01. Next base: position 1,853 of record DAOUKI010000081.1, on the reverse strand, counting down.
TGTGGCGCGTCAAGTACGTCCCGCTCGGTCTGGCGGCCCCGTTCCTGATTCTGGTGGGCGTGACCGCTTCCTTGGCAATCAGGCCTCTCCTCGGCGATGCCAGGAACGCGGCCTTTGCCGAGGACTTCGTCGGAGCGGCCATCCTCCTGGTCGTCTTCGCACTTATGACGCTGTGGTTCAGGCGATTGCAGAGCGGAAAGCTCTATTGACCCGCTTGGCCTACCTGGTTGCCTATCCCTCCAGCACGTGAACGTCTCGCAGGTTCCGATACTCGCCCATGTAGTCCAGGCCGTAGCCTACGACAAACACGTCCGGCACCTCGAACCCGCAATAGGTCGCCTCTACGTCATGCTCGCGGCGGGCGGGCTTGTTCAGCAGGGCGCAGATGTTGACGGACGCCGCCCCCAACTCCCGCAGCTTTTGCACCAGAAGGGCGCAGGTGGCCCCTGTGTCTACCACGCCTTCCACTATGAGGACTTCCCGCCCCTCTATCCGTTCGCGCAGTGGCAGCCAGCTTACCGTTAGCTCTCCCCCCTCCGTGCCCTCGTATCTCCTCATCCGCACCGTTGTCACCGCCACCGGTATCGTTAACGACCGCATCAGGTCTGCCAGAAAACAGACCGCCCCGTCCATCGCACCCACCAGGACCAGTTTGGACGGGTCGTACTCCTTGCACACCTTGGCCGCGATCTCCTCGACCGCGCCCGCTATCTCCCTCTCGGAGACCAGTATCTCGCCTAGCTCCATCTTTCCTCGCCGAGCCTCTTTAGTGTGCCGTAGATTGTATAGCCCAATTGATATGGCCTACAAGGCAGCCCGTTCCCTCTCAGACGACGGCTCCATTACGCGGTAATAGTGCTCTGGCAACCTGCCTCCGCAGACCTTACACTGAAAGTGTGGAGTTGAAGAACTGTTTCCTAGTCGGTGTCATGGCTTTCGCTATCACGGCTGTTCTTGCCTGTAGCGACCCTGCGCCTACGCCGTCTCAAACACCGGTGCCGGAGCCACCCACGCAGCAACCGGCGACACCTGCATCGACTCCAACGCCCTCGCCAGTCCCACCCATTGCTCCAACACCGACTCCGCTGCCCACGCCGGTGCCTGGGGTTACGGCAGCCCCGACGGCGACACCCACTTCGATTCCAACGCCAACTCGGCTGCCGCCCCCCGCAGCTACTCCTACCCCGCCCACTTCTATCCAGACAATAGAGCCTGAGCTTGGCCGTCCAGGGGAGCGGATAGACTGGTTCCGCTGCGGACGGTTCGACCTTGAGTGCGGCTTTGTCGAGGTTCCCGCGGACTACCGAGACCCGGAGGCGGGCAGCATCAGAATCGCGGTCAATGTGCACCGCGCCACGTCTCCGGGTGAACGGATAGGCTATTTATTGGTGAACCCCGGGGGGCCGGGTGAAAGCGGTGTAAGGTTGGTCCGCCTTGTTCCGTTCGGACTGTTCCCGGATGAACTCGTAGCCCACTTCGACATCATCGGCTTCGACCCGCGTGGGGTAGGGGGGTCCGAACCCGAATTCGCCTGCGGCGCGCCCGGTGAGCAGATCGCGCTGCTTGCCGGGATCGACGGGGAAATAGACACTCCCCAAGATATAGCGGCCGGCGAAGCGGCGGCCAATCTCTGTATTCAATCGATGGGGCCGGTCGGCGGCCTGCTGCACACCCGGTACGTCGCCGGCGACATGGATGAAATACGCAAGGCCTTGGGGGTCGATCAGGTTTCCTACCTGGGGTTCTCCTATGGCTCGGCGTTGGGGGTCTGGTACGCAACCCTCTTCCCCGAGTCGGTCAGGGCAATGGTCGTCGACGGCGCCGACAACTCGGTTGACCCCGCAGCCACACAG
>DAOUKI010000080.1:0-3109 GCA_034421495.1 Dehalococcoidia bacterium | reverse complement strand
TGTAGCGGCTTAGGTCAATACCCCACAACCACGTTCACCAGCCGTCCCGGTACGTAGACAAGCTGCCTAACCTGCTTGCCGTCCACGTGGGCTTGCACGCGCGGGCTGTCCAGGGCCGACTTCTTGGCGTCTTCCTCCGATATGTCCGCGGCGACGGTAAGCTTGTCTCGCACCTTGCCGTTGACCTGGACGACCAGCGTGATCAACTCATCGGCGGCCAGCTCTTCGTTCCAGGCGGGCAGCGGCTGGTTGTGGATGCTGTAGGCGTTGCCGCGCCGTTCCCAAAGCTCCTCGGTGATATGGGGAGCTATGGGCGCCAGCAGTACGAGCAGCGTGTCTACGGCTGAGTCCCAGGCGGCGGCATCGACGCTCTTGGCGTCCCAGAAGGAGCCCAGGGCATTGCTGAACTCCATCATTGCGGCCAGCGCCGTGTTGAAGTGGAAACGCTCTATATCTGTGACCACCTTGCGAATGGTCTTGTGGGTGGCCCTGGTGAGGTCACGCACCGCCTTGGGGTCGCCGTTGCCAAGCTGCGACGAGTCGCGCTGAGCGATGTCCCAGACGCGGTTGGCCCAGCGCGTCATGCCGTTGATCCCGCTGTCGGTCCAGTCGCCGCCCTGGTCCCAGGGGCCAAGGAACATGAGGTAGATGCGGACTACGTCAGCGCCCAGCGACTGTACGTAAGGGTCGGGCGCAATGACGTTGCCCCGAGACTTGCTCATCTTGTGGTGCTCCGCGATTATGGTGCCCTGGTTGAAGAGTCGCAGAAACGGCTCGTTGAAATCCAGCAATCCCACGTCGCGCAGCGCCTTTGTGAAGAAGCGGGTGTAGAGCAGGTGCATCACGGCGTGCTCAGCGCCGCCGGTGTACTGATCGACGGGGTTCCAGGTCTTCATGGCCTCGGGATTGAAGGGGGCGTCGTCGTAATCGGGGCTGGTGAAGCGAAGCTGGTACCACGACGAATCGACGAACGTGTCCATGGTGTCGGTCTCACGTCTGGCGGGCTTGTCGCAGGCCGGGCAGGACGTGTTGACGAACTCCTCATTGGAGGCCAGCGGCGATTCACCGGTAGGGCGGAACTCGGCGTCTCGCGGCAACAGCACGGGCAGGTCTTCCTCAGGAACGGGCACCGTACCGCATGGGTCGCAGTAGACGACGGGAATAGGCGTGCCCCAGTAGCGCTGCCGCGAAATCAGCCAGTCCCGCACGCGGTACGACACCGTCCGGCTGCCCCAGCTGTGCTCTTCCACGTGCTCCGCAATGGCTTTGATACCCTGGGAGCTGGGCATGCCGTCGAAGGGGCCTGAATTGACCTGAGTACCTGCTTCCAGGTACGCGGAATCAAGATCGCTTCCGTCCCAGTCAGGCGGCGCTATGACCACGTTGACGGGCAGGTTGTATTTCTTGGCAAAGTCAAAGTCGCGCTGGTCATGGGCCGGGACGCCCATGACTGCGCCCGTGCCGTAGCTGAGCAGCACGTAATCTCCTACGAAGATGGGGACCTGCTCACCGTTGAGATGGTTGACGGCATATGCTCCAGTGAACACACCTGTTTTCTCGCGCTCCGTGGAGAGGCGCTCGATCTCCGATTGACGGCGCGCCTGGTCTATGTAACGGTTCGCGGCGTCCTGCTGTTCACCGGTGGTTATCTTCCGCACCAGAGGATGCTCCGGCGCCAGCACCATGAAGGTGACCCCGTAAATGGTGTCTATGCGGGTTGTGAAGGTGCGTATCTCTTTCTCTTCGATACCCAGATGCGAGATGTCGAAGCTGATATCCACGCCTTCGCTGCGTCCTATCCAGTTCTCCTGGAGGGTCTTGATTCGCTCCGGCCAGTCGATGACGCCGGAGAAGTCGAGGAGTTCGTCGGCGTACTTGGTGATGCGGAAGAACCACTGTTCCAGGTCGCGGCGGGCTACCGGCGTATCGCACCGCTCGCACTTTCCGTCGATGACCTGCTCGTTGGCGAGCACGGTCTGGTCCGTGGGGCACCAGTTGACCGGCGCGTTGGCGCGGTAGGAGAGGCCCGCCTTGTGGAGCTGGAGGAAGATCCACTGGTTCCAGCGGTAGTACTCCGGCTCCATGGTGCTGATCTGGCGAGTCCAGTCGTAGATGGCTCCCATGGAGCGGAGCTGGTTAGTCATGTTCTTGATGTTGCCCACGGTCCAATCGTAGGGATGTATCTGTTGCCTGATGGCGGCGTTCTCCGCGGGCAGGCCGAACGAATCGAACCCCATGGGGTGCAGCACGTTGTAGCCCTGCATGCGGCGAAACCGGGCGTGAGCATCGGATGGGGCCATGGCGTACCAGTGGCCGATGTGGAGGTCGCCGGAAGGGTAGGGGTACATGGTCAGCTCGTACCACTTTGGCCGCGAGTCGCCGTCCTCAACGCGATAGAGGCCGTCGCGCTCCCAGCGCTCTTGCCACTTGCGGTCGATCTCCTGCGGGCTGTAGCGTAGCTCCGTATGTCGTGCCGTGCTGGTCATCTTCTGCTCCTTAGGCAGGTATGCTAGTGAGGGCTGTTGGTACTGTCAATTACCTCATAAAGAAAAACGCCCCTTGGCGGGGCGTCCGTGTGCTTGGAACATGTGGCTGCGCCCCCTACAGGTCATTCCTCCTCAGCAGAGCCAGGCCAAGCAACGGAGAGATGTTAGTCCGGAGACGCATGATGCGTTAATTATAGTGTATGGGCGGCAATTGCGCCAGCAGTACGGCTTTGCTATAGTTGAGACTCGGCGTGGGGCTGTAGCTCAGTTGGGAGAGCGCCTCAATGGCATTGAGGAGGTCAAGGGTTCGACTCCCTTCAGCTCCACCACGGTTCGTTCCTTCCTTGTCCTCAATTGTCCCGTAATGTCTTCGCTTTGTGCCTGTGGCTCCCCTGTATGCCTCATGTTGTTCCCAGCGACTCGCAGCGACTAGGCTAGCCCGGGGCTGCCCTCTGTCCCTGCATCTGCGTTGCCACGAGCTGCGCATACAGCCCGCTACGTGCAAGAAGCTCATCGTGCTTCCCCTGCTCCACGACCACTCCCTCATCGAGCACCAGGATTTTGTCGGCATCGCGAATGGTGGACAGCCTGTGGGCCATGATTATCGTGGTCCTGCCCGACAT
>DAOUKI010000079.1:0-15979 GCA_034421495.1 Dehalococcoidia bacterium | reverse complement strand
GCCCGCCGTACGGCAACAGCCCCATAGACTCCGGCGTTCTACGTATGAACAGTGCAGCGGGAAGCGTGACTATCAGGGTAACCAGCGCCGCGAAGACAGCGCCGTTCCTCCAGCCATGTTCCAGGACGATGAACGTAATAATGGGGGTAGAAACGGCGGTTCCCAAACGAATTGAAGCTGAGAAGAAACTGAGCACCCTGGTCCGGTAACGAACGAACCAGAGATTGGCAACCGCATGCATGGCATGGGCGCCGGCTATGTTAGAAGAAGGAGAGATCAGTAGTAGGTAGATGAGGGCATACGCCCAGTAGTTCTGGGCCGTGGCCAACAGGATGAATCCAAGGCTTCCCACAGTGATGCCTATTACAGTGGGGAGCCGCGGCCCAAAGCGGTCTATAGCCCATCCGGCCAAAGGCGCTTCTATACCGCCCTCTAGTCGCGCTATTGAGAAGATAAAGGATAGAGCGGCTCTACTAACACCCAGCTCTTGGGACACCGGCAGGAAGAAGATCGGCACCGTGGCTTGACGCATCGACCCGAATCCATTGACCACGATTCCGATAGTGGCCATCCACCATCCGTAGTGGACCCGCGGGACGCGTTCCGCTTGAGTTCTATCTGTTCCCAAGTTCTTCCCTCACGACGAGACCTCTCTTTGGAGGCAAGCCAAATCCATGCCTCAATTTAACACATTGCCGTTCAGGGGATACTTCACCATTCTAGCCGCATGCCAGAGGTATTGGCCGCCCCGTCCGCCTCTGGTAAGGTTCCATGAGTACGGGTGGCTATGTACATAGCGTGGAGCTTAGGCCAGGGAGGGAGCTATGAGGACTTTCACGACTCGACCGGTGATTCTGGGAACGCGAGGAGTGGTAACCTCAGGACATTACCTTGCTACGGCTGCAGGCTTCCGCATCATGGACCAAGGCGGCAATGCCATAGACGCGGCGGCGGCCATGTGTTTCTGTCTGAACATAGTGGAGCCGGCAAGCTGCGGTATCGGCGGCGAAGCGCCCACGCTGATCTACTCGGCGCGTGAAGGCAAGACTTACGCCCTCAGCGGCATGGGATGGTCGCCAAAAGCGTTTACCATCGACTGGTGCCGCGACAACGGCATCGACCTCATCCCAGGAGACGGTTATCTGCCCGCCTGCGTGCCCGCCGTGGTGGACACCTGGGCTGTCGCCTTAGCGCGGTGGGGCACCATGTCGTTTGCCCAGGTGCTACAACCCGCAATCGAGCTGGCCGAGAACGGATTTGTCCTCTACCCGACGCTGCAGGCCAGGCTCGCCGAGTACGCCGGTAGCTTAGGGGAGCTTTACCCCACAACAGGCGAGATTTACTGGCCCTTTGGCCAAGCCCCTGAGGTGGGAGATGTAATCCGCAACCAGGACTGGGCCAACGTGCTGAAGACAATGGTTCGTGCCGAAAAGGAGGCCCAGCATAAGGGCCGGACTAGCGGCTTAGAGGCAGCGCGTGACGCCTTCTACAAGGGAGAGATTGCGGAACGCATTGCCAAGTTCATCAGTGAGAACCCGGTGGAGGACGCCAGCGGCAAGTCTCATAGGGGCCTGTTGTCCTACGAGGACATGGCGGAGTGGCAGGCGCAAGTGGAGGACCCGGTGACCTATAGCTTTAGAGGGCTGGACGTGCACAAGTGCCCTCCCTGGACGCAGGGACTGGTCTTCCTTCAGACCCTGGCAATATTGAACGGGTTCGATCTCAAGAGCATGGGCCACAACTCCGCCAACTACCTGCATACCTGGATCGAGTCGGCGAAACTGGCGTTCGCTGACCGGGAAGCCTACTACGGCGACCCTGTGTTTGACGAAGTGCCCGTGACCGAACTTCTTTCGGAGAGATACGCCGCGGCAAGACAGGAGCTTGTCGGCGCTCAGGCCTCCACGGAACTCATTGCAGGAGACGTTGGCCGGGGAAGTCTCCCCTACGATCTTCTGGACGTAGCCCTGGACAACAGAAGAGCGCTTGGCCTGCCGGCGGTCGAAGCGCACCAGTCCGCACCGGCCGATGGACACATAAATGACACGACGCACCTGGACGCGGTTGACCACGAAGGAAACATGGTGAGCGCCACGCCGAGCGGCGGGTGGCTACGGTCGTCTCCGGTCATCAAGGGACTGGGGTTTCCGCTGGGCACCAGGGGGCAGATGTTCTACCTGAACCCGGAGCGGCCCAACGCACTGGCTCCACGCAAGCGGCCCAGGGCAACGCTGACGCCATCGCTGGTAACCAAGAACGGGGAGCCGTTCATGGTGTTTGGCACGCCAGGCGGAGACGCCCAAGACCAGTGGACGCTGCAGTTCTTCATGAACTACGTGGAGTTCGGCATGAACCTACAAGAGGCGTTGGATGCGCCCACCGTACACTCCAACCACTTCCCGTCTTCCTTCTATCCCAGGGCGGCGTACCCGGCAAAGGTCATCGCCGAAGGCCGCATCCCCCCGGAGGTTATCGCAGAACTGGAAAGCCGGGGCCACCAGATAGAGGTCGCGGGGGACTGGACCAATGGAAGGGTGATGGCGATCCGATTTGATAAGGAGCGGGGCACAATCTCAGGAGCCGCGTCGCCTAAAGGGAATACCGCTTACGCCTTTGGCTGGTAGTCCAGCCGCCGTCTAACGAGCCGCCGTTTAGTACCAGTCACGATAGAAGGTTTCATAAGGTACGTACGGTGGGCTCACAGGGTGAGGCACGGGCAACTCAACCGGGCCGGTTTCTCGCGAGGGCAGATATATGGCTGCGGTGCCCTGCATCTGGATCTCTCCCAGCTGATTGGAGCCTTGCAGCTTGATCCCTACAACGTTGTACTCAACCTTACCGGGCTGGCCACCAGGCTCGGCGTCGCCTTCTTGCACCTCTTTGGACTTTGTCATTACTTCCCCCGTATATACGGTGGTGTCTCCGTAATACAGCGGCTTGCGTAGGGCGGTCTGGTAGCGCCGAATGAACCCATCGTCACCCATCCAGTCCGAAAGCATTCTGCTGGCCGCTTGCGTGCGCCTGACCCCTGCGTCGAAGGGCAGCGGCTGTCCACGGAACGGGGCGGTTACGGCATCGGGGTGCTCATCACGAGGACCCCAAGGCCAGCGAGTAATGGGGTGTGTGCCCGCGCCTCCAGGTCTCTTCCGGTTCTGATGGTACACGCCCTCAAATTGCAGGCCCTCATAAGTCAGGTCCTCACCCTCCTCGTACTGCCTGGGGCCTTGAGTGGCGCTAGATGCCACGCCGCCTGAGATCTGGTCCAGGAGAGTGAACGGCGGATGGACCAGAGGCCCCAGCTTGTCTCCGACCTGAACGTCTTCCCAGTAGAGCGTATCTGCGCCACGACGCTGAGGCCGGTTCATAGCCGCGAGCCATTCGTCTACTTGCTCACGGTTGTACTGGGACGCCTTGCGTTCGTACATTAGCTGTTCGCCCAAGCGCTCCACGGGCATGGCGCGACCGCCGCCCATAGCTTCAATTGGCACCAGGATAAGCGTGCCGTAGCACATGGCTATCAAATCTGCGTGGGCATCCCAATACCGGTTCTCCGCGATGAGGAAGAGCAAGCGTCCTCTTGAGCCCTGCTTTTCAAAGAACTCCGTGGTGGTCTTGGTGTTCTTGACACGAGCGGCGCCAACCCTGACGACATCGTAGTAGTCCCAGGCGACTCCGGAGAAGAAATCGCCTACCGGGTATCCCTGTGGTCTGTTTGGTCCCTGGCCGCCAGCGCCTCTTACCAGAATGAGAGCCGGGTTGGGGACTATTTGGGAGCCGTAGCGCGTTCTCTTGCCATACTCCGGATCGATGAACAGGGGGTTGTCGTCGCCGTGAGCCAGCGTGTAGTTGCGGATTGTCCGGGAATCGAATCTTATTGCCGCTTCATACGGCGATGACCAGGGAAACGGAGTTCCGGGACCCGGTGGCCTATATTCGTCCCGCTCTTTGCCAAGAGCCTCCTTGCACCGTTCGATATACTCGGTAATTGCCTCTTCGAAAGTCTGGGTCAACATTAGTTCCGCCCCCTTTTTCTCCGAGCGTACGCTATTCTCCAACTGAGAAACTGACCCAGAGGTTCTCTGGGTCAGTTATGGGTATGTAGACGGTTCTAATACCAGTCCCTATAGAAGGTCTCGTAGGGGACCGCCGGCGGTCTGGCCACGTGCGGAATGGGCAGTTCCACCATGCCGCCTTCCCTGGAGGGCAGGTAAACCGTGGAAGTGCCCTGCACAAAGACCTGGTCTTCGTGGTTGCGTCCCTCATACTTGATGCCCACCGCGTAGTAGGTCCTCTCCCCGGGGACAGCGCCTTCGCCGGACTCACCCTTCTGCACTTCCTTGAACTTGGTTGTCACTTCACCGCTGTAGACACCAAGGTCTCCGTAGTACATGGGCCGGCGCAGGGCCATCTGGAGGCGGCGAATGAAGCCGTGGTCACCCATCCAGTTGCTCATCAAGGCCTGGGGTATCTGGGACCTCTGGCCACCCCAGTCAAAGGGGAGAGCCTGGCCGCGGTACGCTGCCATGAGGGCATCGCCGTGTTCAGCGCCCGGGCTCCAAGGCCAGCGGGATACCGGATGTGTGTAGGTGACGCCTCCTCCCCCCTCTTGCCTGATGTACTTCCGCATCCTATATCCTGCGTCAAAGCCGTAAGCCCTCTGCGTCCCGTTGCGGATCAAGCCGGGACCGCCGTAGTCCTGGTCAGTCCAGGGAGGAAGTACGAAGGGTGTCAACTTATCGCCCACGTTGACGTCCTCCCAGTATCGGATCTCCTTGCCCCTGGGCCGTCCCTTCTTCACCATGTCCATGATCTCTTCAACCTTCTCTTCGTTGTACTTGCCGGGCTCTCTTTCGTACAACATACGCTCACCCAGGCGTTCCACGGACATTGCCCTGCCGGTGCCCATCTCTTCACGCGGCACCATGATGAGGGTGCCGTAGCATTTACCAAGGAGGTCGCCGCGCATGTCCCAGTAAAATAGATCCGTGATGAAGAAGAAGAGGTTGCCGTGAGCTCCGGGCTTCTCGATGATCTCCTTGCCTGTAGACGAGGCCTTGAATCCTGTCCCCACGCGCACCACGTCGAAGAATTCCCAGGCAGTTCCTGAGTGGAAGTTGGCTATGGGCCAACCTCCCACCCGTCGGGCGCCGTGCCACATGGCGTTTCTGGCGAGCAGCATTGCCGTGCCCGGCGCTATCAGGCACCCGTAGGGGCCCTGCTTGGCGTACTCAGGGTCGGTGTAGAGGGGATTGTTGTCCCCAATGCTGGCGGCGTAGGCCTTAACCACCTCTTCGGTTAAGAAGAACGGACTGGTGTAAGGAGGTCCTGATGTGTCGTAAGGCTGGGTCGTGCCGGGGTACAGCAGCATGTCCAGAGGATAACCTTCACCCATCACCTCTTCGTCTATCTGGGCCTTTGAAAGCTGCCTAAACTGATCTACCAAGCCCTCGAAGGTTTCACCTGTTGTAGTCATTGCATCTCTCCCTTTTCCGTTTCGTTGGTATTGTTATGTTCTCAATTACCAAGGGTTGCCAATGGGCAGCCCCACAAGAAAGCCGCGTTCCGGAAGATAGACCACCGCGTTACCGTCAACCAGTGCATCTCCCAATTGATTACGGCCTGATAGCTTGACCTCAACGGCGTTGTACTCTTCCGTACCGACGTTTTCCTTGAACTTCTTTGTGACCTTGCCATCAAGCCACAGAGTGTCCTCGTAGAAGAAGTGGTTGGGCAGGTCAAGGGACAGGCTCCTCAGAAATCCCAGGTCGCCCATCCAGCTGGTCAGCACCTGGCTTGCCAGGGCGAAGCGCAGCAGGCCCCTGGTCACCGGCATCTTGAACCCTAGGCTCTTCACGGCAAGGATGTCTCCGTAGGCCTGCTCCACGTCGAAGTAGGGCCACAAGGTGCTGGGGTTGGTGGTAATCCGACCCGGCCTGGACACCAAATAGTCGTGGGCTGTGACGCCGATGAGTGCGGTGCTGGGCTTGGCTTCGGCGAGACGCCATGATGAGATCTCGTTATAGGAGACAGGCCCTTTCACCAGGGAAGGGAGCGCGTCTCCTTCGCTTACCTCGCTCCAGTAGAGGGGTACTTTGCCTCTATGGGGCTGTATGGCGTCAAGATCGTCTTCCAGCTTCTTGATCTCCTCGTCGGAGTAGACGTGGATGTCTCTGTCTTCTATAAGCGCTTCGCCAGGCTCGTAGGACACCAGGGACACTGTACCGGTGGCGGAGGCCAGAGCGCCGCCGTAGACGGTGCTGTAAGTTGCAGTCGAGTCCACCTCGGCGGCGTCTCTGCCGCTCAGCTTGCCGCCGTCCCGCACCGCGGTCACCTTCAGATCGCTAACCAGTGGTTGCCCCAAGCGGATCACGTCGTTCCATTGCGCCGATGCTTTGGTGCTGAACCTGCGCAGCCCGTACGCTTTTCTTTCATAAGCGGCCCCTGAGTCGGGAGTGCGTATAGAGAGGATGTAGCTAGGGGGCGCAATCAGAGTGTTGTATACGGTACCCACACCCTTTGCCGCGTCGTTGTAGAGGGGGTTGGTATCGCCCAAAGCGCTGCACAGGTTCTGGATAGATGACCAGTCCGCGGACTTCACCCCTTGAGGCACGTCCGGCGCGCTTTGACCGATCATTGCCTGGGAATCGTTTACGAATTCGCTCAAACCGTCTGCCATCGAAACTGCCTCCATTCGCTGAAACGGATACGGCCACTCTTAGCCGGGAAGTAGGCTCTTTCCGCAATCTATACGTTCCTGCTCACTGGTGTCAATTGCTTGACTGAGACGCATCCGGCACGCAGCCGGAGGCCTTGATCCGCAGCGGCAGTCCCGCGGCCATAAAGTAGACGTCGTCAGCCTCCGCTGCTACGAGCTGGTTCACACGCCCAAGCTCTTCGGAGTAGAGACGACCCAGCTCGGTTGCTATGGCGTCGACAGAGGAGTGTCAAGCCGAGCGATGCGTACGGGCAATTCGTGAACCGCCCCGATACTCTACGTCGCATTCACCCTGTCGAACAGTTCCACCACCGGCTGCGCCGGAGGCGATGTTAGCAGCGTGGCTCCTATGGACGACGCCATCGAGATGACGAAGGCGGGCGTTGCCGGCTGGATGTCCCAAATGCCGCCCGGACCGCCGCTGAGGAACTGCCACATCGTCGCCGCCAAAGTCCCGATCACAACTGCCGTTCCCGCACCCCAGGCGTTGAATCTGCGCCAGTACAAGCCAAAGAGCATCACCGGCCCGAACGCGGCCCCCATGCCGCCCCAGGCGTAGCTGACCAAGTCGAATATGGAGTCCGGGAACCAGACCGAGAGTATCGCCGAGACAACGCCTATGACCAGCAGCATCGCTCGTCCCATCCACACCTGGGCGTTCGCCTCCAGCCCCATAGCCACCCGCTTGAGCACGGGCACGTCCTCCGTCGCAATCGCCGATGCCAGGAGAAGCTGCGAATCCGCCGTGCTCATCACCGCCGCGATGACAGCCGTGAGCAGCGCCCCCAACACCACGGGGTGGAAGAAGACCTCAGAGACCACAAAGTAGACCCGCTCCGAATCCGCGACCTCTCCCAGCATGCCGGCTTCAAACAGGGCGGGCCGTGCGACGACACCAACGACAAATGCCAACATGTACACGGTCACCAGCCACACGACGGCAATGCTTCGCCCCTGAGGGATCTTATCCTCGCGTTCAATGGCCATGAACCGCTGCAATATCCTGTGCGCTCCCAGCCCACCAATGGCCCATCCTGACGCCGATAGCACGAAGCTCAGCGTTACGGGCGAGCCGTCCGTGAGAGTGAAGGGGTTGAAGAACCCAATGGCCTCAGGACCCGCGTACGACAGCGGATTGGCCGTAATGATGAGCATCGTGGCCACCAGCACCGCCAGGCTCACCAGCATTAACAGCGCCTGCGACACATCCGTCCTGGAGACCGCCATGAACCCACCGATCAACGTGTACGTAGCAACCGTAGCGAGCGTCAAGACGACGCCCGCGGTTAGGTTGAGCCCGAATATCTCCTCCAGCAGCTTTGACCCGCCGACAAGCCCGGAGCTCACGTAAAAAATTACAAACAGAATGGTGATCAGCCCGGACACCGCCCGCAGCGTTCCCGTTGTATCGCCAAACCGCCGTTCCATGAACTCCGGAATGGTCACCGCGTTGTCCGCCGCTATGGTAAATCGCCGCAACCGCTTTGCCAGCAGCGTCCAGCTCAGCCAGACACCTATGGCTGCGCAGACCGGCACCCATAGCTCGACGAGTCCTCCCGTGAAGGCCAGAGCCGGTAGCGCCAGCATTGTCCACGCGCTGGTAGTTGACGACCCGGTGCTCAGCGCCGCCGTGAAGCTGCTCAGCCGCCGCCCGCCGAGAGCGTAGTCCGCCATGTTCCGCATCCGGCGAGCGCCCACCACCGCAATGGCAATCAGCATGCCAAAGTACACGGCAAAGCCGAATATCACCCAAATGTTGCCCATACGCTATGCCTCTCTATGGTCGTCTACTCCATGCCGCGGCGGAGCGGTCGGCCATTGCAACACCGCCCTGGATTCTAGCCGCACGTTGCCGCAACACTACTTATCCACGCGGCAACTGATGATGTCTATGCCGTAATATTTGCGGTGGTGTACTGATGAGGCGTAGTGGCGCAGGATGCGAACGGACAATTGCTGTTCGTCCTCCAGCGCGTGGCCGTCCCCCAGATACGCTATGCGATTCTCGATATTCCCCTGGATGGCGTCGTCCGAAGCGACCACGATTTCAATCTCAGCCGAGCCGCTGTCAGGGCGAATTGTAGCGACCAGCCTGCGCTTCTGCTCGGCTGGGCCGTCGTTTTCTTCATTAAGCAAGCTCAAGACAACCTCTTCTCCCACCAGGCACAGCCGGTTTTTCCCTTCTTCCGTCCAAGAATGTCTGTCGGCGAACTGGCGGAGAAAGTCGTCAAAGGCATGTAGAGAAGATTGGGACAAGTCGACCCTTAGCTTCTTGGCGCGGAAACCCGATAGTTCGGTGACTGCGGTCATGACTATGGCCGTCATTCCACCCATGACAATGGAATTCCCTACCACATGACTGGTAATCCCATCGAAGAATCCACTGAGTACCCCTGCGGACAGGCCCAATACCATAGAAACGCCGGTGATGGCAGCCTTCTTTTGGTCAACCTGGCCCATGAAGACCGTTTTTGCACCCTCGACAAAAAGCATACCGAAAATGATGACGTACACCGCGCTGACCACCGGACTGGGAATGGCGACCAATACGGCAAGCAACTTGGAAAAGAAGGCGACTACCATGGTCAACAGTCCCAAGTATATCCCGACGCTCTTAGCGGCCACGCCGGTAAAGCCAATGTAGACCACGGTGGTAGCCCAGGGCGCGGCGACAGGCAAGGTTCCCAGGAGGCCGGAAAGAAGGGTGCCTACCCCGTACACGTTCAAGCCCCCCTGCACGGTGCGGAAGTCAATGGCCGACTGATTCCGGTATGAAGCACGGTAAACTACGGACAGGTCTCCCACCGCTTTCATAAAGGCGGTGAGATTGACCAACACAAAAACCGGAAGCAGTGCCCAGAAATCCGCGCTAAATATCAGGGCCAGTCCCGGCCATCCAACGTTTGGGAAGCCCAGCCACGGGGCGTCAACTATGATGTCAACGTCATAAAAGCCCAGGGGCACGGCCACAACCAGTCCAACGGCGACGGTGATAGGCAAAATCCACATACGCCAGACCGGCGTGTCTTGCAGGGATATAAGGACCCCAGCGGCCAGAGCAACCATTCCCGGCGCTAGGAAAAGCGCCATCGATTCGCCTTCTGGCGGCACAACGGCTCTGTTGATGATGAAGGGCATGGCCGAAACCGCCACCAGCATGACCACTATTCCGCTCACCGTCTGAGTAAATATCCGGCGAAGGGAGGCAAGGCGTAGGGTCAAAACGGACTGAACAAGGGTGGAGGCCACAATCAAGCTGGCCAGCAAACCAGGTCCGCCGACATGGAGCGCCAAGGCGCAAACCGCCAAAAACGGAACATTGAAGTTTGCAACAACGAGGCGACCCGAACCCAAATACCGCAGCCTGAGGGACTGCAGGATCATACTGGCTCCGGTGACTGCCAGCGCAGTAAATGTCACCCATGACAGATAGGCTTCCGACTCTCCGGATGCCCGCACCACCAGCGCCGCCAGCATGACGAGGCCGATGGTATTGGGTATGAATATCTGTAAGGCAGAGGTTATCGCCAGCAGCGGTGGGCACTTCTCATCCGGTTCGTAGTGGAGTTCGAGTCGCCCTTGGGATTTTCGGAACATTAGCTAATTCCTAATCGCAACACTCTCCGAGACATTGCGACATTGCCAACACCCAACAGTCGACAGCCATGATACGATATATCATTAGTATATTCTAGGAGAGGGTTAATTTTGCTAACTGAGCGAACGAACAAAGCGCAGGTTAATGGGACAGGATTGAAGCGCCGACAAGTACCAGTCGGCTTGAGTACATTGTTCTTGATTCTGATTACGGCTTCCATTGCAGTCTTTGCAGCTGCTTGTGGTGACGACCCTTCTCCAACACCCACGGCCACACCAACGCCGCAGCCCGTTGAAACCATGGCCCCTGATCCTACGGCTACCCCTACGCCGCAGCCAGCGCCGGAACCCGCTCCGCTGGACGACGACGCACTAACACTAGCCTTCGTCGCGACGGCCATAGAATACTACGGAGAGAACGGACTGGACGCCACAGTTGAATTCTACAGGTCTGAATCGGGCGTGGAAAACGGACGATCGCTGATCCTTCTAAACGAAGCCGAAAGCACCTTGCTGGTATACCGGACCATCCCCGCCCTGGAAGGCCAATACGTTGGTTCGGGCTCGGCATTTTCCGCCCTCACGCAGCTAGTAGAAGATGCCACCGAGGAAGGTTTCTGGATTACGACTCAGGGCGTCAACCCGGTCACCAAGCAAGAAGAGCCGCGGCGAGTGTTCATCATCCTTCACGACGGCCTGGTGTTCTCCGCCAGCCATTCAGCCTTAGTGGAGGACGTAGCGGATTCCGTCAAGGAATACGTGGACAAGGCCATAGCCAAATACGAAAACGACGGCCTCGACGCTGTCATCAGCCACTACAACAGCCAGGACAGCTTGGACGGACAGTTCTACCTATTCTTCATCGGCGAGGATGACATCTACCTGGCCCATCCCATCTTCCCCCACCTCATTGGCACCGACATCAAGGACGTGGTCGGCTCCGACGGGCAGGAGCTGGGTAAGGAGATAGCTCAAGCCACGGAAGAAGGCGGGTGGGTGGAATACCTGTGGCCCCATCCGATTTCCCGCAAGGAACAGCAAAAGGTCACTTGGGCCATCCGCCACGACGGACTGATATTCGCCTCAGGCTACTACGCCGGCGAGCCCGAGACCGGCCCCCCGGCCTGGCGGGACGCCGACCCAAGGGAGTATACGATCCAGTACGTGAGCCAAGCCATAGAACGTTATGAGAACGAAGGCTTGGAATCCATGCTCAACTACTACAACAGCGTTGCCAGCTTCGAAGGCGAGTGGTATCTCTTCGCCACCAACGAAAACGACATCTACCATGTCCATCCACTGATCTCCGGCTTGATAGGGACTGACATCAAGAACGTAGTAGGTTCCGACGGTTACGAACTGGGTAAGGAGCTGGCCAAGGCCGCCGACGGCGGCGAAGGAGTCTGGGTGGAGTACTTGTGGCCTCATCCGGTGACACTGAAGGAAGTTCCCAAGGTGGGCTACGCCGTGCGCCATGACGGAATGCTCTTCGCCTCAGGCTACTACGTACAGGTTGAAGACCCGGCGGGGCATACCAAGGCGTACGTGCAGAAGGCCATCGAGTACTACCAGGCCAACGGATTGGACGCCACCATAGCCCATTACAACAGCGAGGAGAGCGTTGACGGCCAGTGGAACTTAACCATGGCCGATGAGGACGACATTGTGCGCGTCGCTATCCTCGCTCCACATCTAATAGGCACCGACTTGAAAGAACTCGGCGGCCGCGTCCGGAAGGTTGGCGAAGAGATGGCGGCAGCCACGGAGGACGGAGCCTGGGTCAGTTTCGTCTTTCCCAATACCAGGTCTTCGGAGACCTTGTACGCTCACGTGTGGGCCATCCGCCACGACGGGCTGCTCTTCACGTCGCGCTATTACGACGACCAGCCTGACGTTTAAGATACGCCTTAGGAGGTTGGAACGGGGTTCCCGTTCCAACCTCCAGAACGGATCCGGCACAGTCACGGTGCGCTTTGATGATTCCGTCCACCGCTACGACGGCGCGGGTTGTCACGACCTGCAAATTGGCATAACCAGTACGAGTTTCAGACAATAGACGCCACTTCGCTTGCCATCCGTACTTGCGGCTAATGGATATAATGGTCACCTGGGTGTGTGGAATTGCTATTTGCGTCTAACATCGGCAAAGCCTATTCAGACAAGACTCTGTTCAGTAGTCTCAACCTCGCTGTGGCCGCCGGGGACCGCATTGCGCTCATAGGCCCAAACGGCTCCGGCAAGACCACGCTTCTGGACATCCTGGCGGGCGATACCTCAGCGGACTCAGGGAGCATATCCACGCAGCGCAACGTTTCTCTGGGCTATCTAAAGCAGGAGCCTGCACTGTTTACAGGCAAACCTCTCCTCCAAGAGGTGCTGGACACTAGCCCCGACGTTGTTGCGCTTATGGACGGGGTTGCCGCCACGCAGGAGGCTCTTTCAACGGAACCCGACCCTGCGAAGCAGGCCGAGCTGATGCAACGCCTCGGCCGGCTTGAGACGGAGCTCGAAGCCGCGGGAGGAGGCGACAGGGACCACGAGGCCAAAGCTATCCTCTCAGGCCTTGGGTTCAAGGAAGGCGACTTTCTCCGGCCCATGGGCGAATTCAGCGGCGGCTGGATCATGCGGGCAGGGCTGGCCAGGCTGCTGTTCAAGAATCCCGATCTCCTGCTCCTGGATGAGCCGACCAACCACCTTGACCTTGATGCAAACCTGTGGTTTGAGAAGTACCTGGCCTCCTTTCGGGGCGGAGTGATCATCACGTCTCACGACCGCGCCTTTCTCAACCAGGTCGCGACCAGGGTGCTTGCCATTGAACAGGACGAGGTGGTCATTACCAGGGGCAACTACGACGAGTACGTCATTGCACGGGAGCGCTCCCTGAAGATCAAACAGGCGGCCGCGGCCAGGCAGCAGCGCGAGATGAAGCGTCAGATGCGATTCGTGGAGCGTTTCAGGGCCAAGGCAACGAAGGCCAGCCAGGTGCAGAGCCGCTTGAAGCAGCTCAGCAAGGTGCAGACCATCGATCTGCCAAGGATGACGAAGAAGGTCCGCTTTACGTTCCCGGCGCCTCCCCGGAGCGGCGCCGAGGTCATATCCCTGACCAACGTGAGCAAGTCGTACGGGGAGAACACGGTCTATGACGGCATGAACCTGACACTGTCCCGCGGCGACCGCGTTGCCCTGGTCGGACCAAACGGCGCAGGCAAGACCACGATGCTGAAGCTGCTCGCGGGCGTCCTTCCACCCGACCATGGGGAGAGAAAGCTCGGCCACAACGTGACCTCGGCCTACTACGCGCAGCACGTCATCGAACTCCTCAACCCGGCCAACACGATCATCGAGGAGCTGCAGCGGGCCGCGCCGAGGGAGACAGAGCAGAACCTTCGCACCACCCTGGGAGGCTTCCTGTTCAGCGGCGACGACGTCCGCAAGCCGGTATCCGTGCTGTCGGGCGGTGAGAAGGCGCGGGTGGCCCTGGCCAAGCTGCTCCTCCAACCCAACAACCTCCTGCTCATGGATGAACCGACCAACCACCTGGACATAGCTTCCAGGGAGGTGCTAGCTGACGCCCTTGAGGACTACCACGGCACCATCTGCCTGATAACCCATGACCGGACTCTCATACGGCAGGTTGCCAACAAGATAGTTGAGATTGACGCGGGACGCCCCGCCGTTTTTCCCGGCGACTACGACGCTTATCTGTACCGGAAGCAGACCGAGTCCAGTGGCGGCACAGCCGACCCAGCCTCGAACGGCGCGATTGCGTCTTCAGGAAGAGACACCCCCACGAGGAGACGTACGGGGCGGTCCCGCAGCGCCGAGGAGGAGCAACGCCGGTCGCTTGCAAGGGAAGCTCGCAGATTGGCAAAGCGCATAGAGGAGATAAACATTTCGCTCTCCGGCTACGAGGCCAACATAGCGGAATTGGAGGGCATGTTCTCGCGACCTGGGCACTTCGACGGCCCGGCCCAGCTAGCCTCAGCGGGAGAGCGGTACCGCGTGCTCAAAGAGGAGGCGGGGGCTCTTTGGGAGGAGTGGGAGAGGTTGTCGTTGGAGGCGGAGAACATAGATGCCAAGCTGGCGGAACTAAAGGCCTCCTAGTCCAGCGCCGGAGTTGTTTACCTGACACTTCCTTGCTATGTTCCGTTATCATGAACGACGCAGTTGCGCGTCCTCACCGGAAAAGAGGACTGAAGAGGAGCTGATGTCAGAGGCAGACCAGGTGAAGCAGGGCGCAGCCGCCCTGGCCGACCTCTTCGAATCGGACTATGAGCGCATCGCCCGTTACATTGCAGTACGTATCGGCAATACCGGACACGCAGAAGAACTGGCCGGAGATGTGTTCGTGAGAGCGTTGGAGAGGATAGATAGCTATCAATGGCGTGATGTGCCAATGCAGGCCTGGCTGTTTCGTATCGCCCACAACCTGGTTGTCGACTACCTACGGAAGAACTCGCGGCGCAAGACCACTACCCTAGATGAAGCCCTGGATATCGCCTCTGCCGACAGCCCGGAAAACGAAACCCTGCTCACCCTACAGCGAGAAGAGATCATGGCAGCCATGGAGTCTCTAACCCCTGCCCAGCGTGAGGTAGTGACTTTGCGCTTCTTTGGAGAACTCACTTCCAAAGAAGTGGCAAGCGTGGTGAATAGGAGTCATGGCGCGGTTAGAGAGCTTCAATCCAGCGCCATGAAGGCGCTGAGAAAAACTCTCAATGCCCAGCCTGCCCCGAGCATCGAGGTGGAAGGATAACGTGAACATAGAGAGGGGCAAATTTGAACAAGTCTTGGACGCCTGTCTGGACCAGGTCCTGCACAAGGGCAGCTCCCTGGAGCTTTGCCTTGAGCAGTACCCGGAGCACGCCGCGGAGCTGGAGCCGCTGCTCAGGGTGGCAATGGAGTCCAAGCAGCAACTCGACTTCAAACCCAGCCTTCAAGCCAAAGCAAAGGCCCGTACGGCGCTTCACCAAGCCATCCAGGACCACGAGGCGAACCGTTACTCGTCCACCCTGCTGGGTTATCTGAGGAAGCTGTCCACTTCTCTGTCGGCCAGGCATCGCTGGGCGGTCAGCGCCACCGCCGGAATGATCCTTCTGGCGTTCACGGGCACCGGACTGGTTACGGCCTCCAACAATAGCACGCCCGACCAGCATCTCTATCCCGTAAAGCGCGCCATGGAACAGACGCAGGTTTTCCTCACTCGTGACGATCAGAGCAGAGCGGACCTGTACGCCAAGTTCGCGGAACGGCGTCTGGCCGAGCTGGAAGTTCTGGGAGCCAGGGGAAATATGGAACACGTTTCGCAATTGACCCAGGACCTGGACTACAGCTTGAAGCAAGTACGGTTCTTTGCCATTCCCGGTGTACGCGTCTTCTATCTGGACGAAGGCACACACGTTCCAACCGAATTCAGGCCAATCTTCATCCATGGCAGCGAGCTGAGGCAGCCGCCCCTGAACTTCAGGCTGGACCCGAAGGTGTTGCGGAACCTGGAGCGTCTCCATGCCAAGCTGCAGCGGGACTTCAACCACCGCGCGCCCGTGCTCTACCAGGCTTTTCAGAATGCGCCTCCATCCGTCCAGACGGAGGTGGTGAAAGCGCAGCAAATCACGGAACGGGAGTACCGGGGGCTTATCTACACCATCAAGCTGGTTATGGAAGAGG
>DAOUKI010000078.1:0-7873 GCA_034421495.1 Dehalococcoidia bacterium | reverse complement strand
CGCCCCCAGGAAGTGCCCGCTGGTGCTGCGAACGCCGGAGGCTATGATGTTGAACGTGACTATGTCCGCTCCGTTCCGCATTACGTTGTGGCTCATGGCGTCGCCCACCGACTTTTCGGTGTCGGTGGGTCTGGCCCCTGCGTAGGCAAGGAAGATGGCCTTGTCGGTGGCGCGGGCCGCCGCTCTGAGCAGCTCGACCTCCTTGGGAGTCTTGATGAACCGGGTGCGCTCCATTACGTCGGAGCCGTCCGCCCAGTAGACCTCTGGAAGCTCGTTGTTGATCACGTCCCAGTAGTGCGCGTTGAGGTATCTCTTCTCCACGCCCACGCGCTCTCCGCTCAGCCCCTTCTCCTTGAGGATGTCGACCAGCGTCCAAAGCGCCGTGTCCACCTCCGAGTAGCCGGGGAAGCGACGCACGTCCTTGATGAAGGTGCGGAACGGGTTCCTGCTTTCGTAGACCACGAAGGTGGGTTCCCCTTCCAATGGCCAGATCACGGCGTGCATTATCTCCGGAAGCAGGTGCATGTCCAGGTTGTAGTAGCCGGACATGTACACCACGTTGGCCGGAGAGAAGCCGATCACGGCGGAGAGTCCATCCTCCTTCATCAGCTGCTTCAACCTGGCCTCATTGAACAGGTCCTTGTTCTCTATGGAGATTTCAGACATAACGTCAAGCATGTTTCCACCCTCCTCTGCAAAGCCAGCCCAGATTACCACGACGGTATTCGCTCAACAAGAGCGCACTCCTCTTCAGATTTGGCAGGGTTCCAGAGGGTACCGAGCAGGGAGTATTCGTTTCAGACGTTATGTCAACTAGCAAGGCTAAAATGGTTCGGAGGTTGGCGAAAAATGGGGAAACGAATCTCCTTCGACGGTGCTCAGGACAGGCTCCTTCGGCTGGGCTCAGGGCGAACGGGTGGCGGCGATTGCCGTCCGGAGAGGGAACCGGAGCGGGTCGGACGCTGAGGGGCGGTAGTTTGCAGATGGCGCTCATGGATAGAGGATAAGGGCAGAGCGCAGGTGTGGGGAAGGGGTTGGTGGCAGGGCTAACCCCCGCCCCGCCGCCTGGATGCCCGCCTCCGCGGGCAAGACGGGGGTGGGTGAGCCTGTCGAACCACGCCAGGGGGACGCGCCCTTCGACACGCTCAGGGCAAACGGATACCAAAGCCCGCTCATGGTGAGCTTGTCGAACCATATGGGCGGAGGGAATAGCACTACTTCCCCTTACCCGTTTACCTACACCTCACCTCGTACTTGCATCTGCGCTTGGGTCGAGTCCTTTTCGGCTTCAAGAGGAGTACTGGCCCTTTTTCCAAGCGATGTATTCGTCAGGCTCTCCCAAGCGTCTGGCCGTCTTGGCATAGCGGATGCCTTTCGTCTTGTCCCCGAGCTTGAAGGCGCAGCGAGAAGCGTGCAGGAAAGCCAGAGCATGGTTCGGTCTGACACCAACTACCTCCTCTAGCTGTTCCAATGCTTCGGTGTATCTGGACAAATTCATCAGGACCCATCCCATGACGAACTGTAGGTGGGGTGTGGCCTGGCACAGATTCTCTTTGGCCTGTTCGAGTTCGCAGAGGGCCTCCTCAAACTCTCCGATATTCGCTAGGATAATCCCTGGTTCTACGGCTGGGTTGTCCCAGCCAGGAAGGAGCGCCGCCGATATCTTACACTCGACGATCCCCTCATCAATGAGATCCCGACGTCGCAGGTTCTTGCCCACCATCCCTAGGAAGGAACCAAGTTCCAAATGGGCCCTAGGGTTTAGGGGGAAGTCGCAGACAATCGACCGTCGAAGCGCAATGCCTTCATCCCAGATTCGAACAGGTGACCTTATATCGCCTTCAAGAAGTCGCCGATGTTCCTGTTCAGCAGCCTGCTTAAGGGCTTCTACAGCGGAGTCAAACGGTGTATCTGATTCATCGGCATCTCCTTGAGAACTCGCCGAAGCCGACAAGTCTAAGACGTCCTGTGCTAAGCCAGCGGCGGACCGGCGTCCGGCAGAGCGGGTAGCTATCATTTCGAAAATCATGCTCCAATCATGGGTTGCGGCGAGTATGATCATCCTCCAATTCGCATCCGATTCCGCTACGGCCAAGTTTCGCAGAAGTGTGTGCGATAGAGTGTGTGCCGCGCCAAATCGAAGGGCCGTGAACTCTGCACCTGCCGCCTCCTCAATCGGTCTGCGGTTCATACCCTGAACGTCTTCTGTGACCAGCCAGATGAACCGAATAAGGGCGGCGCTCAGTTCGATGACCGACTCCCTACCTATCCAAGGCACAAGTAGGTCGGCTATGTGCGCGAAAGTGAATTGCCGGTGAATGTCAAGCTCCAACTGATCTGGCGTAGCATTTTCAGTATGCCTCGCTAGTGCGTCAGCAATGGCCGCGATATTCCCAGGCGTAGGTCTATTCTTCCCGTCCAGCCAGTTGTCTACCGCTGTGTCCGAGACATTAAGGCGGCATGCCAGCTTTTCACGAGTGAGGCCGGCTCTCTCCGTAAGTCTCCTGAGCAGTTTACCCCCACCATTCTCCTCCGCCCACAGAGGTGTCCCCGGGGGATGGGGCTTTAGGCCGGCCATTCGCAACAGGGCGAATATCCTGAGAGACAGGTCGACTACCACGAGACTGAGGAACTGCTTGATAGCCAGGGCACTATCCTCAATGGTAGATCGACTCTGAATCGTGGCAATCAGGTTATCCCATTGCAGCGCGGCACGAGCCACTGCCCCGCCGATGACGGTCACCATGGAGACATCGTACTCACGGAAGAGATGTGGAACCGGCACTATTCCACGGTCAACAAGGGCCTCGCCAAGTCCCTCTAGAATCTCCTTGCGACTGTAGTCACTTACCGGACGGCCGTCGAAAAACCGCCGCGCGGTTCTACTTCTTAGGACACCTTGGCCGAGACCAAGCGCCTCGACAACCGCTCCTATTACCTGTCCACTGTATGCCCTCTTGAGAGGGCCTAGCCTGTCCATGTCTTCACGCCCCGCTCCAACGAGGCTGCAATGTCCGTTACGTAGATAGTTGGTCAACGAAAACGTATACCAAGGTCAGTGCGCTTCGTACACTACCAACCCCCTTTTATTGTTCCTTCTCAGGCGACCTTCTTTCTCAAGTGACCTAATGGCCTGCATAATGTGTGGCTGACCGTATCTGCGGAACTTCCCAGATATCTTACTAGGTGACCGCGCTCGCTTACAGTAGTTCAGTATATGCTCTGCGAGCATGTCGTGCATACTGGGGAGACACCTTATGGGACTCACGACCGTGTACCCCCGATTTCCGTCTATCTCTTCGCCCGTAGTGACTTCAAGGTAGTCCTCGAACCGCTGACAGAAGCCCCTAAAACGTTTGCGAAGCACTCCACCCTCCCCAGTCGAGCCATAGCCATGAACAACTCTTACTTTGATGCCGGATGGCTTGCCAGTGCTGTCGAATGCATCGTTGTACACTTCCATGAATCTTGTGAGCGATTCCTGCCATGTAAGGCCGTGCAGATCAATTTCGTAGTGTCCCATCTCCCGTTTACAGATCCTCCTTGCATGTTTCCGAAAAGGTTAGGGCTTTCTCGATTCTTTTTCAGCCCAAGCTAAGTGGACAAAATCCTGCAAGCAGCCCACCTCCCTTGCCCCCCGCTTGCCCGCCTCCCCTCCCCTGTGCTACGCTTTTCATGCCAAAGGCTATGACGGAGACGAGTACGCGTCGCGCGACGGCACAGCGAGTCCGGCACGGTGGAAGCGGACGCCCAAGCACACGCGGAAAATCACTCCCGAGCCGCCGGCTGAACGGCGCATCGGCCAAGTAAGCTAGGCCGGGCTTGCCGACCGTTACAACGGCAGAGGCGTGATTGCGCCTCACTAAGCGTTCCAATACCGGAAAACAAGGGTGGTACCGCGGCTTTCAAGTCCCGTCCCTTAGGGGGGCGGGTTTTTTTGTTAGCGGAAACACAGAGGAGCCGACAGTGGCAGAAAGCGAAACTCAAAAAGCAGCCGTGTTCAAGCCGGTCTCGCCCAGGGTGAGCTTCCCCCGCATGGAGGAGGACGTGCTCGCCTTCTGGAAAGAGACCGACATCCTCCGTCGAATCGACCAAGCGCGGGAAGGCGCACCCCTGTTCACGCTGTACGAGGGGCCTCCCACGGCCAACGGCGCGCCGGGCATCCACCACGTGCTGGCCCGCGTCTTCAAGGACGTGATACCCCGCTACAAGACCATGAAGGGTTACCGGCCCGTGCGCAAGGGGGGATGGGACACTCACGGCTTGCCCGTGGAGCTTGAGATCGAGAAGGAGCTTGGCATCTCCACCAAGGGCGAGATCGAGGAGTACGGCATCGAGAAGTTCAACGCCCTCTGTCGTGCCAGTGTGATGCGCTACGTCCAGGAGTGGGAGGCCCTCACCGACCGCATAGCCTTCCTGGTGGACATGGACGACCCCTACGTCACCTTCACCAACGACTACATAGAGTCCGGCTGGTGGATACTCAAGGAGCTATGGGACAAGGGGCTGCTGTACCAAGACCTGCGTGGTACGCCCCATTGTCCTAGGTGCGTCACCAGCCTCAGTTCCCACGAGGTTTCTCTGGGCTATAAGGAAGATACGCCCGACCCGTCGGTGTTCGTGAAGTTTGAACTGTCGGGATACGATAATACCCAACGGCGCAGAGACGCGTTCCAGGACTCCTACGGTCGACTGACGCGGCACGGGGAGCCGGTCTATTTCCTCGCCTGGACCACCACTCCTTGGACCCTACCCGGCAATACTGGTCTTGCCGTGGACGTAACGGCTAAGTACTCACTGGTCGAGATAGAAGGAGAAGCAGGAAAAGAGCGGTTAGTGCTGGCAACTGCCCTCCTAGACAGAGTGATCCAACAGCCATCCGAAGTACTTGATACATTCGATGGCAGGGAATTTTTAGCGCTGACATATAAGCCTCTCTACGATCCCCGAGAGTACGAGGTCGAAATCTTGACGTTCCGTGATCGAGGGCACATAGGGGGAGCGCCGGAACCAACAACGTCATTCAGTCCCAGAATAGTCGATGGCGATTTCGTCTCTATGGACGACGGCACCGGCATCGTTCACATCGCTCCGGCATTCGGTAATGAAGACCTGGGGCTGGGACAGCATCAAGCGCTGAATTTCGTCCAGCCGGTCGACCTGCAGGGATACGTGACCGGCGCCTATCCCTTCGCCGGAAAGTTCGTCAAGGACGCCGACGAGGACATCATGCGCGACCTGGAGCAGCGCGGCCTGCTCTACAAGCGCGGCATATACAGACACACCTACCCCTTCTGCTGGCGCTGCGATTCTCCCCTGCTCTACTACGCCAAGTCCTCCTGGTACATCCGCACCACCGCCAAGCAGCAGGCGCTGGTCTCAGGCAACCAGGAAATCAGCTGGTACCCCGAGCACATCAGGGATGGCCGCTTCGGGGAGTGGCTGCGCAACAACATCGACTGGGCGCTATCTCGCGAGCGGTACTGGGGCACGCCGCTGCCCATCTGGCATTGCGATTGCTGCGACGAATACGATTGCTTCGGCAGCGTAGCCGAGCTCAAGGAACGCGCCCTGGGTGAGCACAGCGAGTCGCTGGACCTGGAGAGTTTCGACCTGCACCGTCCGTACATCGACGCCGTGCGCGTCTCCTGCCTTAAATGCGACGGAACCATGAGCAGGGTGCCGCACGTTCTGGACGCCTGGTTCGACTCGGGAGCGATGCCGTACGCACAGCATCACGTGACCTCGCTGAGCGACCTGGAAGCGCTGCGCGGCGGCCATCTTTTCCCCGCCGACTACATCTGCGAGGCCATAGACCAAACCCGCGGCTGGTTCTACACCCTGCACGCCCTGGCTACCCTGGTCGCGGATGAGCCGTCCTACCGCAACGTCATCTGCCTGGGGCACATCCTGGACAACAAGGGCGAGAAGATGAGCAAGTCCAAGGGCAACGTGGTGGAGCCCTGGGAGGTGATCAACGCCCACGGCGCAGACGCCGTGCGATGGTACATGTACACCGCCGCCCCTCCCGGCAACTCCCGCCGCTTCTCCGCCGACCTCGTCAGCGAGTCGGTGAGGCGGTTCATGCTCACCCTGTGGAACGTGTACTCGTTCTTCGTCACCTACGCCAACCTCGACGGCTACAACCCGGCGCAAGCTCCCCAGACACAGCCCGCCTCCGACCTGGACCGGTGGATACGCTCCGAGCTGGAGCAGCTAACCGCCGAGGTGACCCGGCTCATGGACGAGTACAACGCCACCGACGCCGGCCGCCGCATCCAGGAGGTCGTGGAGGTGTTGTCCAACTGGTACGTGCGGCGCAGCAGACGGCGCTTCTGGAAGAGCGAAAACGATGACGACAAGGCGTCGGCGTACGCCACCCTTTACGAGTGCCTCACTCGCTTGTCCAGGCTTCTCGCTCCCTTCACGCCGTTCGTCGCCGAGGAGATCTACCGCAATCTGGTCGTCTCGTTGGACCAGAGCGCGCCGGATAGCGTGCACCTGGCCGGTTTCCCCGAGGCGGACGAGTCGTTGATCGACAAAGAGCTATCGGAAGGAATGCGCCTGGCAATGCGAGTGTCCAGCCTGGGCCGGGCGGCGCGCAGCAAGGCCAAGATACGGGTAAGGCAGCCACTGGCCAAGGTGCTGGTAGTAGCTCCACGTCCAGGGCGAGTCCCTGAAGCACAGATGATTTCAAGATTCGCCGAAGAGATCAAAGATGAAATCAATGTCAAGGAAGTAGAGCTCCTTCCACGCGATTCGGTAATGGTGAATCACTTGCAACTCCAGCTAAATAGAAAGCTTTTACTACCAAAGTATAAGAACAAGTATGCACAATTGGAGCGTGAGTTTGTTGAAGCTGAGTCTGATGTGGTTGAGTCTATCTTTATGAGCGCGCAGGTGTGGCAAGGGCGTTCTATAACGCTTCAGAATTTCACATTGGATCCTGGAGAAGTGGAAATCGTTCCAAGAGACAGCAATAATTACTCAATCGCATTGGGCGGATTAGGAGTTTATGTCGCTTTGGATATACAGGTCACCCCTGACCTGGCCGACGAGGGCATGACCAGGGAGCTTGTCCACCTTGTGCAGAACATGCGCCGTTCGGCGGGCTTTCAAATCTCCGACAGGATAGTGACCTGGTACCAGGGCAACGACCGGGTTGCTCGCGTCATGGAAAAGCACGGCGGCTACATCAAGGAGGAGACCCTTTCCCTGGATCTGCAATCCGGTGACGCCGAGGACGGCGCTTACGTTGAAGAGCACCGGGTCGACGGCGCGGCGGTCACGCTGGGCGTGAAGCGGGCCGGGTAGGCTGGGTTCAAGTCCACCCACCGGATCAGGTTCGCGCTGGCGCTACTCCCTAGCCTGGATGACGACCCGCCCACCGTCCTCTACGTCAATGTTGAGGTTGTGCCTGTCGAGCAGGGACATGCCGACCAGGGGTTCGCCGCCAACCGCCCCTGTCTCCACGTACATCGGCTGGCCGTCCCAGAGCACCGTGACGCCGTACACGTCGAAGGCTGCCTGGCTGCCATCAGCCAGAGTCGCCTCGCTATCACCTACTACAGGCAGGTCCAAGTCTTCCATCAGCATCGGCGGCAATGTCAGGTAGCCGTTGAAGCCGGTATCGACCACGGCTTCGACCTCCCGCGTCTGCCCAGACGAGTCCTGTAGAGGAAGGGTTACGACGGCTTCGAGGCTGGCGTTCACTACACCCTCTATCACCCTGTCCTCCGCAGGGAGCTGCCCCCAAAGTGGTACAGAGCTCGGTGTCCCACTCGCATCAGCCAGACTTGGGCGTCAGGACTTTGCTTACGCAGGCTCTCGGATGCGTCAATGGCATTCTTGCCGAGGGCATAGCTTCCGCTGT
>DAOUKI010000077.1:0-5547 GCA_034421495.1 Dehalococcoidia bacterium | reverse complement strand
TTGACCCCCATTTCAAGAAGACACTGAGGTATGAATAGCATGGCTGTTTCAGCGCTTGGTAAATTTAGAGTGATTGACCTGTCCACGGAGATAGCCGGCCCTTACGCCGGCAGACTGTTTGCCGACTATGGCTCCGACGTAATCAAGGTGGAACCGGCAAGCGGCGACACGGCTCGTAAGATGGGGCCGTTCTACCAGGATGACCCCCATCCTGAGAAGTGCCTTCTCTTCCTTTGCCTCAACTGCAACAAGCGGGGCGTTACTCTCAACTTGGAGACCGATGCAGGCCGAAGGATTCTGCGTGACTTGGTCAAAACGGCGGACGTTCTTCTGGAAAGCTTCACGCCTGGCTATCTGGATGGCCTGGGCCTGAGCTACGACGCTCTCTCCGAGATAAATCCCGGCTTGGTGCTGACATCCGTAACGCCGTTTGGACAGACCGGCCCGTACCGGGACTACGCAGGCAACGACCTGGTCTATCAGGCAGCGGGAGGCATGATGTACACCAGCGGCGCATATCATGGCGAGCCGCTCAAACACGGTCATCCGCAGAGCCTGTATTTGGGAGGGATCACCGCGGCCTACGCCACATCGATAGCTTTGTATGCACGGGATGCCATCGGCCATGGCCAGCACCTTGATGTATCACTGGCGGAAACGGCGGCAGCACACCACTATCAGCCGGTGATACGGTACACTTTCCTTGGCGCAGTGGACCGCAGAGCGCCAAAAGCGGACACCAACAACCTGAAGAGCACGGGCTGGCAGGGAATAGTCCCGACCGGCGACGGCTTCATCAGCCCCACTTTGCGTCCACCGCGACGGGCGCTCAGCGGCGCGGAGGCCTGGAAGGAGTACGCCAACCTTGTGGGACGCTCGGAAATAGGCGACGCCCTGGCGGAGGCCAAGACCTCTGAGGAGCGGGACTCAGTCTTGATGCCCGCCTTGAAAGAGGTCGGCAAGTTTGACTATTACCACAGCATAATGTCAAACGAGTGGTTGGGAGGAGTGGTGCAGACCTCTGAGGACCTGGTGAACTGCCCACAACTGGAAGAACGCGGCTTCTGGACGGAGGTGGACCATCCGGTGATGGGGAAGGTCAGGATGCCCGGAGAGCTCTTCCGTATGCCTGAGAGTCCCTGGAGCATGCGTCATCCCGCGCCCCTTCTGGGACAGCACAACGCGGCTGTGTACAGTGGTGAGCTGGGCTACTCCAAGGAAGACCTGATCATGCTGCGCCAGCAAGGCGCGATTTAGCAGACTGGTTGCTCGCTCAAGAGTTGAGGGATGCGGCCAGCTTCTGGAATGCGCTTCTCCAACCGTAAGTTGCGTATTCGGTCCAATCTTCTCGGTGCATACCGCTGGAGGCGAACGTCATCTTGGTGCCTTCCGATGCAGGCTGAAACGTAACTTCACAAAGCACGTCGTAAGGTTCAACATCGGGCATGCCTGGAAATCTGTCCGTGAAGGAAAGGCCTGTCATTGGGGTGATTTCGGTGAAGGTGATCTTCTCTACCATTGAGTTTTCATCGCCCTCGGAATCGTTGGGACGCATCACTATCTCAAGAAGACCGCCCGCCTGAAACTCAAACGCGCGGACTGTGGAGCTGATTCCCTCGGGTCCCCACCAGGACTCGATGCCCTCTTTGGTCGTCCACATTTTCCATAAGTCATGCTGCTCCGCCGGAAATGTGAGTTCGATCAGGATTGGCCTCTTCTCATTAGGGGTGGTCATGCGGCTCCTTTGTTGCTCATGGCATGTACGTTAGAAGCTGAATCCCATCGGGTCGTCCTCTACTCCAATGTCGCGCAGGGCGACCTCCGCTGCCTCTTGGATAGAGTCGTCGTTGGCCCTCAGACACTTTTGCAAAGTGCGCGTGGCCAACTGGCCTCCTATTGCACCCATTGACTTTATGGAGGCCAGTTGCACCTGTGTATCGTGGTCTTTGATCAACGGTATCAGGTGCGGCACGGCCTCTTCTTCGGCCAGCTCTCCGAGAGCTAGGGCCGATTCGTATCGAATAGCGGGATCGTCATCGTCAGCGGCTTTGATCAGGGTGGGAAGCCATGTCGCATCGGCCGTTTTCCCCATAGCGAAAATGGCACTGATGCGCAGTTTGGCCTCTTCGCTGGCGTATGCATTCCCAATCAGTTCACGTACTCTTGGGGTATTGAAAACCGCTGCGGCTTCCAACACGCGACGCCATACCTCCGGGTCTTCGTCCGGTTCCTCCAGTAAGCTCAAGAGCATCTCTTTGATGCGCTCCCCGTCTCTGGGCAACAGTTTGCCGTCTTGTGCCATCTCTCCGAATTTACCCAGAGCCACTGCGGCTGAGGCTCTCACGTCCTTGTGGGAGTCCTTCTGCAGAAGAGCTATGAGCGGTCTCACCAGCTTCCTATCGTTGCTTTCCCAGAGACCGTTCACTCCCAAAGCTCGCACCGCGG
Source organism: Dehalococcoidia bacterium (assembly GCA_034421495.1). GTDB lineage: Bacteria > Chloroflexota > Dehalococcoidia > Lucifugimonadales > QGNO01 > DAOUJH01. The sequence goes on along the minus strand of DAOUKI010000077.1, from coordinate 3,102 downwards.
GGTCTACATCGCTCAGCGAATGCTTGAAAACCGAGGTGAAGTCAAGATCAATGTTGTTTTCAGCCATTGTGACCAGACGCTCTATCAGCTTACGCCGCCTTTCCACGGGCACGGATGCCCACAGACTGTCCATCGACGATACCTCGCTATCGGTGAGGCCCGACAGCTGGGTCAAGTCGCCATACTTGAGGGGGGTCGATTCTGTGCTGATCTGCTGAAAATAAAGTTCTAGAGTCATTGGCCGCAATCAGTCCTTGGCTGAGATGGAGACGCTCCGGCAGTAGATTGGAGGCGTCTTGAATCTTCCTCCCAGCCACCTTGACTCGCTGCCTATGGCGGCTAGGTCGTTGAGCACGTCGTATACGTTTCCTGAAATCATGGTGTCTTTGACACGGCCTGAGATTTCGCCGTTCTCAATTCTGTAGCCCAGCAGCACATTGGCGTTGAACTCGCCTGCCAGTACGTTGCCCTGTCCTGCGCCAAGCAGTTGCTCCACAACAATGCCGTCTTTTACGTCCTTGATCATGTCGGCGTAGGTTGCGTTGCCTTCCTCTATGACCAGTACGGTGGAGGAGGGCGATGGAAGCGTGGTTAGCCCGCGGGAACCGTTGCCTGTGCTGGTTTCTCCGGCACGCCCCGCCGTCTGCAGATCGTAGAGGAAGGTGGAAGCTACGCCGTGCTCGATGAGCGCCTTACGACGGCTGGGCACACCCTCGTCGTCGCTGGGGCTGCTGCCTGGAACAAACGGCAAGGTGGGATCGTCCCAGATGGAGAAGCTGTCGCTGACGATACGTTCGCCCAACCGCCCTACAAGGGGCGAGGCTCCCTGGAGCACCGTGCGTCCGCTGAACCCGGAAAGCAACGGGCCTATCAGTGTGCCGGCTACGCCGTGAGGGGTAAATATCACCGGCAAGGAGCCGGATGGCGCGGGGACCACCCTCCTTGCGTTTTCAAGCTGCTCCTTTACCGAACTCAGCACAAACGACGTATCGTTGATGGGGCTGCAGGAACTCTCTCCATCACCCACGAAGAGCATGTCCTCGCCCTGTATCAGGGTGCCGTGGAGGTAGACGCCGTATGAGCCGGCGGTGTAGGTGACCCTTCCTCCTCGTGAATTGAGGGTGGTCTGGGTACCCAAGGTCTTGCCAACGCGGCCTTCGCATTGCACGTCCGGATACTCCGTTCGCAGGGCGTCAATCAGGGTCTGGCCCGTCTGCACCATGTCGTCTACCGGGTATGCTTCCAGGGCGGGGTCGTAAACGTCCACGGAGGGGTAGTCGGAACCGGAGGGGAACTCCAGCTTGGCCTCCGCTCCGAAAGGGGCTACTTCCAGTGCGGCTTCGACCAGCCGTTGCGGGTCGGAGAGGTCGGTTGTAGCGGCAAAACCGATGCGACCGTTCTTGATGATGCGGAGAGCCACCCCTTCCGTTTCACGGGTCTGCAGCAGCTTGAGCTTGTTGGCTTCAAATACGGCAGGCGTTTCCCGTGTGGATACGTGGAATACCTCCGCTTCTTCAGCGGACTTCAGGGCGCGCTCCAGTATCTCCTCAAGAATGGTTATGCTCCTCCTACCAGGCATTTCTGAATCCGTATGTGCGGGCTGCCGTTGGATACGGGGAGCGGGCTCTGGCCGCCCTTGCCGCAGCCGCCTCCCTGGTTCATGTCAAGGTCGCTGGCTACGGCATCGAGGTTTTCCAGAGTGGTGAATAGATTGCCGGTGAGCATGACGGGACGCAGCAGATCCTCAACTTTGCCGTTGCGTATCATGAAAGCTTCGCCTGCGGAGAAGGTGAACATCTCCATGCTGGTCATGCCGCCGTACCAGTTGCGTGCGTACACGCCCTCCTTGACATCTGCCAGGAGGTCATCGAACGAGGCGGCACCCGGCTCTATGAACGTATTGGTCATGCGCACAATGGGAGGGTGCCTGTAGTTGATGGCGCGGGCGTTTCCGGTGGGCGTTTCGCCCATTTTGGCGGCGGTCTCACGGGAGTGAAGACGGCCAACCAGCACACCCTCCCTTATCAGGTGAGTGTGTGTGGCCGGAGTGCCTTCGTCATCGTAGGCGTAGCTGCCACGCAGGCCTGGCACAGCCGCGCCGTCTATTACGTTGAGGTGCTTGCCTCCGAAACGCCGGCCCATGTACATGATCTCCCTCATCCGGTCGTCCTCGTAGACGTGGTCGGCCTCGGAGAGGTGTCCAAAAGCTTCGTGGATGAATACGCCGGCAAGTATGGGGTCCAGGATAACCGTATATTCGCCGCCCTTTACCTGGGGCGCTTTGAGCAGGTCAACCGCTCGATGCGCCACCTCCTTGGCGTCTCCTTCCAAGGAACGGACAAAAGAGAAATCGCCCAGCGAGCCAACGCTAATCCCGGATTGCTGCACGTCGCCGCCATCCCTGGCTATCGCGGCTAGGCGCATATTGACGTCTAAGCGCTCCTGCTCTATGTAGGCGCCCTCGGAGCTGGCAAAGTACGTCTTTCTGTAGCTGTCGCCGTAGCCTATTGTAGAGGTCTGCACTCCAGGAACACCCAACATAATCCCTACGTAGCCGTCCAGGATGGTTTTCTTCTCCGCAAGCGAGACGCGACGAGGGTCCTCGCCTATGGAAGGGGATACCATATCGGAGTGAGGCTCCACGCTGGATATATCGATCCTCTCTCCACCCACGCCGCGGGCGTGACTTACGGCGGTGGCAACCTTGTCTCTAAGCTCCGATACGTCATTGAAAGATGCGAAGCCCCAGCCGCCTTTGTCCAGCGCACGCACGTTGCCACCCACTCCTGACGACCTGGTGACCTCTTCTAGGGACTTGCCGCGGTACACCAGGCTGGTGCCCTCGCTTTGCTCCAAGTGCACTTCCACGTATCTGGCGTTGTGCCCCTTAAGGGCCTGTTCTATGCGGTCTTTCATAGCTCCACTGGTATTCATGGGTACACTAACTTTATAACATACGGCAGAGTGGGAAGGTCAACTCTGCCGGTGGGCTTCATTTAGCATACCGGGCCGCTTATACTGGAAAGTCCGGCATTCCAGGACGATACCAGTCTATGCCGTTCGCGGGCAATGTTCATATGTCAAGAGATAGAAAGACGGCTA
>DAOUKI010000076.1:0-9412 GCA_034421495.1 Dehalococcoidia bacterium | reverse complement strand
CTTGTTTGTGCAATCTACGCATGTACAAGCAGGGGGGTGCTTCGACCACCGTTCTCTCAATTCAAACGTCCCCCAGCACATACAGAGCTATGCCCGTGTTTTCCCAACCTTACAGACGCTCGTCCACTCTTACCCAGCGCAGTGTTCCCCAACCTAGCCCAAAACCGGTTTGTTGACCATCAGATATAGCGAGCAGATAGGCAACGCAATTGCAAGTGCGCCCCAGAAGTACCACCTGCGGAGCGCCGAGAAGAATTGCGGCGGCGGAGAGTTGGGATAGTCCGATGGGTCTGAGAAAACAGCCATGCGATGTTGATCGGGGATGAGCGCCCCCACCCATATCACACCGGATGCAGTGAACAGGGCCAGAGCAAGGCTGATCCAGGACAACTCGTGAAGCGCGTTCCACCCGCCCCAGCGCTCAAACACCATGACAAGCCCGTTCAACAGTACCAAGAGCACACCAGGCAGGGTGAACAGGAGGTCGGCGCGGATCACAGCCTTGGCGGAGAAGTGTATGACATTAACGCTCTGAGTTCGCTCCGCCATGAACATCCATGCAGCGGTGACTATGATGTTGCCAAGGAAAACCACTGCGCCGGCAATGTGCAGCAAAGTGTGCCACCTGTACGGGAACAAAGGCAGCGATAACGCCAGCACAGCAGCTGCAAGGAACCCGTAGAATAGCCATTCATTCCGGCTAATGTATCGCAAAACGTTCCTCCCTGTGAGAGCCGAAGGCGTACATGGATACGGGCCGGCTACTAGGGACACCAGTCAGCCTACACAGCGCAACCTAAAGCGTCAGTTCAAACGTAATCCCGAAGTCGCCCTCTAGCTCTACCTTCTTGGGGTTCGTGTCCGTACCCAGGTCCGTATAGACCAGCCCGGTGCCCTCGTTATAGTCAACGAGCTGAGAGGGGTTGGGGTTTGAGTTCAAGATGACAAACGTTGCGCCCGGAGGAGCCAGTACGTAGCGATTCAACGAATGCCAGGTGCCTCTGCCAAAGGCGAACCCCTTTTCCGGGTTTATCAAGAACGCGTGTATATCCTCCGGCTTGGGAACGGCGTACGGATCGTCCGGGTCGGTGGGAGCGGCGGCGCATACGACGGCGGGCGCGCCCGATAGCTGTATAAAGCTTTGCGTCACCCCAAAATGGCGCTCCATCAGAGTGAACTGCAGTCCCTCGTACGGCTGCCAGATAACGTTCACCGTAGTGCTCACGTCGGCCTCGAAGGCAATGGGGAAGAACAGCCGGCTATCCGCCGGATGCTCCTTGGCGTCCATCAGCTCCCCAAAGGGGGCAAACGTCTCTTCAACCATCGGTTCTACCTTGAGCTTTACGATTCTTCCCATAACAATCCCTCCTTATTGAACTATTGATTCAGCTAAACGGGGACGGCATCATCCCCACCGGCACTTCGATAAGAGTGGGCGCCTGCACATCGAACGAGTCGACCAGCGCCCGCTCCAGTTCATCAGCGCCCCCTACCCTCACGCCGCGTGCCCCATAGGCCTCGGCCAGCTTGACGAAGTCCGGGTTGTGCAGATCCGCGCCAACGGTGCGACCATCAAAGCGGTTCTTCTGATCCCGCAAGACGTTGCCGTAAGCGTTGTCGTTGAACACAACGGTTACCACGTTGATGCCGTATTTTACCGCCGTGGACAGCTCCTGCGAGTTATACAGGAAACCGCCGTCTCCGGAGACGGCCACCACCGCTCTGTCCGGCTGGGCCACCTTTGCCCCAAGCGCCACGGGGAAAGCAAACCCCAGGTTGCCAAAGTACGACGAATTGAGATACGTGCCCGGCTCATAGACCGGGTAGTACGGCCGCGAGTAGTAGCCCAACTGGGTCATACCGGCCACGAGTATGCCGTCGTCCGGTATGGCGGCGCGAATCGCAGAGTTGAACGAGTCCTGGGGCTCAATCCTGCGCGACTCCGCGGCTATTCTTGCCTTGATCTCCTCCACCTCCAGCTGACGGTTGGAGCGCGGCGGGGCCGCCGTGGAGACCGCTTTGTACAGAGCCTCCAGGGTGAGCCTGGCGTCCCCTACCACACCTACGGTATTCTCGTAGTTGCGGCCTATCTCCTCGGCGTCTATATCCACTTGCACAACCGGTCCACTCAACAGGCTGGGAACGGCTAGCCTTGTGCCCACGGCCAGCACAAGGTCGTGTTTCTCCATCTCCGTAGCCAGCGGATCTCCCGCCGCCCTCGGCACGCCCAGCGACAGGTAGTGCCTATCCGATATGGCGCCTTTGCCCTCGCCGGTGGTTACTACCGGAGCCTGCAGATGCTCCGCCAGCCTGGTCAGTATCTCCGACGCGCCGGAAGATATAGCTCCTCCACCCGCCCATATCAACGGCCTCTCGGCTCCAACCAGCAGCCGTGCCGCGTTCTGCACGCTTTCATCGCTGGCCGCGCCTCGCCGGTAGTCGCCCGGTTCGCGAAGCTCTACGTCCGCCTCCTCCGCCAGCGTTTCCGGCGGTATCTCGATCTCCACGGGTCGGGGACGGCCGGTCTTCAGCTGGTAGAAAGCCTCGTGCACGGCCTGAGGGACCTCCGCGGGGTCCAACACCCTATGCGCCCACTTGGTGATGGGTCTCACGGTATCGAGCTGTTCGTGCACCTCGTGAAGGACTCCCCTGTTGACCCCGATCAACTCCCTCTGCACCTGACCGGACACGACCAGTATCGGCGACGATGATGCATAAGCCGTACCGATACCGGCGGTGGCGTTGAGCAGTCCCGGGCCCGGGACCACCATCGCCGTCCCTATTCCGCCGCCCGCACGGGAAAAGCCGTCGGCCATATAGGCGGTGGCCTGCTCGTGTCTGGTCGTTATAAAACGAATGCTCGGCTCGTCGTAAAGGGGGTCCAGAGCGTGGTAAAGCTGCACGCCAGGTAGGCCGAATATGACCCTCACACCCTCGCGGTGCAGCGATTTCACCAGCGCTTGTCCTCCGGTCATTCTAGGCATGTACTCTACTCCTTTGCACTCGTACTGGCAGCTTTCCTTGCTTCCAAGGGGTCCTCTACCAACCGGGGTTTCCCCGCCAGGAAGATGGTGGGCGCGCCCAGGGCCACCAGCGGACCCATGATGAGGAAGGCCAACTGATAGGAATCCTGCGCATCGAACATTATTCCGGCAAACAACGGCCCCAGAACGCCGCCGCCCACGGTGATCGGGTTCATTATCCCGCGCAACGTAGCATATCTCCTCGGCCCAAAGAAGTCGGCCACTATGGTCTGTTGCGTCACGGTGTGAGCCGCTTGCCCCAAGCCGTAAAACAGATAGTACAACACAACGGCCCAGATGGTGTTGGGCGTGATCAATGCAATTGCGACCCAGCCTATGCCCATTAGAACAAAGCTGAACATGAGCAGCCTGTGTCTCCCTACCTTATCACCAATCCAGCCGCTGCCCAGACGGCCAAATACCTGCACCGCGCCGTAGATGGCAACTATCCTCGCCGCGGAAAGCTCCGTAAATCCCGTGACCCGCAGATGCGTAATGAAATGTACGTGGTTGGTGGAGGTGCCGAAACTGTAGACGGCGTTGGCCAGCAGTACCAGCCAGAAAGACGCCATTTTCATGGCGTCCTTCACGGAGTAACTCCCGCCTTCTTGGCCTTGCCCCTTTGACCCGGAACCGCCCGGGGCCTGGACCGGCGCAGTCGCCCCGTCCGGCAGCCAGCCGTACGGTTCCGGCCTCGCCCTGAGCAACAGCGCCATGGGGAAATTTATGGCCAGGAACGCTAGGGCGGCAATGGTGGCCGCTTCACGCCAACCAAAGGCCACCAGTAGGAGGGTGATAGGCATCGCGCCCACGTAGCCCCATCCACGGCCCATGGCGATGAAGGAGGAGGCTATTCCACGCTTGCGGTGGAACCAGTGCATCACAGGCGTTATGTACGCCATGTGGGCGCCCATGCCCTGGCCCAGCGCTATTATGAACGAGGCCAGATAGAACTCCCATATCGAGTCCATGCTGGCGAAGAGAAGCAGCCCTACCGCCATCACCACGTTCCCTGAGGCCGCCATGATTCTGGGGCCTACGCGGTCTATCAGATAGCCGGAAACGGGAGCCAGGATGCCTGTTTCCAACTGCTTTAGAGAGAATCCCAGGGAGATGGCCGTAAGCGACCAGCCCATCTCATCGCGTATGTCTTTGATGAAAATGGAAAGGCCAACCATGAATACGGCCATGTTGACAAAGCTGGTGATGGTGCCAGCCGCAACAATGTACCAACCGTAGAAGATTCTGCCCGGCCTAACCTGGGGGGCAGGTTCTGTGGAGTCCTGCTCTATTGCCACTTGCTGTAGTATAGGCATGTTGCAAAGATACGCAAGATACAACTATCTAACCAAACCGCTAACTCAGGAGCTTTCATGTGCCGTAGCATCAAGAAGCTGCGCAACCCGGATGCCGCCGTCAATGACGAAGACGTGCGCGCCGCCGCGCTGCAGTTCGTGCGCAAGATCAGCGGCTATGCCAAGCCCTCGCGAGCCAACGAGGCCGCTTTCAACCAAGCTATCGACGAGATAAGCCTGGCATCCCACGCGCTGCTTACGTCACTGAAGACCATACACACCAAGACAGGCTAGGAGGTAGCTATGCTTGACCTAACGATAAAAGGCGGACAGGTTGTGACCCCGGCCGGCGTCGGCCAGTGGGACATAGGCATCATTGGCGAGAAGATTGTGGCCGTAGCCACTCCGGGCACCCTACCCGAAACAAAAAAAGCCATCGACGCCACTGGCAAGATCGTTGTGCCCGGCGGTGTGGAAGCGCATACCCACGTGGGATTCCCCCACTTGGCCCCCGGCTGGGGCAATAACACCGCCGGCCCGGAAGACCTCTCCCTCGGCGCGCTCTGGGGCGGCACAACCACCATGATGGACTTCGCCAGCGTTACCGACGCGGAGCACGGGGACATGGTGCGTGCGGTCAGTGACCACATGGCCATGTTCGAAGACCGCACGCACATAGACTACTCCGCTCACTGCACCTACCGCGGCCCAAACGCCAATCCAAAGACTATCACGCAGATAAAGGACCTGATCGCTGCGGGATTCCCCAGCATCAAGATATTCACCACCAACCACGCCCCGCGGCCAAACCGGCCTGTCACCATGATAGATATGGGGCAACTGGTGGATATCATGCGGGAAACCGCGGAGCACGGCGGCATCGTCGCCATACACGCGGAGGACGATGAGATAGTGCAGTACAACTACGCCAGGGCCGCCGAGAACCAGACCTGGGACTGGTACTACCTTCCCACGATCCGCAGCAACCTGTCGGAGGACATATCGGTGCGACGGGTGATACGCGTCGCCGAGCACACCGGTTCCGCCATGTACATAGTGCACACCAGCGCCAAGGAGGGCGTGAACGCCATCGCCGAATCCAGGAGTCGCGGATACCCCGTATACGGCGAAACCATCCTCCTCTACGCCTCTTTCAACTCCGAAAACTACAAAGAACACGACGGCATGAAATACCACACCTACCCTGCCACGAAGTCGGAGGAGGACAGGCTGCGGCTTTGGCACGGTTTAATCGGGGGAGACCTGAGCATCCTGGCCACCGACGCCATAGCCACCGATTACGCCGGAAAGACAAGGGGCAGAACGGTGGTGGACGTCCAGGGCGGCAACATAGGCATAGAGATCCGCATGGGCGTTGCCTACTCGGACGGCGTGGTTAAGCAAGGAATGTCCTTGGAGCGCTACGTCGACATCATGTCGACCAACCCCGCCAAGATACTTGGCTTCTACCCTCAAAAGGGCGCCATAGCCACGGGCAGCGACGCGGACATCACCATAATAGACCCCAACTTCAAGAAGACGCTCTCCATGGAGGACCTCCACCTCTACGACTACAACCCGTGGGAGGGCTGGCAGATAGAGGGTTGGCCTGTAACCGTGACCCTGCGCGGCAAGGTGATGATTGAGGACCGCAAACTGGTGGGAAAGCTTGGCGAGGGCAAGCTCATTCACCGCAAGATAGCTAAAGACATTCTGACGAAACCCGCGGCCTAGGGGGCCATACTCTTTGTTGAAGGGAGCGAGCGAGGGTTCGCAGGAAGAAGGCGTATCCGTAGGGGCGGTTCGCGAACCGCCCTCTCCGTCATTCCCGTGCTTGACACGGGAATCCAAGCGCGCCCCTGCAGCGTGAGCCACACCCTGCTATGACCACCCTTCAACAACTGAACCGGCAAATAATCTCATGTACGCAGTGCCCCCGATTGGTGGAGTACCGGCAGGCCGTAGCCCTGAAGAAGCGTCCTATGTACAGAGACTTCGATTACTGGGGCCGACCTGTGCCGGGCTTAGGTGATGAATCGGCCCAGATATTGATTCTTGGTCTGGCTCCTGGCGCCCATGGCTCCAATCGGACGGGGCGTATGTTCACCGGAGATGGCAGCGGCGAATGGCTGTTTCGCTCCCTGCATACGAATGATCTCGCCAACCAGCCGTTATCGACCCATAGAGGCGATGGCTTGGTGGTGAAGAACACATACATCACGGCGGCTTTGAGATGTGCTCCGCCAGGCAATAAGCCCCAGCCGGAGGAGTTGAGGCGATGCCAGCCTTACCTCTTGGCCGAGCTAGAGGTTCTGAGGAACGTCGAAGTGGTCATAGCGTTGGGCAAGATCGCCTTCGATAGCTTTCTCAAGGCCTGGAAGGCGCTCAACCGCCCTCTCCCCTCCCCTAAGCCCAAATTCGGTCACGGGCTGGAATATGAGCTGCCTCCGAACATGACCCTAATTGCCTCTTATCATCCCAGCCGCCAGAACACCCAGACGGGTAAACTCACCCAGGCTATGCTGGACAACATCTTCGAAAGGGCGACGCAGGCGCTATCCCCTCTTTAGGGGTGATACGCCACCATCTTGACCTCGGTCATCTCTTCCACGGCATACTTGGGGCCTTCCTTGCCCAAGCCGCTCTCCTTAAGTCCGCCAAACGGCATCAGATCGGCACGGTAACCGGGGCCTTGATTGATCATCAGGTTCCCAAATTCAACCTCTTTGGCGAACTTCATCGCCCAGTCTACGTTCTGGGTGAATATCCCAGCGCTTAGGCCATAGTTGGTATCGTTGGCCATGCCAATGGCCTCGTCGATGTCCGTGAACGGTGTCACCGCCACCGCGGGACCGAATAGCTCGTCGCACGAGATTCGCATCTCAGGCCTGGCATCCGCCACAACCGTAGGCTGGTGCACGGCCTTGGAATAGTCGCCCCCTGCTATGACACGGCCTCCCCCGGCTTGAGCCTCTCTGACCCACTGGTTGACCCGCGCCGCATCCTGCTCGCGCACCATCGGCCCCATCGCCACGCCTTCCTCCAACTGGTCGCCTACCTTCATGCCCTCTACCGCCTCTTTCAAGGCGTCCAGATAGTCCGCATAGAGAGACCTGCTGGTGATTATGCGCTGCGCCGAAGTGCACGCCTGTCCCGCATTGGCATATCCGCTCGATATCGTGGCTGCCACCACTTTCTTCATGTCGGCGTCAGGCATCACAATCAGCGGGCAGATGGAACCCAGTTCCATGGTGATTTTCTTCAGCCCGGCCACGCGTGCAATGTGTTCGCCTATGTCCCGGCTTCCCGTGAACGACACCTTGCGCACTCGCTGGTCGGCTACCAGGGCGTCTCCCAAGGTGCCACCGGAGCCGGTCAAGCACTGCACCGCTTCCGCAGGCACGCCCGCATCGAGCAGAATCTCCACCAGCTTCAACGCCGACAAAGGGGTATCGCTGGCTGGCTTGACGATCACGGAGTTGCCCGCGGCCAGTGCCGGCGCCACCTTGTGCGCCACCAAGTTCAGCGGAAAATTGAACGGGCTGATGGCTACGACCACGCCAACGGGGACGCGCAAGGTGAACCCTATCTGGCCCGTCCAGGTGGGGTTGGCGTCCAGGGGTATAGTCTCGCCGTAGATGCGTTTCGCCTCCTCTCCGGACAGGCTGATTGTCTGCACGGCACGCGCAACCTCCGCCCGGCCCTCTGCCAATATCTTGCCCTCTTCCATGGAAATGGTCCGCGCCATCTCCTCCGATCGTTCTTCCAGGAGGTCCGCAGCTTTTCGCAGCCAGAGAAAGCGCTGGTAGCTTGGTGTTTTTGCCATTATCCTGGAGCCTCGCACCGCGCTGGATATGGCCGTCTCCACGTCCTCCAGGTCCGCTCTTGGCACGGAATCGATCACTGAATTGTCGAATGGATTGATTACTTCCGCCTTCTCAGGCTTGTCTACCCATTCGCCGCCTATGAACATCTTCATTTAGTCAACCCTCCTAATCAAGGTGTACGGCCTGCCTCCTTGAGATGCCAAGCCATTCCGCACAAAAGAAGCTATACTTTGATTCCTTTCCATAACAGGGGTAACATCATACAGCAAGTTATTGTACAAGGAGCTATATGCCTTCACTGAGCGCCAGAACGAAATTGGTCTTCCAATCAGAGATTAGGTCTATGAGCATCGAATGCAACAAGGTTGGTGGAATCAACCTTGCTCAAGGCGTCTGCGATATGGAGGTCCCCCTGCCCGTGAGACAGGGCGCGCAGCAGGCCGTGGAAGACGGGTTCAACATATACACCCGCTATGACGGCCTTCCCCGGCTCAGGTACGCCATCGCCAACAAGATGCGCAACTACAACGGCATGGACGTGGACCCGGAGAGCCAGGTCATCGTGAGCACCGGCTCTACCGGGGTATTCTACAGCGCTTGCATGGCGCTGCTCGACCCAGGTGACGAGGTAATACTCTTCGAACCGTACTACCAGTACCACGTGAATACTCTGCTCTCGCTGGACGCCGTACCCGTCTATGTCCCGACCACGCCTTCCGACTGGTCGTTCGATCCGGAGAGCCTGAAAGCTGCGGTCACGCCCAGGACCAAAGCCATCATCGTCAACACCCCTTCCAACCCCTCCGGCAAGGTGTACAGCCGCACCGAGTTGGAATTGATAGCCGCGGTTGTCCAGGAGAACGACCTGTTCCTCATAACCGACGAGATCTACGAACACTTCGTCTACGATGGCAGAACGCACATAAGCCCGGCTACACTACCCGGCATGGCGGAACGCACCATTACCATATCCGGAGCTTCCAAGGTCTTCAGCATCACCGGCTGGCGGATTGGCTACGCCGTGTGCGATGCAAAGTGGGCACAGATCATCGGCTACATGAACGATCTGGTCTACGTGTGCGCTCCCGCGCCGCTTCAACTGGGCGTGGCAAGAGGGCTGGAAGAGCTTTCGCCCGAGTACTACTCCAACATTGTCACCGACTTCGAGGTCAAGCGGGACAGGATTTGCAACGCTCTGTCCAAAGCGGGCTTGGCCCCCTACCCGCCCCAGGGCTCTTACTACGTTTTGGCGGATGTTTCACGGCTT
>DAOUKI010000075.1:0-12662 GCA_034421495.1 Dehalococcoidia bacterium | reverse complement strand
TCCCTTACCGCTCTGCCCATCATAGAGACCCAGGCCGGGGACGTATCGGCGTACATCCCGACCAACGTCATTTCCATCACCGACGGCCAGATCTACCTGGAGTCGGAACTATTCAACGCAGGTATAAGACCCGCGGTGAACGCCGGACTTTCCGTGTCCCGCGTGGGCGGGGCGGCGCAGAGGCGCGCCATGAGGAGCGTGGCGGGCAGACTGCGACTGGACCTGGCTCAGTACAGGGAGCTGGTGACGTTTGCCCAGTTCGGCACCTCCGACCTGGATCGCGCCACGCGAGAGCAGTTGGAACGCGGCCAGCGCATCACGGAGGTGTTGAAGCAGCCCCAGTACCAGCCGTTGTCGTTGGAAAAGCAGGTCTCCATCATGTTTGCCGTTACCAACGGCTACCTGGACGACGTTCCCGTGGCCAGGGTGCGTGAGTGGGAAAACGGCTTCCACCAGTACATTGAGGCCAACCAGCCCCAGATACTGGAAAGCATCGCCACCACGTACGAAATAACCGATGACAACCAGAAAGCGCTTAGGGACGCTATAGAGGCGTACAAGCAGACCGTCACCTTGGAGTAGAAGACAAATGGGACTAGCGGAACAGGCTCTTAAGCAGTTCAAGAACAAGCCTGTAGTGATTGTTACCACTGTAGAGAGCGAGGGTTTCTTGCAGGAAGTGGCCGGCGTTCTGGAAGACGCCGCCGGCGATTACCTATTGGTTCGTGACCAGGACAACGACATGCCCACGGTTGTCAACGTCTCCCACGTGGCCTGGGTATATGAAGAGACCCCGGATGAAGAGGAAGAAGAGCTGTAGAAGATGGCAGTAGTCTCTAATGTAAGGACAATAAGACGCCGCATCAGAAGCGTGCAGAACACGGCCAAGATCACCAAGGCCATGCAGATGATTGCGGCATCCAAGATGAGGCGCGCCCAGCAGCTTTCCATTGCGGGCAGACCGTATTCGGAAAAGATGCGTACCGTGCTGGCGGACCTTGCATCGCAGGCCGGAGAGGACGAACAGAGCCATCCACTGCTGCAACAGCGCGATGTGAAGCGCATCGAGATAGTGCATATAACCCCCGATAGAGGACTCTGCGGAGGCCTGCCCTCCAACCTGAACCGGGCTGCGGGCCAGTTCATATTGGACAGGGAACCGCCGGTAAGCATACTCAGCGTGGGAAAAAAGGGTCGCGATTTCATGGCGAGAACGGGCCGCGACCTGCGCGCCGTATTCACGGACCTGGGCGACCGTCCCAGTTTGGAGGACACGCTGCCCATAGCCCACCTGGCCATAGAGGACTACGTCAGCGGCTTTGCCGATGAGGTATACCTTGCATACGGCGTATTCGTCAGCACCGCTACACAGCGTCCTACAATGCAGAGACTGCTTCCCGTGGAGCCTGCGGAGCTGGAACCCGGGCAGGCGGTGGGCTACATCTACGAACCGCAGAGCCTGCAGGTCTTGGGGGAGCTTCTTCCCAGGTTTGTGGAGATGCAGATATACCACGCAATGCTGGAGTCTGTGGCCAGCGAGCATTCGGCGCGCATGGTGGCGATGCAAAACGCCACCGACGCCGCCAACGATATGATAGACGGCCTTACGTTGCTGCTCAACAAGGTGCGCCAGGAGTCGATAACCAAGGAGCTCCTGGACATCGTGGGCGGCGTCGCCGCTTTGGAAGCATAGAGCGGCTACTTTTACAAAACGGAGTGAACTATGGCAGAGGGAACCAAGGGAAAAGTCATCCAGATAATCGGCACCGTGGTGGACGTCGAGTTTCCCCCTGATGAGATGCCGGACCTGTTCAACGGCTTGGAAATTGAGCTAAACAACGAAAAGCTCATCCTGGAAGTGGAGCAGCACGTAGGCAACAACTGGGTGCGCTGCCTGGCCATGGGCGCAACCGAGGGACTGACGCGAGGCGCTGAGGTAGTGGACAGCGGCAGGCCCATTGCCGTCCCGGTTGGCCCGGCCTCCCTGGGGCGTCTGTTCAACGTAACAGGAGACCCTTTGGACGGCCTGGGAGACGTGGCGGCGGAAGAGCGATGGCCCATCCACCGAGAGGCGCCGTCGTTCCAGGAGCAGGGCACGCAGACCGAGATGCTGGAGACGGGGGTTAAGGTGATAGACCTCATCTGCCCCTTTACCCGTGGTGGAAAGGTGGGCGCATACGGTGGAGCCGGTGTCGGCAAGACCGTCATCATCCTGGAGCTGATCCGCAACATCGCCAACGTGCACGAGGGCTACTCCGTGTTCGCAGGCGTGGGTGAACGGTCCCGCGAAGGAAACGACCTCTGGCATGAGATGCAGGAGTCCGGCGTCATCAAGAATACCGTACTGGTCTTCGGACAGATGAACGAGCCGCCCGGCGTACGCCTGCGCATCGGATTGACCGGCCTCACCATGGCTGAGTACTTCCGCGACAGGGAGAACCAGGACGTCCTCCTCTTCATAGACAACATCTACAGGTACATTCTGGCCGGAATGGAGGTATCGGCGCTGCTGGGACGCATGCCCTCCGCGGTTGGATACCAGCCCACGCTCTCCACGGAGATGGGCGACTTGCAGGAGCGCATCACTTCAACCAACAAAGGCTCCATCACCTCGGTCCAAGCCATCTACGTCCCCGCTGACGACTACACAGATCCGGGAGTGGCCACCACTTTCGGTCACCTGGACGCGGTCATATCGTTGGAGCGCTCCATAGCGGAGCAGGGCCTCTACCCCGCAGTCGACCCGCTGGCGTCCAACTCGCGCATCCTGGATCCCGCCATCGTTGGAGAAGAGCACTACCAGGTGGCGCGCGGCGCGCAACAGGTGCTGCAGAGGTACAGAGACCTCCAGGACGTGATTGCCATCCTTGGCATGGAAGAGCTCTCCGACGACGACAGGATAACCGTGTCCCGCGCTCGTAAGATGCAGCGGTTCTTCTCGCAGCCGATGTTTGTGGCCGAGCAGTTTACTGGGCGCGAGGGAAGATACGTATCGATCAGTGACACGGTGGCCGGGTTCAGGGAAATCCTGGACGGGAAGCACGACGAGCTGCCGGAGCAGGCCTTCTACATGGTTGGCACCATAGCCGAGGCGGTGGAGAACGGGCAGCGCATGATGGCCGAGGCCGGGAGCTGACGCATGGCGCCAATGCTGCTAGAGATAGTGACGGCGGAACGCCTCGTTTACTCGGACGAGGTGGATATAGTCGTCGCTCCTGGCATGGAGGGAGAGCTGGGCATCCTGCCGCACCACGCGCCGTTGTTGACGATCCTGCAGCCCGGAGAGCTGCGAATCCAGAAGACGGGTGAGGAAGACGTGTACATGGCGGTCACCGGCGGCTTTCTGGAGGTGACGGGCAACCGGGTCATCGTGCTGGCCGATGCCGCGGAGCGTTCTGAAGAGATAGACGAGGCGCGGGCGCAGGAAGCGTTGCGCAGAGCCGAGGAGAGGCTGGAGAGAAGGGAAGAGGGCGCGGACCTGCAGCGGGCGCTGGCTTCAATCAGGCGATCAAGGTTGAGACTGGATGTAAAGCGCCGCCGCCAGCGCCGACCCCCGTCCTGATTCAGGCGTTCGCTGCGTAGTACGTCATCGACTGCAGCGCAAGCACCGGGTCTATGTTGCGCGCCTTGACATGCGGCGGCACCTGGATTCCCACCGGTGCGTAGTTAACGATAGCTTTCACCCCGCACTTCACCAGTTCGTCCACCACGGGTTGAGCGTCGTCGGCGGGTACGGCCGTGATGCAGATTTGAATGCCTTCAGCGCTGATCACTTCGGCCAGTCTGTGCATGGGCTGGACCATTATGCCGCCCACCATCTGCCCAATCTGGCGCGAGTCGGCATCGAATGCGGCAACGATGTTGAACCCCTCAGGCGCAAAGCCCGGATAGCTTAGAATAGCGCGCCCCAAGCGGCCTATCCCAACCAGGCCCACCTTCCACTCCTTATCCAAGCCCAGTATGCTCCGCAGCTCCGCAATTAGGTTGGCGATGTTATATCCGCGCCCCTGCTTCCCGAATCTGCCAAAGTAGCTGAGGTCCTTGCGGATCTGGGCCGGGGTCATCTGTATCAGCTCGCCTAGCTGTTGGGAGCTGGCTACCCTGATCCCCTGGTTGCTCAGGCGCGTCAGTATCCGCAAGTACTGCGGCAGGCGCATTATCACCACCTCGGGGACTTCCGCGGATGAGCTTCCCGTATTAGCTGCATTGGTGGTCATGTTGAACCACCCTTAGCCGGAGACCTTTGACAAAAACGCACTTGTTCAACCAGCTTTTTCAACGATTTCTGTCCTGGGGAAGATGATTGTAGTAGCTTTCACAAACACCGTCAAGAAAAGTGTGCTGAGTTGCGAGAAGTGCAAAACTAACGGGTCGCCGTGATAGTCCAGAATGGGACGCTATCTACGCCAAGCGACAAGCCATCGAGCGAGCCTTCAAGAGCTTGAAGCAGAGTCGGGGCTCAACGGGATGGTCAAGCGGGTTGCTTGTGTCTGTTATATTCGGGGATGTGAAGGCTATGGACGTTGCCCACGTTGGCGAGCACGACGCTGTTGCCTAGTTGTAGTTCGAGATGAATTCTCTTCCTCAACAAAGTCAATATCTGCTATCGACGGTACCCGGAAAGTGAATTTTGAATTGCCATTTTTGTGCGTGATGGCAAAGTCCCCAGCATTAATAATGTCCATGCCAATAAGAACATCGGCGCCACTATAACCGCCTCTCAACACTGGGACTCCTCGTACAGTAAATTGAAATATACGAATGTCAACCAAGTAAGATTCTGTCTCTTCAGGTTCCTCTGCTAGACCTGCATGACCTATAAACGCTGGGCCTAGTGGTTTCAGTCCACACTTGTCAACCACAGTCTGCGTTATTAAGGAGCCTGTTGCACCAGTGTCCCAGATAGCCTTGAATTCTTCAAACTGATCCCCACCTGCTGGCGCAACTCTACAAGGAGTGTCTAGTGTCTTCGGAGAACCATCCGCTTTCATAGTGAAAGCAGCACCATGTTGACTCACCTTACAGCCTTAACGCGATGCGAATGAAGTAGGGTAGCTGTATATGCGTCTTTACCCGGAGTGACAAGTTGAACAAGGAAGGTTCCCAACTCATGAATTTTCTGGGTCTCCACTATAGCTTCATAATGACTATCGTACGAACCCAACACCCTACCATTCTTCACGACGATGACCTTACCATTGTACTTTTCCACCAGGGCATCTTGATTCTCCAGGTAAAAATCAAACTCCTTCTGTAGCCCAGTTCTCTGTGCCATGCTGCCTACCTCCAGCCTCTAGGGGACTTTAATCTATTATCCCGACCATTTACGTGTCAACTGTCAATCCCAGCCGTTGGGTTCTCTCTTCATGCCGGCTACTCCCTGTCCTCCGTGCTACAGCGTCCACATGTATTCCTCTCGCTCGCCGAGAGAAGTGCAAAACTCCTGAGCCTCAGTAGATGTTGACCAACGTCGCCTCGCAGGTGTTATGGTCCACCAAAGCGTGGGCAGTATTCCGTACCATCCCGCCAAAGGCGTTCGTGGCTCCAAACTCCATGAATACCACATGCCGCTGGTCTATCTCATTGAGCCGACCTATCCTCGTTCGATAGATCTCCATACTCCCAGGATCATGAAGCTGGTCTTTCACAAGTCTTTCCAGCCCGCGGTGATGTCCATCCCATTCGTCAAGGCAGTGGAAGCCCTTTAGCCTATACTCGGCATCTTCCGCTTCCTCCGTGGCCCGCGCCGCCGCTTTCTCTTCCTCGCTTGGGCTACCGCCACCAAGCATCGCTCCTATCACTAATAACCCAAGAATCACTCCGATCGCTAACCATACAGTTGCCTTCGTGCTCATGAGGTGTCCCCTTTCGGCGTTGGGAATGGGATTCCTGCCAAGGTAGCCCATCACTCCATATGGGCCGTCAGGGGACGCGCAGAGCGCCCATTCCAACCTTTCAAAGAAACCCATACGGGTGACAAATGAACTACCTTGGCGGTGCTATCCTAGCAGAAAGAGGCAGGGTTGAGTAAGGTATATGATACCCGCGCAGGCGGGTATCCAGGGGAGTGGCGGGGAATGCTGTTATACTGGCCGTACCTTCTGAAATGAACGTAGGCACCTGCAAAATACGGCTCCGCCTGCCTGGAAATGGCACCCTCAAGGGCAAGCGCCAGGCGGCCCGCTCCATCACCAGCCGGATAAGAAACAAATTCAACGTTTCCATTGCTGAGGTGGACGAGAACGACGCTCACCAGGTGCTCGTATTGGGGGTCTCCTGCGTGAGCAACGACTCGCGCCACGCCAACCAGGTACTGTCGAACGTGGTGGAGTATGTGCAGCATCTCCGCGGTGACGCCGAGCTCTTGGACTATGAAGTGGACATAATCTCCGGTGTTTAGCTGATGGACGTACCCGGCTTCCTAGAGGCCATACGGCAAGCCTCCGACTACGACGGCCAGATTGTTCACGAGGAAGTGGTGCCAGCCAGGTCTGCTCGGTACGGATCGCTCTCCCCGCCGCTTGACCCCAGGTTGGAGGCGGCGCTTGCCGGGAGCGGTGCGGACCAGCTTTACCTGCATCAAACGGAGTCGGTGCAGGCCGCCCGAGACGGTGTGAACCTGATAGTCGCCACCGGCGCGGCCAGCGGCAAGAGCCTGTGCTACCAGGTGCCGCTTCTGGAGGCTGCCCTTCGCAAGAGGGCGAGCCGCTCTCTGCTGGTGTTTCCCACCAAGGCGCTGGCCCAGAACCAGCTCAAGTCGCTCAACGGCCTGTGCAGCGACCTGATTCCGCTCAAGGCGGAGATATTCGATGGGGACACCCCCGGCGACGCCAGGCCTCTGATCAAGAGGACGGCGCAAGCCGTGATCACCAACCCCGATATGCTGCACCTGGGCATCCTGCCCAATCACGGCACCTGGCAGCGCTTCTTCAGGAACCTGGACTACGTGGTTATCGATGAGGCGCACACTTATTCGGGCGTATTCGGCTCACACATGGCAAACGTGATTCGTAGAATGAGGCGCTTGGCCGGTTACTACGGCAGCAACCCCGGCTTCATCCTCTGTTCCGCTACCGTAGCCAATCCCGGAGAGCTGGCCGGAGACTTGCTCGGCGCGCCCGTCAAGGTGATCGACCAGGATTACTCGCCCCAGGGAGGGAAGCACTTCCTGTTCTGGAACCCGCCTTTCCTCGATGATTCCAGGACAAGGCGCAGAAGCGCTATTGCGGAAGCGGCCGCGGTCTTCAGGGAGCTGCTGCTGCGCGGCGTACGCACCCTCACCTTTACCAGGACGCGCCGCCAGGTGGAGTTGGTCTACGTCTCGGTTAGGGACTACCTGGCAGAGCACGTTCCAAGCCTGGCGTCTAAGGTCAGCCCCTACCGGGCAAGCTATCTGGCGGAAGATAGACGCGCCATCGAACAACGCCTGTTCAACGGCGATCTGCTGGGCGTGGCGTCCACCAACGCCCTGGAACTGGGCATCGACGTGGGAACCTTGGACGCGACCATCCTGGGAGGATACCCCGGAAGCGTGAGTAGCGCCTGGCAGCAGGCGGGACGCAGCGGTCGGCGACGGGAACGGTCGCTGAGTGTACTGGTGGCCCGCAACGACCCACTAGACCAGTATCTGATGCGCCATCCCGAATTCTTCTTTGGCCGGTCGCACGAGCACGCGCTGATCGCTCCCAACAACCCGCGTATACTCGACCAGCACCTGCTCTGCGCCTCTTACGAGAGGCCGCTTGGCAAAAGGGACGAAAGATTCTTCGGCCCGGACCTGCAAAGCCGCCTGGACGCGCTCCATATGGAAGGCCTGCTGCACAGGAAGGGCGAACGGTGGTTCCCCAGCGCCAGCGTGGTCTATCCTGCGGAAGAGGTCAACATCAGGTCGAGCTCGCGCGGCTCCTATGCGGTGGTCAGCAGCGAGTCCGGGGCGCTCATGGAGATGGTGGAGGAGGGAAGTGCGTTTTCCCAGCTCCACGAGGGCGCCGTCTACCTCCATTACGGAGAGCAGTACCTGGTCGAGCGGTTGGACCTGGACTCTAGGACGGCTTACGTCGCTCCCCGGGAAGTGCAGTGCTACACCCAGACCCATGCCCTTACCGATATCCGGGTGCAACACGTCATGGAGAACAAGTCCGTAGGCGGCATAGACGTATACCTGGGCGAGGTGGAGGTATCCAACCAGGTGGTGAGCTACCAGAGGAAGGCCCAGTTCAGCGACGAGCCGCTATCGGACGAGCTGCTGGACCTGCCTCCACAGCAGTTCTCCACCGTTGCCCTCTGGTTCAATCCGCGGGAGGATGACCTGGCCAGGATCAAGGGCGAACGGCTCGACCTATCGGGAGGGCTTCACGCCGCCGAGCACGCCGCCATCGGCGTACTGCCGTTGTTCGCCCTCTGTGACCGCAACGACATCGGCGGTGTGTCCACGCCGTTTCACCCGGACACGGGCAGGCCGCAAATCTTCATCTACGACGGCCACGAGGGAGGCGTTGGCATCGCGGAAAAGGGGTACCGGATCATAGAGGAGCTATGGCGCGCAACGCTGCAGGTGCTCCAGGAGTGCCCCTGCGAGGATGGCTGTCCCGCCTGCATACAGTCGCCCAAGTGCGGCAACAACAACCACCCCTTGGACAAAGGGGTAGCGGCCATGCTGCTGCGAGGCGCTTTGGGGTTATGTGAGGCGATATAGAGGGAAGTCTTTTGCAAGTGCCGCCGCCTTTAGGCGAAGTCTACTGTCTAGCAGCGGTGGTTATGAGCTAGCTAGTGACTCAAGAACCTCGAGAGCATCTGCAAATGTTGGACAAGCAGCGTACCTTTCGTTGTTTTTGATCGGTACGTATACCCCCACAACAGTTCCCATTGTCTGCGTCTCAAGGGTGAAGTCTTTATCAACTGCATGCCATCTGATTTTAAGGGTATTGCCAGCATCGTCTTTGCCCTCTAGGAGGTCAAAGCCTGGTATTTTCCATTCGATGTTTGCCATATCTTTTCTCCTGCCCCTGTTTCTGCTCTGCCGATAGTAAGCGCGGGCGGATGCTTGTATCACAGCACCGCCATTTCCTTTAGTCTTGCCACCAGATACTCCTGGGGCCTGTCGCCCTTGATGCGGTTGCAGTGCGAGCAGAGCATCTGTAGATTGTCCCGGTGGTCCGTGCCGCCCCTGGAACGTGGGACGACGTGGTCAACCTCCAGCCCCCTGAACTCGAAGTGCCCCCGGCATCCTGCACAGTAACCCATCTGCTCTCCGTAGATGACGTGCGCTTGTTTGCGGTAGTTGACGGGTGCTTCGATGTCCGTGCGCTGGGGTACGTCGGTGCGGGCGGTGACGTAGCCGTGATGAAACAGGCTGCCCATGGCCTGTTGGAGCCGCATGTTGACCAGTTCCACGGCCTTGGGGGATATGTCTATGCCCACCCACCTACGGTTGAGCCTGTCAGCGGCGACGCAGGCGGTGGCGCATCCGCAGAAGGGGTCGAGCACTAGGTCTCCCTCATTGCTACTGGCCTTGATGATGCGATCTAGGAGGGCGAGCGGCTTCTGAGTCGGATATCCCAGGCGTTCCTTCGCGCCTGCCGACAAAGGTGGAATATCGAGTACCATATCGGTTACGGGTGCACCCGATGTTGGCGTGAGATATCGCTTGAATCCGGGCATTGTGCCACGTGGGGGCCAATACAGCAGACCTTGACTGTCCAGCACGTCAAGCCGCTGACGGGCGAGCATCTCGGCGTACCCTTCCGGAAAGACAAACCATTCTGGCAACGCGCGGTCCGGCGGCAATTCCCAATGGCGGCCACGCTCAGACGGGTCAATACCGCGCCATCGTTGCCCAGTATCACCGTCCCGCAAACCTGGGCCGGTCAGATCGCTAACGCGATACTGGCCGCGCCCGTCCTGATAGCGATAGAATCGCTTGAGGTATTCTGGGTCGAGTGGTTGCAGGACTCGGTTCCAGGTCGATTGACCTCCTCCGCTGTACATCAGGATTGTATCGTGGATAGGCCCCCACCTCTTTGCCCTATTGTGGCTCGACTGGCGCTTCCATACCACTTCATTGACGAAATTGCCAGCCCCAAACACTGCATCCATGAGCTGCTTAAGATAGTGGCTCGCCGTTGGATCGCAGTGCAGATAGATGCTACCCGTGGGCTTCAATACTCGATGTAGCTCTATCAACCGCACAGCCATCATAGTCAAGTAGCTCTGCATCCCCTTGCCATGTGTTAGGCCGGAGGTATGCAGTAGGTTGGCTATGGCGGGGTGGGTATCCGCTATCAAGCCTATCCATGCAATATCAAGTTTATCCAGTGTCCATGTGTCCTCGAACGCAGCGCCAGCCGCCTTGCTACCTATGGGCGCGGCGTAGTTCCGGTTGGAGTTGAAGGGCGGGTCAAGGTATATGAGGTCAACGCACTCGGAGTTCATTCCTCGCAGGATGTCCAGGTTGTCGCCCGTCCAGATGGTCTTGTCAGCGAAGTTGGGTTCGGTCATTAGCTCACTATGAAGGTGCCCACTTTAGGGCAAACGTTTTGTTTTTGTCCCATCATTGTACTATGACGAAGTACAACGACCAAACGCAAGATGTCAGTCAACCGCCCAGGGGAACCAAAGCCTATTACAAAAAAAGAGGAGCCGACTATCCGGTAAACCGGAAGAGCCCAGGGGCTCTTATCATCAGCTCGGAACAACGGGTATAGACTAATAATGCTCTTCCGTACTTGTCAAACCCACTATATCCGTCAAGCGCCTCCGTCGCCGGCCAAAACGGAGTCTGCCCATTCCTCCAGGCGGGCGGGCTCAAGCCGCGTTAGGTTTGGCAGGCGGTCGAAGTCGGTATCCACAGAGATGACCCGGTCGATTCCCATACGCTGCATTACCGCTGCGTGGACCAGGTCTCGGGTGCTAATCCCCGGATAGCTGTCCGCGAGCCTGGCCGCCAACAGCACGTCCTCTGCGTAGACAGGCTCTATCCTGCCGTGCATTACCTGGGCAAAGCTATGTACTGCCCCTCTGCCCAGGGTCCATCGCCCCTGGGCTCTGTAGCGGTGCAGAAGCTCTTGAATAACCTCCGAGCTGGTCACAAAGGACAGAGTACGTTGCGCAGCCATCACCAGTATCCGTGCGCAAGGCTCTTTTTGGGGATGTTCCCTGCCGGAGGCGTAGATGAGGATATTGGCGTCAATAAAGGCCGCCGGGCTCATGGGCTTCCTCCAACTGGCGAGAGAGCGTAGCCGGGTCCGGCGGATCCTCAATGTTCAGGTTCACCAGTCGCCTTACCGCTTCCATGCGACGCTGTAGCATTACGTCTTCGTAGGCGTCGTCTATGAAGCGGCGCACCAACTCCGATATGGGCACGCCCCGCTCCTTCACAAGTTCCTCCAGCCGCGCACGCCGCTCATCATCCAGCCGCACGTCAAGCCGCGCCATTTTCGTCCTCCTGTACACCAATATATGTACGGATATAATCATACGGCGCATTAGTGCCGCACGTCAACACACGTTGAGAGTACCGTAGATAGAGGTTATAGTGCAGCCGATGAGTTCAATCCGTGTGCTTCAGGCTAAGTTCTTGCGTATAGAGTGTAACGATGAGCCGCACATCCTGGGAGTCGCGCGATGAACGGCGCGGCATTCGTCTACGCTGACCGGCTTTCCCGCCACGTCTTGCGCGAAGGCCATCCCATGCGGCCGGTCCGGCTCCGCTACACGTACGAGTTGCTGGAGTCGCTGGGCGCTTTCCAGTTCCCTGATTCGTCGCTGGTGGAATCCAAACTCGCGTCCGAAGAGGATCTCCTAACCTGCCACACGCGGGACTACGTGGATGCTACCAGAAGCCTGAGCGCCGGTCTTTTCACCGGCGACCCGGCAAGGTACGGATTCAGCGCGGCGGGGGACAACCCGATCTACGGCGGCATGTACGATGCGGCGCTGCTCTCCACGGGGGCGTCGCTTGTTGCTACAGAAAGGGCGCTGTCGGGAGAGGTGAGGGCCGCTTTCAACATATCGGGCGGGCTTCACCACGCCATGCCGTCCAACGCCTCCGGCTTCTGCATCTTCAACGACCCGGCCATAGCGATACAGGCGATGGTGGATAGAGGACTTCGCGTAGCCTATGTGGACATAGACGCACACCACGGCGATGGCGTGCAAGAGATGTTCTACGATACGGATTCCGTGCTGACCATCTCGCTGCACGAGTCCGGGCGGTATCTTTTCCCGGGGACGGGTTTTGTCGAGGAGAAGGGGAGCGGCCCCGGAGAAGGCTACTCCGTCAACCTGCCTCTTGCCCCCTATACCGGTGACGAAGTGTACCTCTGGGCGTTTCAGCAGGTGGTGCTTCCGTTGCTGGAGCTGTTCAAGCCGGATGCCCTGGTGACGCAGCTGGGCGTGGATACGTACTACTCGGACCCGCTGACACACCTGGCTCTTACCAGCAGGGGATTCGTGTCGGTGGTGGAATCCCTGGCGCAGGCTGCAAAGGGCGTGCCATGGATCGCCCTGGGCGGCGGCGGTTACGACCTATCCGCCGTGGCCAGGTGCTGGACACTGGCTTACGGCGTCATGATCGGCCGGGAGTTGCCGGATGTTGTGCCTGAGTCGGAAAGGGGTAGGTTGGGGAAAGATAGGGTGTCAGACCTTGAGGAACCTCCCATAAC
>DAOUKI010000074.1:0-17120 GCA_034421495.1 Dehalococcoidia bacterium | reverse complement strand
CCGTGCCGTTGTAGATGCCCAAGTCACCGTAGTACATAGGCCGGCGCAGAGCCATCTGCAGGCGGCGGATGAAGCCGTGGTCGCCCATCCAGTTGCTCATCAGGGCCTGCGGTATCTGCGACCTCTGGCCGCCCCAGTCGAAGGGGAGTGCTTGGCCGCGGTAGGCGGCCAGTAGGGGATCGCCGTGCTCCTCGCCGTGAGCCCATGGCCAGCGGGTCACGGGGTGGGTGTAGGGGTTGCCGGCGAATCCCGGCAGGAGCTTGTGTCTGCGAGCCTTGTATCCGGCCTCAAAAGCGTACGACCGCACCGCACCGTTGCGGATGAACCCGGTTACCGACCAGTCCTGGTCGCTCCAAGGCGGCACAACGAAGGTGGGCAGCTTGTCCCCCTCGTTGACGTCCTCCCAGTAGAGTATCTCCTTGCCCCTGGGCTCCGCCTTCTCAATGAGGTCGATGAGCTCCTCCACCTTTTCCTGGTTGTACTGTCCGGCTTGCCGCTCGTACATCATGCGCTCGCCCAGGCGCTCCACGGACATAGCGCGGCCGGTGCCCATCTCTTCACGCGGGATCATGATCAGAGTGCCGTAGCACTTGCCCAGTAGGTCGCCGCGCATGTCCCAGTAGAAGACGTCCGTGATGAGGAAGAAGAGGTTGCCCTGCGCTCCCGGCTTCTCTATGACTTCCATAGCTTTAGAGGTCGTGCGGAGACCCGTACCTACACGAAGGACATCGTAGAATTCCCATGCCGTACCGGAATGGAAATTGGCGAACGGTATGCCTCCGGGCCTGTCTCTCCATAGCTCCTCCGGGCCATGCCACATGGGGGTACGAGCCATGATCATCGCCGTTCCCGGGGTGGTGAGACAGCCATAGGGGCCGTTCTTGGCATACTCGGGGTCGGTATATAGGGGATTGTCATCCCCAATGTGGACGGCGTAAGCCTTGGCAACCTTCTCCGTAAGAATCCAGGGACTCTTAAACGGCGGGCCGGAAGAATCGTAGGGCTGCCTCGTCCCGCTGTACAGGCCAACGTCAAGAGGGTAGCCTTCATGGACCTCTTCGCCAATCATGTCCCTTGACGCCTCACGAAACTCGTTCACCAAGCTTTCAAAAGTCTCGCCTGTTGTCGTCATCACTTCACTCCTTGTTTGTTTTTCAATTGCCCCGGCACGGGTGCATCACCACCATGGATTGCCTACTGGCAGGCCAACTAGGAATCCCTTCTCAGGGAGGTAGACCACCGCCGAGCCGTCAACAAGAGTCTGCCCAAGCTGGTTGTTGCCGGAGAGCTTGACCTCAACGGCGTAGTATTTCTCTTCCCCAACGGTCTCTTCAAACTTTCTGGTAACTTGGCCGCTGACCCACATGGTGTCACCATAGCAGTAGTGGTTGGGCAAATCCAAGCTTATGCTGCGCAGAAAGCCCAGGTCTCCCATCCAGTTGGTGATGACCTGGCTGGCTAGGGCAAAGCGATGCAACCCCCTGGCCACTGACATCTTGAATCCCAACGCGCTAGCCGACAAGAGGTCCTTGTAGGTCTGCTCCAGGTCCCAGTAGGGCCACTGGGTGGTGGGGTTGACGGTTCGACGTCCCGGACTGTCCAGTATCAGCCTGTGGGCCACAGGGCCCAGGGAGGCCGTGGACGACTTGGCCAGCGCGACTTCCCAGAGTTCCATGGAGTTGTACTCCACGGGCCCCTTCACCAGTGCGGGAAGCGCATCGCCCTCTTGGACCTCGCTCCAATACAGAGGCACCTCACCGCGGTGCGGCGGAATGGCGTCTATGTCCCCTTCCAGGTTATTGATCTCCTCGTCGCTGTACTGGTAGATGTCCCTGTCCAGAATGAGAGGCTCGCCTGGGGTGTAGGGCACCATCGCCGCAGTGCCCGTGGCCGTCGCTATGACGCCTCCATGGATGGTCTTGTATGTGGCGACAGATTCGACCTCGGCAGTCTCCCTGTCACCCCAGTTGGGTCCGCTGCGCACGTCGGACACCTTCAGGTCACTCGCCAGCCGTTCCCCCAGCCGTATCACGTCATTCCACTCAGCGGAGACACGGACGGTAAACCGTCGCAGGCCGTACTCCTTCTGCTCGTATGCGGCGCCGGAATCGGGCGTACGTGCTGCAAGAACAAAGCTCGGAGGCGCTACCAGCGTGTTGTACAGGGTGCCTACGCCCCCTGCTGCGTCGTTGTATAGGGGGTTCACGTCGCCCAGCGAGGCGCAGAACTTCTGGATTGCGGACCAATCAGCTACGCTGACCCCTTGCTCCACGTCCGGCGCTTCTCCGCCGACCAGCTTTTTGCTGTCCTCTATGAAATCACTCAAGCTTCCTGCCATAAACCTACCTCCTTGAATTCGCTGTTCTTTTCTTTTACAGGTCAATGGTTCTTTACAGTGGGCCGAGGGCAGGATACATGCACGAGGAAAGATGGTCAATTCATTCCGGCCAAGTCTTTGTAAAGTCCCTGCTCCGTGATAAACCTCTCGACCTCGGGTGGCACGAGATATTTCACCGGCAGGCCCAAGGCAACCCTGCGCCTGATCTCCGTGCCACTTATGCCTATTGACGGCCCCTCAATTAGTCCCAGCTTCCGCTCCAGGACAGGGTACTGCCGCTTGACCTCTTCAAGGGCATCGGGTGAGTAGCCTGGTCTAGTAACGGCGGTAAACGTGCATAGGTCAAGTAACCGATCGGGATCTTTCCAGCGCGGTAGGCTCAACAGAGAGTCAACGCCTATGATGAAGTTAATCTCGGCGTCCGGTCCCCATTGTCCGGCCAGCTCTTCAAGGGTATCGACAGAGTAGGTCAGACCCGGCCTGTCTATCTCTATCGATGAGGAATCAAAGGCGGGGTTGCTGGCCACGGCTAGTCGCACCATCTCCAGCCGGAGGGAGCCTTCCGTAATCCGCCTGCCGCTCTTCAGCCAGGGTTGCCCCGTTGGTATGAACACCACCTTTTGCAGCTGAAAGCGCATGCGGGTTTCCTCCGCAATTATCAGGTGCGCTATATGGATGGGGTCGAACGTGCCTCCCAGTATGCCGATTCGCATGTCATTCCCACTGGAACTCTCGAGTCCCTATTCTGACCGTATCTCCATGTTTGACGCCCGCTTCCTCCAAGGCGCGGAGCACGCCAAGCCTGGCTAATTCCTCCCTCAGCTGGAGCCTCACTTTGAACTGCCGCATGTCCGGTAGAACCACTAGGCGCTCCGCTGGCGGCGATGATACCACAAATACACCCTCGTCCTTCACGACGGATGGGAGTCCTCTCCTTGATCTGGGGGTCAATAGGGAACGGTCTTCCGGCTGACGTCTTGGCACTGGTGGTACCTGCGCCAAAAGCTTATGCAATCCCGCCCTGAGATCATCGATGCCCTCCCCCGACTGTCCGGAAACAAAGTAGCGGGCCATCCCGCATGAGGCAAGTTTCTTTCTCAAAGCCGGTACTTCCTGCGCCACTTCCGGGAGATCCGTTCCGCTGACAACGACCACATAGGGCCGCTCCAGTATGCGCGGATCGTGGATAGCAACCTCATCACGGAGGTCTTTGAGGTCATCAATTACATCCGCACTCCGCCCGTCCAAGAGGTACAGGTGGAGGCGCGGCCGCCAAAGGTGACGAAGGAAACCGTTGCCCAGACCCTGTCCCTGACTGGCCCCGTGGAGAAGCCCAGGCAGCTCAAGGATAGAAAACGCATCCCAGCTGTGCTCAGCCACCCCAATGATCGGCTCTCTCGTGGTGAACGGATACTCAGCTACCTCAGGTCCTGCGCCTGTCATTGATTTCAGGAGAGTTGACTTCCCGGAATTGGGCTTCCCTATGACGGCAACATCCGCAATAACCTGCAGTTCAAGGGCATATTCCCGTTTTTCCCCCATCTCCCCAGTCTCTGCAATGAGCGGTGTCTTGTTGATTGATGTCGCAAAATGGACATTCCCCCGACCGCCCAAACCACCCTGTGCAGCGAGCAGTTCTTCCCCAGGCTGGAGTAACTCCCCTTCAAAGGAGGCTCCATCGCTCAGATCCCAGACGGTCGTACCTAAGGGAACCTCTACCCTAGTAACTCCGCCCGACTTGCCCGTCCTCTTTCCTCCCAGTCCATCCGAACCAGCCTGGCCCCTAAGTACCTTAGGTAAGTTCCGGCTATACTCGCGGAGAGCCGCCGCTGCAACAAAGTAAACATCTGCTCCTGCGCCACCGTCGCCTCCATCAGGCCCACCATGTGGGAGATACCGAACACGTGACAAACTGATGCATCCATGTCCTCCACGACCGCCATAGA
Organism: Dehalococcoidia bacterium; assembly: GCA_034421495.1. Lineage (GTDB taxonomy): Bacteria > Chloroflexota > Dehalococcoidia > Lucifugimonadales > QGNO01 > DAOUJH01. The sequence continues at coordinate 12,836 of DAOUKI010000074.1, read as the reverse complement.
TTGTTAGCGATACAAAGTCATTCATTAAGAAACAAAAATCCTTTATAGATGTCTAAATACATAATAGTAGTGTGAACTCAATATATCGATACGGAATTAGTGATTTATGGGAATCGCAAACCTAGCTTGAGGTCTTTTGAAGGGAATCTACTAAGGAATCCTTAGGGAAACTCATATCTATTGGAGGTTATCGACAATACCAAGCTTGCTCTTTATTGATGTAACGTCATTGGCTGTTGAAGAATCAGATGACATTGCTTCGTTGACATGGCGGATCGAGTTACGCACGGTCTTTGGATTCCAATTCCCCATAAGGGATGCTATTTCCCGTATCGGTCTCTTGATTATCGAGTCTAAGAGGAACATGGCTACTCGTTGGGGATGTGTCGTTTTCCTATCCCGCGTTCGTGTGCACAGTAGCTTGCTTGGCACCTGGTAGTAGGAGGCAACGGACTCTAGGACGTTGTCAGGGCTTAGCTTCTGCCCTGAGTCGGCGGATGGCATACCTGCGAGGGCCATATCGATGAGATCAGTCGATATGGGGGAGCCAAAGAACTGGGACAATGCGACGATACGGTTGAGGCACCCCTCCAGACTACGTATGCCGTTTGGCGCGCGCCTGGCTATCTCAAACGCTACCTCTTCCGTGATTGGGGCGTTCTGGGCCTGAGCTTTGTGGATGAGTATAGCAACTCGGGTTTCCAACTCAGGCTCTTGAATGTCAGCGATGAGGCCCCATTCGAACCGGGAGCGCAGCCTGTCTTCCAGGAGCGAGACCGATGTTGGCGGTTGATCGCAGGCGACTACGATTTGCCGGTTGGCGTTGTGCAGGTCGTTGAAGGTATGGAACAACCCTTCCTGGGTCTGCTCCTTGCCGGAAAGGAACTGGACGTCGTCAAGCAGGAGGAACTCTGCGCTGCGATACTTGGCGCGGAATTCCTCCGTTCGCCGCTGTCGTATGGACTGGACGAAGTCGTTGGTGAACTGCTCGGTGGTGACGTACAGAGGGGTGACGCCCTGTTCAGAGACGGAGGAGGCAATGGCGTGCAGAAGGTGGGTTTTGCCTAGCCCGACCCCTGCGTATATGAAGAGGGGATTGTATTGGACCCCCGGTTTATCGGCTACGGCGCGGGCCGCAGCGTAGGCAAGATGGTTGGAAACTCCCGTGATGAAGTTGTTGAAGGTGTAACGCCCGTTGCCGTTGTAGTTGCGCACGGGGCCAGAGGGCGCTGGATGAGGGTTTCCTACGGGCTGCACCGGGAGGGCTGCGTCCGTTGCGCCGTCCTCGGCTGGATCGCTCTTGAAGTGTGGAGAGACAACCTTAATAGCTACGCGGATGGGCCGGCCTGCCACGCCAGACACCACGTCTTCTATAACCTGGTGCATACGTCGTCCCAACCACTCGGAGGCGAAGGTGGTGGGGGTGCCAATCGATAGCAGATCGCCATCTATGGAAAGCCCCATGGTGCCCTTCAACCAAGTCTCATAGCTGGGACGGGGAACCTCGAGTTGCAGTTGCCCCAGGGAGGCAGACCATAGTTTTTGAGCAGGATTAGTCATAAAATTAAGATAAGCCGGATTTCAGGGTCGGCAAAAACATCCATGGAAATGGACGCGATGAGCGAAAAGATATCATTGTCCACTACGTGAGAGTTCAAGTAGTGGAATTTCGAAATTTCGTAGAGTTTTCCCGATTCTTTCCGGTATGTGAAAAACGGGCAACGGTCAGGACAAGGAGCTTGTAGTATCCTCTGATTATGAGACTGGTGTTTATGGGAACTCCGGATTTTGCGGTGCCCGTTTTGGACGCGCTTTGTTCCAACGGACATGACGTTATAGCGGTCTACACCCGGCCCGACCGTCCCGCAGGTAGAGGCCGCCGGCTTAGTTCTCCCCCGGTCAAGGTTTATGCAGAGCAGCACGGCATACCGGTCGTTCAACCGGCCAGTCTGAGACAGGAGCGGATCATCGAAACCCTGGCGTCTATGAAGCCACAAGCGATGGTGGTGGCTGCTTATGGAAGGATCCTGCCTCCTGAGATGTTGAGAGTACCCCCATTGGGCGTGTTGAACGTCCACCCGTCGTTGCTTCCCAGGTACAGAGGGCCGTCGCCGGTAACGGAGGCCATCTTGAATGGCGAGTCAAAGGCAGGGGTAACGGTCATGTTGTTGGATGAAGGAATGGATACGGGCCCCATTCTGGCGCAGAAGGAGACGGATGTGTTCCCCGAAGAGGCGGCGGACCAGCTAACGCGAAGGCTGTTCGCATTGGGCGGCGAGCTGCTTGCAGAAGTATTACCGGTATGGGAGGCCGGGGAGATCAAGCCCGTACCGCAGAACGAAGCTGAGGCGAGTGTTACCAGGCTGCACAACAGAAAGGACGGCGAGCTTGACTGGTCGCTGCCGGCGGAGTATCTGGCACGGCAGTTGCGAGCCCTCCATTCCTGGCCGGGTTGCTTTACCTACTGGGAAGGCCGGTTGCTCAAGGTGATTAGGGGACGGGCGTTGAAAGAAGATGCCGTTGACGCTGTAATAGGACAGGTGGTAGCGCCCAGCAAAGACGGAGGATACACTGCGGGAGTGGCAACGGGTAAAGGCGTGCTGATCTTGGATGAAGTCCAGATGGAAGGAAGAAGGCCTCAGCCCATGGGAGAGTTCCTCAAGGGGCAACCGAGCTTTCCGGGAGCGGTGCTCAGTAGCCTGGCAAGGGAGTAGGGCCGCTCCGAGGGAAATGCTGTGGCTCAGCCGGTCTCTTCTTCGGGCTCAGCCCCTGGCTCGCCTCCGACAAGCTCCACTTCAGCGGGAGCCTCTACTTCTTCGACGGCTACAGACGGAGCATTGACGCGCGCCACGAGTTCCTCTGGGTCGTTGAGGACGGTCACTTTGTCGCCAAGGCTTATGTCCGAGACGTGGATGCTACGTTCGAAGTTCTCAAGAGAGGATATGTCAACCTCTACGAACTGAGGAACGTCAAGGGGGAAGCTCTCCACCTGCAGGGACTGCAAAGCCTGGTTGAGCACGCCGTCCATCAACCGCACGGCAGGGGCTTCTCCTATGAGATACACCGGAACTTCCGAGCGAATGGTCTCGGTTAGAGGCACCTGCAGGAAGTCCACGTGGAGGATATCTTCCGTTAGGGGGTGCCGCTGCACTTCCCTAACAAAGGCAAAATGAGAGCCTCCTTCTTCTTTAACAGTGACGGGGATGTTGCTCCCGGCCTGCGCCACGATCTTTCGGAGGGTTGCGGTATCGGCCTGGAGTGCGGCCGGCTCTATTCCCCGCCCGTATACGTGTATAGGGGTCAAACCGAGCCGCCTCAACTCTTTGACCTTCTTCCCTTTCACGTTACGCGGTTCTGCTTCCAGGGCAAGCGACTCCGTGGTCATGAATTGATGGTCTCCTTATAACGGCTTAGAGACGCGGCTAGGCGTCTCAAGGACGTTACTATACCATTCAATTTGCTACCTCACAAGCTTGCGTGCTATAATCCGCCAGTACGGCTAGCCTGTGGAGGTGAGGACAGGATGAGGGTACCAATGAAGGTGGACTACGGGGTACGGGCCCTGGTGGAGCTAGCCCAGCACGGCGAAAACGGACCGTTGCCAACAGCCGAAATAGCTGGTCGCCAGGACATACCGGAGTCATATCTTGATCAAGTGCTATCGGTCCTCCAAAAGTTTGGTATGATTCGGAGCCGGAGAGGCCCCCAGGGGGGGCATACTCTGGCCAGAGACCCGGGTGAAATCAACCTGGGTATGGTGGTGGACACACTAGAAGGGACGGGAGCTCCGCTCGTGTGCATTGAGCATCCATCAGAGTGTACGCTTTCTAGCGCCTGTGCTCAACGTGAAGTGTGGCAGACTGTGGAGTCGACGGTTCGTAACGTACTAGGCACGACAACTATTGCCGACCTGGCAAGCCGCCAGCAAGCGATGGCAAGTCGCGGCATGTACTACATCTAGGCTCGGCAAGCATTAACGAAGCCCTGAACCGTTGTTTGGTCTAGCGACTGAGCGTATGAGTTCAGGGCTTTTTGCGTCTTGAACTAGGATGGACCTGGATAGCCAGTCGACGCATAGAATCTGAAAGTTCGAAATTTGCTTTAGGGGGTGGGCAGTGACGCAGACAACAGAGGCAAGAGTGTTTACGCCGGAACAGGCGAGACGTTACAGCAGACACATCATAATGCCTCAGATAGGCGGCAAGGGACAGCGCAAGTTGCTGGATGCCAATGTATTGCTGATTGGCGCCGGGGGACTCGGTTCCCCCGCCGCCCTTTACCTGGCGGCGGCAGGAGTGGGGACGCTGGGCATTGTAGACTTTGACGAGGTTGATCTGACCAACCTGCAGAGGCAGTTGCTTCACCGCACCAACGATGTGGGCAGGCTGAAGGTAGACTCCGCCGAGGAGATGCTCAACAGCCTCAATCCGGACGTTAACGTGGTAAAGCACCGCGTGCAGCTCTCTTCGGACAATGCGCTGGACGTGCTTGCGGATTACGACATCATTGTGGACGGCAGCGACAACTTCCCCACTCGTTACCTGGTTAACGACGCGACCGTGATGCTGGGGAAGCCCTGCGTACACGGCAGCATTTTCCTGTTCGAAGGGCAGGCATCGACGTTTGTGCCTGGCCACGGCTGCTACCGTTGCTTGTACCCAACGCCTCCTCCCCCAGGGATGGTGCCTAGCTGCGCCGAAGCTGGCGTGCTTGGCGTGTTGCCCGGGATCATCGGCTCCATTCAGGCGGTGGAGACTATAAAGCTGGTCCTGGGTCTAGGCGATACCTTGACGGGCAGGCTGCTCCTGTTCGACGCTCTGGATATGAACTTCCGCACTGTGAGGGTGCCCCGCAACAGGGAGTGCCCGGTCTGCGGTGACAAACCGACGGTAACCGAGCTCATTGATTACGAGCAGTTCTGCGGCATACCGCACCTACAGGAGGCCGCACCCGCCCATTAGGCCTGTAGCTGACGGCGGCCTGCTATGCAGACCAGGATAACCAGGGAAAACAAGCTTCAAGGGGTCAGTTCTAAGGCGGGAAGCCGGAGCGGGATACTAGCCGCCATAGGCAATACGCCGCTGGTGGAGTTGCCGCACCTTTCGCCCAAGCCTGGCGTACGCCTGTTTGCCAAACTGGAAGGCTCCAATCCCACGGGCAGCGTAAAGGATAGGATTGCCCTTACCATGGTGGAGCAGGCAGAGACCGATGGCATGCTCACGCCCGATAAGGTGATACTGGAACCCACCAGCGGTAACACCGGCATCGCACTGGCCATGATAGGCTCGGTGAAGGGGTACAGCGTAGAGGTGGTGATGCCGGAGAACGTGAGCCAGGAGCGCGTGCAGCTCTTGGAAGCGTTCGGAGTCAAGATCCACTTCTCGGATGGAAGCCTGGGCACCAACGGGTCTATCCCGGTAGCCCGCAAGATGGCCGAGGAAGACGATCGCTATTTCATGCCGTATCAATACGGCAACAAAGCCAATCCGCAAGCCCACTACGAATATACGGGCAAGGAGATAACGGATTCCCTGCCCAATGTGGACATGTTCGTGGCCGGGTTGGGCACCGGGGGCACGCTGACCGGCACGGGCCGCTGGCTCAAGGAGCACAACGAAGATATCAAGGTGGTGGCGGCGGTCCCTGAACCGAACGATGCTATTCAAGGGCTGCGCAGCTTGGAAGAAGGGTTCATTCCGCCGGTGCTTGATGAATCGCTGCTGGACGCTCGCATTTTGGTGCCCAGCGATGAGGCGTTCAAGATGACCAAGGAGCTTCTCCATGGTGAAGGCGTGTTTGCCGGAGTCTCCTCGGGGGCGGTCATTGCCGCTGCACTGAAGGTAGCCAGCAGGCTGGATGAGGCGGACATCGTCTGCTTGCTGGCGGACGGTGGGTGGAAGTACCTGAGCACCGGGCTCTGGACCAAAGAGTACGACGACCTGCGGATGGAGGTGGAAGGAAAGGTGTGGTGGTGAATCGCGAAGTCCCGAGCCGGCGGCCGAGAGCGGCGCCAGCCGAGGCTAACAGTCCAAGCCGGGCGTTCACCCGTTAAACCTGCCTCCTCGCTCCATTCGTTCCCGTTCTTGCTTTAGTAACAAACGGTTAACCCATCCCCCCTATTTGGGCCACAAGAGGCGTATAGTTCAGCGCAACGGGCTATCTGATTGAAAAAGCAATCACAAAGTATTTGACTAAGAATTCACAATCGGATTAAACTTGCTCTTTCCTAATACACGCCGCGAAGGAGCTATTGGTTAACGAATTGCGAGAATCAAGCTGCTATCTGCCGGTACTTTGAGGAACACATTGATGGAAGAAGACAAGCCGCGAGGACTATACCGCCCCGAATTTGAGCATGACGCCTGCGGCGTGGGTGTCATCGCCGACATAAAGGGTCGCAAGTCGCACCAGATTGTCGATCAGGGCATGGACTTGCTGCGGCATCTGGCGCACCGTGGTGCTCAGGGCAGCGACCCGGACACGGGCGATGGCGCGGGAATACTTCTCCAGACGCCGCACGCATTCTTTGTCCATGAGAGCGGCGTGGACCTTCCGCAACCTGGCGAATATGGAGTGGGAATGGCGTTCTTGCCGCAAGACCAGGCGGAGCGCGCCCACTGCGAGGAGATCATAGAAGGAGTGGTCCAAGAGGAAGGCCAGCGGTTCCTGGGATGGCGGGATGTCCCTGTGGACGAAAGCCGCATTGGCAAGACGGCAAGGGCGGTGCGGCCCACTATACGGCAGTTCTTTGTGGGGCGGGACTCCAACGCGCTTGATCAGGCCTCCTTGGAACGGAAGCTATACGTCATACGCAAAGTTATAGAGAACCGGGTAGCAGCTTCCGACATGAAGGAAGCGGATGCCTTCTACATCTCCAGCCTCTCGTCCAACACGGTGGTTTACAAGGGGCTGCTTACCGGCACGCAGTTGGAGCACTTCTACCTGGATCTGAAGAGCCCCCATATGGAATCCGGGTTTGCCATGGTGCACTCCAGGTTCAGCACAAACACGCTGGGCTCGTGGAAGCTGGCGCATCCGTACCGTTACATATCGCACAATGGAGAAATCAACACTCTGAGGGGCAACATCAACTGGATGACTGCCCGCGAAGCCCTGTTGTCTTCACCCCTGTTTGGTGATGATGTGGAGAAGCTATTCCCAATTATTACGCCCCGAGCCAGCGATACGGCCAACTTCGATAACGCTCTCGAGCTGCTGGTGCTGGGCGGCAGAACTCTGTCCCATGCCATGATGATGATGATTCCGGAGGCATGGAACGGTAACAAGTTCATTTCAACGGAAAAGCGGGCTTTTTACGAGTACCATGCCAACCTGATGGAGCCTTGGGACGGCCCCGCGCTCATAGCTTTCACCGATGGAACAAGGATAGGCGCCAACCTGGATCGCAACGGCTTGCGGCCTTTCCGCTACACCGTGACCAAGGACAATCTGCTGATCATGGCCTCCGAAACAGGCGTGTTGGAGGTGCCGCCGGAAAACGTGCAGTACAAGGGGCGCCTGCGACCGGGCCGGATGTTCCTCTTGGACACGGAGCAGGGGCGGATCATAGACGATGAGGAGATCAAGTCGGAGGTCGCTACAAGGCAGCCTTACGGTGAGTGGATCGGGGAAAACATGGTACGGCTTGAGGACCTGCCTGGAGGGACAATAGAGCCGCCCGCGGAACGCTCGTCAATGGTGGAAAGGCAGGCGGCGTTTGGTTACACCCTTGAAGAGCTCAGAATGCTGGTACAGCCCATGTCTGAGACGGGGTCGGAGCCTGTGGGTTCCATGGGCAACGATACGCCGCTAGCTGTGCTTTCGGACAGGCCGCAGCTGCTGTTCAACTACTTCAAGCAGCTGTTTGCTCAGGTGACCAACCCGCCGTTGGACGCAATACGCGAAGAGATAGTCACCTCTCTGGAGATATGGCTTGGCTCTGAGGGCAATCTCCTCGAAGAAACGCCTGAACAGGCCCGTCAACTGAAGCTGCCCCATCCCGTGATAACCAATGAAGAGCTAGAGCGAATAAGGCAAAATCAGGTCCCTTATCTCAAAACGAAGACCCTGTCCGCCCTGTTCAACGCCGGCGAGGGGCCGGGAGCCATGGAGAGGGCCCTGGAGGAGTTGCTGAGAGAGGCGTCCCAGGCGGTAAAGTCGGGGCATACCATTCTGGTGCTGTCGGATAGGGGTGTGGATGCCAAGCACGTTCCCATACCCAGCCTGCTGGCAACCTCCGCGGTGCATCATCACCTGATAAGGGAGGGGCTGCGTATGAATGTTGGCCTCGTTGTGGAGTCGGGTGAGCCGCGGGAAGTGCAGCATTTCGCCCTGCTCATCGGCTACGGGGCGGGAGCCGTGAACCCGTACTTGACCTTTGAATCGCTGGCCGACATGGTTGCAGAGGGAGACCTGCTTCCTGAGGGACTGAACTACGATACGGTCCAGAAGAACTTCATCAAAGCGGTGCACAAAGGCCTGCTCAAAGTTGCTTCCAAGATGGGCATTTCCACCATACAAAGCTACAGGGGCGCCCAGATCTTTGAGGCGGTGGGCTTGAATCAAGAGACCATAGACAAGTACTTCACCTGGACGCCGTCCCGTATCAGCGGGATTGGCATAGATGTCCTCGAAGAGGAGAGCCTGAGCCGGCATCGCAGGGCATACGGCGAATCGAAACTGGCTGCCGTGCTGGACTTGGAGGTGGGCGGCGTCTATCAGTGGCGGAGGGACGGCGAGTTTCACATGTGGAACCCCAACGCCATAGCCTTATTGCAGCACGCCGCCAAGACGGGAGATGTCGGTGTTTACAGGCGGTTTGCTGGACTGGCCGACGAATACGAAAAGCGGCTGTGTACGCTGCGAGGGCTCTTGGAGTTCAAGACGGCGGAAGAGCCGATCTCCCTTGATGAGGTGGAGCCTGCCAGCCGCATAGTGAGTCGCTTTGCCACGGGGGCCATCTCTCTGGGCGCTATCAGCAGGGAGGCCCACGAGACCCTGGCCATAGCTATGAACCGTATAGGCGCCAAGAGCAATACCGGTGAGGGCGGAGAAGACTACCGCCGCTTTACTCTAGATTCCAACGGCGACTCGCGGAGCAGCGCCGTCAAGCAGGTGGCTTCCGGGCGGTTTGGCGTTACCACCAACTATTTGGTGAACGCTGACGACTTACAGATCAAAATGGCGCAAGGCTCCAAGCCTGGAGAGGGGGGTCAGCTCCCCGGCCACAAAGTCGATGAGTACATAGGGTGGGTGAGGCGGACCACGCCCGGAGTCGAGCTGATATCGCCACCGCCGCACCACGATATCTACTCTATCGAAGATCTGGCGCAACTCATTCACGACCTGAAGAATGTGAATCCTGAGGCGCGGATCCACGTCAAGCTCGTCGCAGAGGTTGGCGTTGGCACCGTCGCCGCCGGGGTTTCCAAGGGCCACGCCGATGTTGTGCTGATCAGCGGAGACAGTGGCGGCACGGGTGCATCGCCGGAATCGTCCGTCAAGCATGCCGGACTGCCCTGGGAGCTTGGCATTGCTGAAACGCAGCAGGTGCTGGTGCAAAACGACCTGCGAGGCCGCATTGTGGTTCAAACGGACGGGCAGTTGAAGACCGGGCGCGACGTGGCTATAGCCTGTCTGCTCGGGGCGGAGGAGTTTGGCTTCTCCACCGCTCCCCTGATAGCGCTGGGGTGCATTATGCTGCGCAAGTGCCACCTGAACGCTTGCTCAGTGGGCATTGCCACTCAGGACCCCGAACTGCGCAAGCATTTCGACGGCCAGCCGGAGGCTGTGATCAACTACTTCTTCATGGTGGCTGAGCAGCTACGTGAAGTCATGGCAGAGATGGGGTTCCGCACCGTCAATGAGATGGTGGGCCGCGTTGACAGATTGGACAGCCAGAAGGCCATCGACCACTGGAAAGCAAAGGGCCTGGATTTCAGCCAGCTTCTTTACCGCCCTGAGGCATCGGACAGGGTAGCGACTTATTGCTGCGAGGTGCAGGACCATGGCTTGGACAAGGCTCTTGACCAGGAACTGCTCCGCCTGGCTCAGAGTGCTCTTCATGGAAACGGGCCGGTAGAAGCCACGTTGCCAATTCATAACTACAACCGTACGGTGGGTACCATGCTCAGCGGAGAGGTGGCCAAGCGTTACGGAGAGGACGGTCTGCCCGAGGGCAGTATGCATTTCCGCCTACAGGGTTCGGCGGGACAGAGCTTCGGCGCGTTTCTGGCCAAGGGAGTTGCTCTGACACTGGAGGGTGATGCAAACGACTACTTTGGCAAGGGGATGTCCGGCGGACGGCTGGTAGTGTATGCGCCGGAGGGCTCCACCTTTGTGGCTGAAGACAACGTCATCGTTGGTAACGTGGCCCTCTATGGAGCCACCGGAGGACGCGCCTTCATACGCGGCATGGCTGGTGAGCGGTTCGCCGTGCGCAACAGCGCCGCGTATACCGTGGTAGAGGGTATCGGCGACCATGGCTGTGAATACATGACCGGCGGCATGGTGGTTGTGCTTGGTCGGACGGGACGCAACTTCGCTGCAGGGATGAGCGGCGGCATAGCCTTTGTTCTGGATGAAGACGGCGATTTCACCGACAAGTGCAATACGGAAATGGTGGTGCTGGAGCAGGTGGACGATCCGGCAGATCAGCTGGCGTTGCGACAGATGATCGAATGGCACCAAGAGTACACGGGGAGCACCAAGGGAGGGATGGTGCTGGATAACTGGAAGAGCATGATCGCCAAGTTCGTCAAGGTTATGCCCGTAGCTTATCGCAAGGTGTTGGAGTCTCAAAAGGTGAAGCAGCCTAAAGAGATAGAGATGGTGATTCATGGGTAAGCTGTTGGGGTTTGTTCATCTGGGCCGAAAAGGCCCCGACAGGGAGCCAATCGCGGAACGGATCAAGAACTGGAAGGAGATATACCGGGAATGGCCCGTGCAAAGCATACGTGATCAGGCAGGCCGCTGCATGGACTGCGCTGTGCCGTTCTGCCATACCGGCTGCCCGCTGGGGAACGTCATCCCGGACTGGAACCACTTGGCCTATAGCGACCGCTGGAAGCAGGCGCTGGACATGCTCCACGCCACCAACAACTTCCCTGAATTCACCGGCCGCATCTGCCCCGCTCCCTGCGAAGAGGCCTGTGTGCTGAATATAAACCAGGACCCCGTGACCATTGAGTACATAGAGAACGCCATAGCGGAGAGGGGATTCAAGGAAGGCTGGATAAAGCCGGAGTCGCCGCAGGTTAGAACGGGCAAGAGAGTGGCGGTAGTGGGTTCAGGCCCCGCCGGACTGGCGGCCGCTCAGCAGTTGAACCGCGTAGGTCACGCTGTCACGGTCTTCGAGCGGGACGAATACGTTGGCGGGCTCCTCACGCTGGGCATTCCCGATTTCAAGCTGGAGAAGAGCGTGGTGCAGCGCCGGGTCGACATCATGGCCGAGGAAGGCGTCATCTTTAGGACGAGTACCAACGTGGGCGTTGACCTCACTGCAAAAGACCTGCTGCATGATTTCGACGCCGTTTGTTTGACCGGCGGAGCCACCAAGGCCAGGGAACTACCGATAGCTGGGCGCGACCTTGAAGGCGTCCATCTGGCTATGGACTATCTGACGCAGCAAAACAGGATGAACGCGGGTCAGGCGGTGGCCCCTGAGGAGAGGATCAGCGCGGAGGGCAAACGAGTGGTGATCCTGGGCGGCGGCGATACGGGAGCCGACTGCCTGGGAACGGCACACCGCCAGGGCGCCGAGGTCGTGTACCAGTACGAGTTGCTGCCGGAGCCGCCATTGCAACGCTCCGGCGATGAGCCGTGGCCCTACTGGCCGGTGATTCTAAGGTCTTATGGAGCCCACGAAGAGGGCGGCGTTCGCGATTACAGCATCCTGACCAAGGGCTTCTGCGGCAACGACGGGCGCGTGGAGAAGCTGAGTGCTGTACGCTTGGAGTGGGGACCGCCGGATGAGACGGGCCGGCCCGTGATGAACGAGGTGCCCGGCAGCGAATTTGAAATCGAGGTCGACCTGGTGTTGTTGGCCCTGGGGTTTGTTTCTCCAGAGCACGAGGGTCTGTTGGAGCAGCTTGGAGTGGCCTATGACGCAAGGGGCAACGTCTCCACGGACGAGAGTCACATGACCAGCGTACCCGGCGTTTTTGCCGCCGGAGACATGCGTAGAGGCCAGTCGCTGGTGGTGTGGGCAATCGCGGAGGGACGAGAAGCGGCGCACCACATGGACAGCTACCTCATGGGCTCGACCAAGTTGCCTCGCAGCCTCCCAGGCGCCCTAGCGCGGTCTATTTCTTCTTAGCCGTTCTGCGCCGTTGCTGCTTGATCCGCACGTGGATAGGGCCGCCGCGCGTTTTCGACGCCCTAACCTCAAAATCTTTGGTATGTGCCCTTACCAGGCTGGATAGCTGTTTCTGGCCGTAGGTGCGAGGGTCGAAGCCCGGATCAAGCTGTCGCAGCCTGTCACCGATAGTACCCAGGAGCGCCCAGCCGTCATCCGATGCCGTCAGTTCATGGGCGGCCTTGAGAAGGGGGACGGGGTCCGGCGCCTGGCTGGCGGAGTTGTCAGAGGACGGAGGCGATGCCCCTGCCTTCTCGGGGGATATGTTTTCGGTGTAGACAAAGATTTCGCAGGCGTTGACAAAGGAACGGGGGGTGTCTCTCCGCCCAATTCCCATGACGAACAGGCCCTTCTCCCTGATGCGTGTGGCGAGCCGGGTGTAGTCGCTGTCGCTGGAAACGAGGCAGAAGGCGTTGACCACGGTCTCGTAGAGGATGTCCATGGCGTCGATGATCATGGCGCTGTCCGTGGCGTTCTTGCC
>DAOUKI010000073.1:0-24964 GCA_034421495.1 Dehalococcoidia bacterium | reverse complement strand
GGCCTATGGCGCCTCGCAGGCTTGGCGCCTTGGTTCCAGGGCCTATCTTTGGGTAGTTGCCGATGACAGTTGTTATCAAGGGATTCTCCAGGGGGACTAGGTATTGCGAAATGGTGTACGGGCTTAATTTTATCCCAGGCCCATTATGGATGCAATCAGTAGTTGTGTCTGGAGGGCTTTGGCTTCTGCCAAACGAACCGCTATTATTGTCGTATGAAAAGAGTGCTTCAAAGAGGTTCGCTAGTGCTGCTGGCCGCGGTTGTGGCGCTATCGGCCTGGGTGGGCGTGTCAGAGCAGGGGAATACTGCTGTGAGGACGGCGCTGTTCGTACCGGAAATAGTCGGCAGGATACCGGTGAAGCTTCAACCGTATCTGGTAAAGGAACCCCTGTACCAACGGAGTGTGTTCCAAGCCGAGGACGGCAGGCTGATAGAGATGGACCTCTACACACCGGCCGAAGATGGAATCCACCCGGCCGTGGTGCTCTTCTTTGGGGTCATACCGGCAAGCCGCGACGACCCAAGGATAGTGGGCCTGGCCAACGGGCTGGCGCGTTCCGGGATGGTTGTCCTCATACCGTGGTCGGAGGTCATGCTGACCGAGCGGAGAATGGAACCGGAGGCCGTGGAGATAGTGGCGTCGGCGTATCTATTCCTGGAGGATATGGAAGGGGTCGACAAAGAGCAGATCGGGCTTGCCGGGTTCTGCGTTGGGGCGTCCTTTGCCGCGCTGGCGGCACAGGATGAACGGATCAGCGACAGAGTGGCCTATGCCAACCTGTTCGGGGCCTACTATGATGCCCGCGACCTCATGGTGTCGGTAGCGAGCCGTAGCCGTGAGTACGACGGCTCTATACGACCCTGGCAGCCAAGGGACGATACCCAGGAGGTCTTTACGCGGCACCTCATAGAGGCGCTGCCGGATGCGGAGGAGCAGGAGGCTTTAAGTCGCGTGTTCTTGGGGGGCGAGAGCGAACCGGCAGATCTGTCGGACTCGCTTTCCGAGTATGGACAAGTCGCCTACCGTCTGCTGAAAGGCGTGGACAGGGACGAGGCGGAAGAGCTAATGCGGCAGTTGCCGGAGAGCTTCCTCGATGAGCTAGATTCCATCTCTCCCAGTACGCGGATAGACCGGTTGGAAACGCACGTGCTATTGATGCACGACAGGGAGGATACGGCCATCCCGGCCGTGGAATCTAAGCGTATGGCGGAATCGCTGGCGGAAGGAAGCGTCTACTACACGGAGTTCTCCATATTCCAGCACGTTGACCCAACGCGGCCGGTGCCGTTTCCTGAGCTGATAAGGGAGATGGGGAAGCTGTACCTGCACATGTACAACGTGATGAGGGTGGCGGCTTAGGGTACGGTTGGTTGGCGCTTGCAGTCGTGCTAGAATAGGCGCCGTTAACCTTAATCCGGAGACCTGAATTGCCCAGAAACTATTGGATGGTAGTGCTCACTCCTGAGAACTACCTAGTGACCAAGGAGCAGGAGCTCAAAGTCCAAGGGTTCAAAAGCTCCCAGCGTAAGAAAGTTCAGCGCATAGAAGTGGGCGACCGCATGTTGTTCTACATCAGCCGAATGCAGGTGTTTGCCGCCGCGGCCACGGTCACGTCCACCTTCTTTGAAGACCATAGCAAGCTCTGGAAGGACTACCACCCTGAAGAGAACTTCCAGTATAGGGTGAACATAGAGCCCAACGCGGTCTTGGAAGAGGAACAGTTCATAGACGCGCACCAGGTGGCTCCACGCATGGACTTCGTGAAGAAGTGGATCCCAGAGTGGTGGCCCCTGGCCTTTATTGGAGACCTGCACATAATTCCCAAGAAGGACCTGGCCTTCATTGAAGACGAGATGAAAAAGTTAACGTCCCGTACCGGAAGGAGAAGGGGCAGGTCCAGACGCAGGATGGGCGCCAGAGTTTAGGGTATGGGTTTGCCCGCCAGTACTCGCTCCTTCTGCGACTCTGTGATTACGGGAACAACCGTTACGGTCGAGCCGGTCTTCTCCGCCAGTCTTTCGTAGAGCTTTTCCGGGTTCGAGTCCTCTCCGCCGTGGAAGATGAACACCATATCGGCGTCACCCTTGGTCCAGAAAACGCCGATGAATGTCCCGCCGCCCAGGCCGGGATCGGCAACGGCTTCACCTTTGGCTTCGATATCTCCGGCCCTGGCCAACTCGCGGGCTATATCGTCCGCGGCAAGCTGCTGCTCTCCGAACCTGGGGCCGCTGAATTTCAGCAATCCTAAGTAATCGGGCATTGGAACCTCCTTAGATCATGTTTGGATACAGTATGGGGAACCCGCCGGTGCCCTGCAGATCAGGCCACGTCCTATCGTGGTATTGGGGATATATCATGCGATACGCTTTGACTGCAGCGCGAAGCTCCGCGATGGCGTTGTGATGTTCGTCCACGCGCACGTCCAGGAACGGGTTGGCATCGGAACGCTTCCAGTGAATCTGGATGGCGGCGGCCTGCCTGCCCCTGGAGTCGCCCCCCACTTCGTCGGCGGCTTCGTGGCATCTGATGAGACGCTCTTCCAGGGGAAGACCGCTCCCCTCGGTGGCCTCAAAGGTGTCTCCGAATGCGTTGGCGACATCTGGGCCGTACTTGGTGCCGGCGTAGCAGGCGTAGTTAGGGCCGATTCTCTCGCCGGCGTTGCCTGAGCCGTACCCCGGGGATACCCAGACTGCGGGCGTACCGACGCGGTCCAGCAAGCAATATGCGCCCTGGTCGTTGCTCACGCTCTTCAGTGCGTCCATGGCCTCTTTGGCGGGGAATCCCAGCATCAGTAGGGCTATAGCGCGCCGGCGTTGCGTTTCAACGCCGCTGCTGCCCATCATTCCCACTTCGCCCATGCCCCTGAGCACGCGGGAACCCACCGCGGGATTTTTGGTTACCACCAGTCCGCCAAACTGGCCTGTGTTGGGATCGTGGCCAATAATGGTTATCGTCATTTAACTCCTCCTTCTACAGTTTGCCCTGAATGTCCAGCTCTTTTTCCCATCTGATCATGGCTGGCATCACGCTTACAGTTGCGTTCTGTCTATCTCCCAGGGTGCGGAAGATGTTGTTAGCGGTGTCCTCATCAGGGGCTTCCAGAACAAAGAGCATATCCAGGTCGCGGCTTTCACCGTGGTTCCACACCATTGTCAAGTAGTGAGCACGACCTTTCCCGATCTCCTCGGCTACGGCTCTCGCCGCCCACCCCGTGGCCAGTTCGTCTTCGCCGGAACGTTTGCTAGACTCGTTGTACTTCATCAAACCGATGAAACTCGCCAAGTTGCGCCTCCTTTCATACAAGAGTTGGCGTTCATTATATACGGAATCACATCCTTATTTCTTAGAAGAGTTCGGATGGAAAATAAAGCACCTCCATTTGGTGTCCCGTTATTGCTGACTCTCTGCAGTTGTTGACAGCGTTTTCTACGTGTGTATACTAATAAACTGGTTTAGACCTATTAAATAGGTTTTTATGGTTTATCTACTACGGACATACGGAGAGACCTCATATATGACTACAATCACCTGCCTGCTCAAAACACGCTTTTATGCCGCAGTTTTGATTGCTTTTCTTGGGGTGGCACTGGCTGCTTGCGGCGCAGATCCTGACCCTACGGCCACGCCAGCACCTACAGTGGTTCCCCAGACACCAACCTCTCAGCCAGCGCCAACACCTACCGCGGTTCCCCCGACACCAACCTCCCAGCCAGCACCAACACCTACCGCGGCTCCTCCGACGCCAACCTCGCAGCCCGCGCCAACGCCTACCGTGCCTCCACCTACGCCAACCCCACAGCCAGTGCCTACGCCTACTGCGCCTCCTACAGGCCCAGTATTGCCCGCGACCGTCACGGATGTGGATGGCAACGAAGTCGTCGTGGAGGATATCAGCCGGCTCGTCGTCCTAAACGGAGACATCACTGAGGTGGTCTTCGCCCTTGGGCTCGGCGGCAACGTAGTCGCGGTCGATACCAGCGCGACCTATCCTGCCGAGGCTGCCGCACTTCCAAAGATTGGATATCAGAGGAGCCTAAGCTCCGAAGGAATACTCTCTATGGCGCCAACCCTCGTCATCGGGAACGAGAGCGCTGGGCCGCCGGAGGTGCTGGAGCAGCTCCGTTCCACAGGCACAACCGTGGTAATTCTGGAATCAGTGACCACATTGGACGGAGCGGCCCGTAAGATTCGCGGAGTTGCACAAGCGCTCGGCGTTCCCAACAAGGGAGAGCAAATCGCTGTGGAGCTTGAGTCCCAGATCAATGAGGTCAAAACCCTCGCTGAAAAGGCCGAAGAACGTCCCACTGCTGTGTTCTTATATATGCGTGGATTGGATGCGCTCTTCCTCATTGGGCAGAACCACCTGAGCCATGAACTGTTCCTGGCCAGCGGCGCCATCAGCGGCGCGGAGGTCGCGGGCGTGACCCAGCCGTTCATACCGTTGACTGCTGAATCCCTCGCGGTAGTCAACCCGGACTGCATCGTCGTGCTCACCGCGGGGCTTCAGTCGGTTGGAGGGCGTGAGGGACTCGTTAGCTTCCCCGGTGTCGCACAGACTGCCGCCGCGGAGGAGGGGTGCATACTCGACTTTGACGATCAGTACTTTGGTGGCGGTGGGCCACGCATGGGTCAGGTGTTGATGGACTTGCTGCGGGCGTTCCATCCGGACCTGGCGCCGGCTTGATGATGGCATCCATGGCAGGCAGAGCCCTGACGCGTCTGCGCATCGTTCGACGCGTGTCGATTCGACGCTCAGATTCCTCTCGACTAGCAACGTCGACTCTGCTTGGCGTTATGTTTGCCCTCTTCTTCGTAGCCCTGTTTGCCAACGTGGGAATGGGAGCAGTCGAGATTCCGCCTGCCCAGGCAGTAGCAATCGTTCTTAGCCATGCAGGAGTTGACACTGGAATCCAGTTTGAACCTAGAACCGATGCAATCTTGTGGAACATACGCCTTCCGCGAGTTGTCTTGGGGATACTGGTAGGCGGCAGCTTGGGTGTGGCGGGAGCGGCTCTCCAAGGCGTCTTCCGAAACCCACTGGCGGAGCCCGGCATCATCGGCGTATCCAGCGGAGCCGCCGTCGGAGCGGTTGGTGCAATCGTCCTCGGGTTTACCCTGTTCAGCGCCTATAGCGTCGCGGTGGCGGCATTCCTATGCGGTCTTCTTGCCACAATGGTGGTCTACATGGTAGCCAGGGCCTATGGTCAGACTGCGATAACCACGCTGATCCTTGCCGGTATCGCCGTAAACGCCACCGCCGGCGCATTCACCGGCATGTTGATATTCGTCGCGGACGACGACCAGTTGCGCAGCATCACATTCTGGACTCTAGGCCACGTTGGAGGAGCCACCTGGCCGGTGGTCAGCTCGGTCATTCCATTCTTCCTGGTTGGCCTGGTTCTGCTGCCGTTCTGGTCTCGCCCATTGAACCTTCTTACCCTGGGGGACAGGGAGGCTAGGCACATGGGAGTGTCTACGGAGCGTGTGCGCGTCAGCGTCATTGTCATCAGTGCCCTCATGACGGGCGCAGCAGTTTCGGTGGCTGGCATAATCGGCTTTGTAGGTCTCGTAGTGCCGCACGTCATAAGGCTCATCGCCGGGCCGGATCATCGCTTCCTTCTGCCTGCCAGCATCCTTGGAGGAGCTACCACGCTGCTGCTGGCTGATCTCGTCGCCCGCACCGTAGTCATCCCCGCCGAGCTTCCACTAGGCGTGGTGACCGCAATGATTGGCGGCCCGTTCTTCCTATGGCTCGTTCACCGAACGCGCTTGAATTGGGGAGGAGGTATGGAATGAGCCCAGCCCTAAGAGCGGACTGCGTAAGCTACGTGACGCAAGGCAGAACTCTCCTGCATAAGGTGGCATTGGACCTCCACGCCGGCGAAGTGCTGGCAGTCGTAGGCCCCAACGGCGCGGGCAAGTCTACTCTCTGCGGCGTCCTGGCGGGCGACATTCCGCCTACTGAAGGCGCGGTACAGGTGTGCGGCCGGCCCTTGCGCGCCACCAAGACCACGACCTTGGCACGGATGCGGTCGATGCTAATCCAGAATACGCACATGCGCTTCCCGTTCACCGCGCGTGAAGTGACGTTGATGGGCAGATACCCTTACCTCTCTCAATGGAGGCCCCCCACTGAGACCGACTTTGCAATAGTTGAAGGCGCTATGCAAAGCACGGAGGTGCTCCATCTGGCTCAGCGCATCTACCCCACTCTTTCCGGGGGCGAGCAGCGACGGGTTTCGCTGGCGCGTGTCCTCGCTCAGGACACTCCGCTTATCTTGCTGGACGAGCCCACCACTGCATTGGACATCGGTCATCAGCAGTTGGTCATGTCGCTGTGCAGAAAGCTCGCCTATGAGGGGCGCGCGGTTCTCACCGTGCTCCACGATTTGAATCTCGCCAGTGCATACGCGGACAGAATCGTAGTCATGCTAGAGGGTGAAGTTGTTGCAATTGGGAGTCCTGAGGAGGTCATCCGCTCGGAACTCCTGTCCGCCGTGTTCAACCAGCAGGTCATGGTCATTCCGCATCCCCAGACGTACAAGCCAGTTGTGCTGGCGTCATTTAGTTCTGTAGAGGAGAGGCAGTCCATATTCTCCGGGCGGAGCAGGCTGGAACCGTTACAATCCCAACCGGAAAGGAGAGAGCTATGAGCATAGTTAAGATAAACGCCATTACCCCTGTTGAGGGGGAGGAGTCGGAGTTGGAGGCCCGGTTCGGCAAGCGCGTTCGCGAAGTGGAGAGCATGGAGGGGTTCGAAGGCTTTGAACTGCTCCGTCCCGTATCCGGAGAGAACCGCTATTTCGTCTACACGCGCTGGCGCTCGGAGGAGGATTTCCGGCGCTGGGTGAATAGCGATGCGTTCCGCCGCGGCCACGCTAGACCGGAAGGCGAGAAGAACGTCGCCTCCCACGCCAAGCTGCTCGAGTTCGAGATAGTCGAGTGGCCTTCCCAGCAAACCTGACGTAGATAGAAACGGCGCCCGGTTGGGCAGGGAAGCGCCCCGCGGCTTGCTCTCCTGCCCGCCCGTCTTGCCGAGTCCCCACAGGGGTGGAACGAGGCGGGGGCCATTCTCAAAGGTCTGCACCCCCCACGAGAACCCCGCCCCCCACCTCACTGCGTAAGGAAAGACGAATAGGGGGCGCCCTTGCCCGTATGCCCGCTTGTCCGTCCTTTGTTGACTCACTGGCATACAGCCAATATCATCTGCCAAGTCCGGCCAACATCCCGTAAACTCTCCGGCTGAATCTTGCTGAGGTGAAGAAAATGTCCGTTGACCCCGCTCTCTATCAGGCAATGCAGTACCGCTCCATTGGCCCCTTCCGCGGCGGCCGTGTGCTGGCCGTGGCCGGAGACCCCGTGGACCAGGCTACGTTTTATTTCGGTGCCTGCTCCGGCGGGCTGTGGAAAACGGACGACGCCGGTGTCTTCTGGCACAACATATCGGACGGCTATTTCAAGACCGCCTCCGTCGGCGCCATAGCCATCGCCGAATCCGACCCCAACGTCATCTACGTGGGCATGGGCGAATCCGCCCTTCGCAGCAACGTCACCCACGGCGACGGCGTTTACAAGTCCACCGACGCCGGCAAGACCTGGACACATCTGGGTCTGGAGGACACCCGGCACATTGGGCGCGTGCGCGTGCATCCGCAGAATCCTGACTTGGTCTACGTGGCCGCGCTGGGCCACGCCTTTGGCCCCAACGAGGAACGCGGCGTCTTCCGCTCCAAGGACGGCGGCGCGACCTGGGACAAGATTCTCTACAAGAGCGACCGCGCCGGGGCCATCGACCTCTCCATGGACCCCAACAACCCGCGCATCATCTATGCCGCCATCTACCAGGTCAGGCGCTATCCCTACACCATCGTCAGCGGCGGCCCCGACAGCGGCCTGTGGCGTTCGGTTGATGGTGGCGACTCTTGGGAGGAGATAACGGGGAGCCCAGGCCTGCCGGAGAAGCCGATGGGGCGCATAGGCGTGGCCGTTTCGCCCGCCCAGCGCGACAGGGTTTGGTGCCTCATAGAGCACGACGACGGCGGCCTCTTCCGGTCGGACGACGGCGGCAAGACGTGGGCGCTCACCTCTAACAACGCCGACCTACGCCGGCGCCACTTCTACTACACGCACCTCTTCGCCCACCCCACTGATCCCGATACGTGCTATGTGTTGAGCGGACGCAATTGGAAGTCCACCGATGGAGGGCGTACCTTCACCAGGTTCACCACTCCCCACGACGATGACCACGATATTTGGATAGACCCCAAGAACCCGCGACGCATCATCCATGCCAACGACGAGGGAGCCAGCATTTCCTTTAATGACGGGGCGTCCTGGACGCGGCTGGAAAATCAGCCCACGGGCCAGTTCTACCACGTGACCACGGACACCAACTTCCCATACAGGGTCTACGGCACACAGCAGGACGGCAGCTCTATCAGCATTACCAGCCGCTCGGCCACCGGCGCGATAACTCAGACCGAATGGTACTGCGTGGGCGGCGGCGAGGCCGGCTACGTGGCGGTCAGACCGGACGACCCCAACATAGTGTACGCGGCGCACAGCGGCGGCGGCCCCATGAGCAGGTACGATAGAAGGACGGGGCAGGGGCTGGATGTCAAAGTGTGGCCGGAGCGGGCCAGCAACCTTGCCCCGGAAAACTTGAAGCACCGCTTCCAGTGGACCTTCCCCATTGTGCTCTCGCCCCATAACCCTAACGTTCTCTACGTGGCTGGGAACCACGTTTTCCGCTCCACCACGGACGGAGCAAGCTGGGATGAAATCAGCCCTGACCTGACCCGTAACGACGTGAAGCGCGGCGGCGCATCGGAAGGGGCGCCGGCAGAGGGCTTGCCACCGTGCACCATTTTCGCCTTCGATGAGTCGAAGGTAGAAAAAGGGGTGCTATGGGCGGGGTCAGACGATGGTCTGGTGCACGTTTCGCGCGACAATGGAGAGAACTGGCGGAACGTAACGCCTCCCGGCCTGCCCGAATGGTCGCTGGTCAGCATCATAGACCCGTCGCCCCACGACGGGGCAACGGCGTACGTGGCGGCCGCGGCTTACAAGCTGGACGACTACCGCCCGTATCTATTCAAGACCAGTGACTACGGAGAGACCTGGACGCAAATAACCAACGGCATCCCTGACAACGATTTCACTAGAGTGATCAGAGAAGACCCCGCAAGACGCGGACTGCTCTATGCGGGCACCGAGACCGGCATATACGTCTCCTTTGACGACGGGGACAACTGGCAGTCGCTGCAACTGAACCTTCCCGTGGTGCCTATCCACGACTTCGTTATCAAGGACAACGACCTTGTTGTCGCCACGCATGGCAGGGCTTTCTGGATCCTGGACGACCTTACGCCGCTCCATCAAATCAGCGACGAGTCCTCTCAAGCTCCGGCCATCCTCTACAAACCAAGAGAGGGGTACAGGTTCCCCATGTGGCGGCCTCTGCGCCCCGACGCCTCGTCGGTGGCGGGCATGAACTACGACCGCGGCGCCGGGCCGGTCATCTTCTCCTGGTACACGGAAAAAGACGGCGAGGGCAACATCGTGAAGCAGACGTACTTGGACGCAGGCCAGAACCCTCCCGACGGGGTGGTGGTGTACTACTACTTCAAGGAGCAGCCTGAGGGAGAGGTGACGCTGACCGTCTTGGACAGGGAAGGCAACACCGTGAACACGTTCCGCAGCAAGGAAGAGTGTTCGGATTACAAGGGGCCGTTCTTGCCCAAGAAGGCGGGCATGAATCGGTTCCTATGGAACATGCGCCATTCAGATGCGGAGACCGTGCCCGGAGACGAGACCGTGGGTGGCCTGGACGAGAGCGTGAACGGACCCATGGCGGTTCCCGGAAGCTATAGGGTGAGACTTCAGGTCAACGGCCAGACGTTGAGCCAGTGGTGCGAGGTAAGGAAGAACCCGTTGAACCCGTCCACTCAGCAGGACTTGGAGGCGCAGCACCGTCTTCTCATGCAGCTCAGGGATAAGACGTCGGAGATATCCGGCGCGGTGGCGCGGTTGCGGAAAGTGCGCGGACAAGTGGAAGGCTGGTTGCAACGGCTGGACGATAGTGAAGATTCCAAACAGGTGGAGGAAGCGGGGCAGGCCATCAAAGATAAGCTCGGTGAGATTGAAAGCGAGCTGATACACGTGCCCGCTCCGGGAGCGCCCAGCTTGGATGCCGCCGTGAAGCTCTACTCCAAGCTTCCCGCGCTGAACTCGGTGATTGCCAGTGCGGACTACGCGCCGACAAAGCAAGCCGTGGAAACTTACCAGGATATCGCGAGCCGGGTGGACGAACAGATCAGCCTGCTGGACAAGGTATTGGAGCAGGACGTGCCGGAGTTCAACCGGATGGTTGGTGGGCTGAACATTGAGCCGGTAACGGCTTAAAGATACGTAGGAGGGTGCAAGTATGACAACGGTGGATGCCTCATTGCTTCAGGCGCTGGAATGGCGCAGTGTCGGGCCGTTCAGGGGAGGCCGCGTTATCGCCGTGGCCGGTGACCCCAGTAACCTGGCCACGTTCTACTTCGGATGCTGCGGCGGCGGCGTCTGGAAGACCGACAACGGCGGCGTGTTCTGGGAGAACATATCCGACGGCTACTTCAAGACCGGCTCCGTCGGCGCTATAGCCGTCTCCGAGGCCGACCCCAACGTCATCTACGTGGGCATGGGTGAAACCGCCCTTCGCGGCAACATCTCCCACGGCGACGGCGTCTACAAGTCCACCGACAAGGGCAAGACCTGGACCCACCTCGGCCTCGCCGACACCCGTCACATAGGCCGCGTGCGCATCCACCCCAAAGACCCCGATACCGTCTATGTCGCCGCCCTGGGTCACGCCTTTGGCCCCAACGAAGAACGTGGCGTCTTCCGCTCCACGGACGGCGGCAAGAACTGGGAGAAGGTGCTCTACAAGAGCGAAAACGCCGGCGCTATCGACCTATCCATTGACCAGACCAACCCCAGGGTGCTCTACGCCGCGATCTGGCAGGCCCGCCGCCTCCCCTACGACATACGAAGCGGCGGCCCCGACAGCGGACTGTGGCGTTCCAACGACGGTGGCGACACCTGGAAGGACATCTCCGCCGCTCCGGGCTTGCCAACAGGGGTAATTGGCCGCATAGGCGTGGCCTCCTCTCCGGCCAGACAGGGCCGCGTCTGGGCGTTGATAGAGGTCGAAGATGGCGGCATGTTCCGCTCCGACGACGGCGGCGATACCTGGCAGAAGACCTCCGGCCAGCGAGATCTGCTCAGCAGGCCGTTCTACTACACCCACGCCTTTGCTCACCCCACGGACCCTGACACTTGCTACGTGCTGAGCAACCGCAACTGGAAGTCGACCGACGGCGGTCGCACCTTCACCAGGTTCCTCACCCCGCACGACGACAACCACGACATATGGATAGACCCCGCAAACCCTGACCGCATGGTTCACGGCAACGATGAAGGGGCCAGCGTTTCCTATAACGGCGGAGAGACCTGGACGCGGCTTGACAACCAGCCTACGTCGCAGTTCTACCACGTGATCACTGACAACCAGTTCCCCTACAGGATATACGGCGCGCAGCAGGACTGCAGCACTATAACAATACCCAGCAGGTCGCATAGCGGCGCCATAACCAGCAACGATTGGTATGCCGTTGGGGGAGGGGAGAGCGGCTATATAGCAGTCCGCTCGGACGACCCCAACATCGTTTATGCCGGTCACCACGTCAACGGAAGGGTCACCCGCTACGACCATCGTACGGGACAGGGCCGGGATATCAAGGTATGGCCGGAAGCAGCTATGGGATGGGGAGCCAAGGACGTCAAGTACCGCTTCCAGTGGACGTTCCCCATTGTGCTCTCTCCCCACGACCCGAACGTTCTCTATGTCACCGGCAACCACGTCTTCCGCACAACTAACGAAGGCTCCAGTTGGGATGTCGTCAGTCCGGATCTGACCCGCAACGACACTTCCAAGATGGAGGCGCCGGGTGGGCCGGTTACAAAGGAGTTCACCAACGTTGAGTATTACGGAACGGTGTTCGCCTTTGCCGAGTCGCCGGTGCAGCAGGGTGTGCTCTGGGCAGGCTCCGACGACGGCTTGGTGCACGTCTCGCGAGACAATGGAGAGAACTGGCGGAACGTAACGCCCCCCGATCTGCCCGAATGGTCGCTGATCAGCATAGTCGACCCGTCGCCTCATGACGCAGCGAGGGCATATTTTGCCGCCACCTGTTACAAGTCCGACGACTTCACCCCGTACTTGTACAGGACGCAGGATTACGGCGAAACATGGCAGCGCATCACCAACGGATTGCCGGACGACGACTTCACCAGGGTCATCCGCGAGGATCCTTCCAAGCCGGGTCTCCTCTATGCCGGCACGGAGACCGGCGTCTACGTCTCCTTTGACGATGGCGGGAACTGGCAATCGCTGCAACAGAACCTGCCCGCAGTCCCCATCCACGATTTCGTCATCAAGGAGAACGATTTGGTCGTGGCTACCCACGGGCGCTCCTTCTGGGTACTGGACGACCTCACTCCTCTGCAGGAAATAACGGATGACCTTGCCAAAGCCGAGGCGCATTTGTTCAAGCCAAGGACGGCGTACAGGTTCCCCGTGCGGCGCGGAGGTCTCGGCGGCAGTGAGGGCCGCAACTACGATAGGGGAGACGGAGCCATCATCTTCAGCTGGGACCAGACCACGTCGCCGGAGGGACAGCCCATCCGCCGCTTTCTGGACGCCGGGGCAAACCCGCCGGACGGCGTCACCGTCAGCTACTACCTTAAAGAAGACCCGGAGGGCGAGGTGCTCCTCACTTTCGAAGACCGGCGCGGCGAAGTCATCAAGTCCTTTTCCAGTGTGCTGAGCAGTGCCAACAAGGATGACCTCCGTGTACCGGCCAAACAGGGCCTGAACAGGTTCATCTGGGACATGCGCTATCCCGACGCGGTCAAGCACTCCGGCAGCGTGGGCGCGGAAGGATACTTCTCCACGCTGAGGGGCCCTATGGCGCCTCCCGGTACATATACGGTCGCTTTGTCCGTGGCGGGGAAGAGGTTGGCGCAAAGCTTTGAGATAAGGAAGAACCCTCTCATTACGGCAAGCCAGGACGATATAGAGGCCGAGTTCCAGTTGTTGCTGCAGATCAGGGACAAGGTTTCAGAGTCCCAGGAGACGGTGCGACGGCTGCAGAGCATTCGTGAGCAGTTGGAAGGCTGGGTGCGTCGAACCGAAGGAACGCAGGCCCACCAGGCCGTGGATCAGGCCGCGCAAGGAATCAAAGAGAAGCTGGCCGTAATCGAAGAGGAACTGTCTAGGACTGCCCCCGGCCAGCCCATGAAGCTGGGCGACAAGCTGGCCGGACTGAGCGTGATAGTTGCCAGCGCTGACGAAAGGCCAACCCAGCAGTCCTACGACGTGTTCCGGGACGTCGGCGCGCGCGTTGACCTGCAGACTAGCAATCTACGGCAGATAGAGGAGAACGATCTGCGGCAGTTTGTAGAAGTGCTCAACGAGTTGGGCGTGCCGTCCATCAAATCCGCCTAGGTGCAATGAATCTATTGACATAGCTATGCACGTATGTTGTCATATGTAGGCAGTTTTACCAGTTGAATTCATGGAGGGTGCGATGAAGTTGAGACATTTATTGGGGTTTGCGTTAGCTCTGGGTCTTGTTTTTACCCTGGCTTGTAGTTCTGCGGAAGAGGAGGATACTCCTTCTGCTCCTGCTCCCACGGCTACTCCTAGACCGGAGTTCACGCCTACTACCCCGGATATTGTAATTCCAACCCCCACGGCAGTTCCGGCCCCCACGGCAACGCCTCTGCCGGGGGTGACGGCTGTGCCGCAGCCAACCGCCACGCCTACTCCGGTACCGGCTGTTGAACCGGACCGGTACGGGGGAACCTTGGTGGCGCCTTACGGCTCAGGCTCCTGGCTCTTCGACTTGAATCACCGGCCAGGCTTCTCCTGGGGTCAGATAGGGAAGGTAGGCAACGTCTACGGACAGCTTATCCGAATTGACCTCAAGGACCGTGTCACCGTAGAGCCGGACCTGGCGGAATCCTGGTCGGCAAACAGCGCGACGGAGTTCACGTTCACGCTCAGGGACGGCATTGTTGACCACGAGGGCAACCCCTTCACCATAGATGACGTTTACTGGCAGATGTACAGGTACATTGAAAAGCCCAACGGGCTCCAAGCCAGGCAGCAGGGATGCGTAAACGCATACGTAGCTCCCATTGAGGACGACAACGGCAACACGCTGGCCAATCCTGGCGCGGAGATAACGGGCCCCAATGAGTTGACGGTGCGGCTTAAGGCGCCCAGGAGCGCTTTCATCCCCTGCTTCTCCGGCGCTTGGGTCTTCTTTGGCCCCGACACGCACACCAAGCCGATAGACACCGACCCCAGCGGCAAGTGGCGTGACCTGTCTCCGGATAAGCAGGTGGGTACCGGCCCCTTCATGGTCACTAGCACCACCATCGACAGCAACGAGGTTTGGGAGCGCAACCCCAACTTCTTCCGCGAGGGTCTTCCCTACCTGGACAGCGTCCAAATGGTCCAGATGATCGATACGACAACTCGTATCGCTGCTTTCAGGGCAGGCCGAATTGACCTGACCGGTATCTTCGACTCACAGCCCAAGCGCAGTGACGCGGAGCGGTTGATAGCCGACATTCCGGAAGACTTCACCTTCTCCCTAATCACTGCTCTGGGATGGAGGGGTCAGACCGTCAACGTCACCAAGCCGCCATTTGGCCCCATAGGAGATCCAACGGCGGATACGCTGCGTAAGGTAATCCAGATGGGCACCAACAGGCAGGAGATAAACCTGCTCTCGTATGACGGCACGGGCACACTCTCTACCCCCTACTTCTTCGGCTGGGATTGGATCAACACTGAAGAGGAGTGGTATGAGAAGCTTCCTGGATTCAACCCCGATCCCATGGTCAAGGAAGAATTGATCAAAGAGGCGCAGGGCCTGATGCAGGGTCTGGGCTACGGTCCGGACAACCCGTTGGAGATAAACATTCTCTGCTCCACCTCAAACAAGACGGAGTGCGAAGGTATCCTTGCCCACTACGAGCGTGACCTCTACATCAAGGGAACCGTCGAAGGATTCGTGGACCTGGCTACCCGCAACTCCCAGAGAGACTCCGGCGACTTCACGCTGGAAATAGCGTTCAGCAACGGCGTAGCTTTCCCCGACCCGGACGCATTCAATCTGCTGCCGTTCCTGCCCAACTACAAGGGCGGCAACAACCCCACCGGTTGGGACAACCCGGAGTGGATGTCTCGGTTCGAGCAGCAACTGGTGCTCGACTCTCGGGATGAAAGAGGCCCCATTCTGGCTGAAATGGCCCAGATCCTCTACGACGACGCCGCTATGATAGGGACGCTTCGCCCCGGACTGGTCCACGGCATGAGGACCAACATCCATGACTACGTGCCGCCGTTCATCCACGCCGGCAACTACTCACTGGAGAATGTCTGGCTTAGCGACATGATGTAACCGCCGGCTAAGCGTATGTGATAAACTATGGCCGCCATCACTGGCGGCCATAGTTTATCTGGTGGGATATGCGTAAATATATAATAAGAAGAGTCCTTCTTTTCATCCCAACAATGATTGGCGTCTCCATCGCCATCTTCGTAATTCTGCGCGTCATCCCCGGCGACATTGCCTCCATCATCCTGGGAGGGCCGTCCGGTGAGGGCGCCTACTCGCTGGAGGAGTTGGAGGCTCTCCGAGAACAGCTGGGTTTGAATCGTCCCATCGTGGTCCAGTATTTTGACTGGGCGTGGAGTATGCTCAGAGGAGACTTGGGCGACTCCTACCTGCTGAGCCGCCCCATTTCGGATGAACTGAGGAGACAGCTCCCGGTCACGCTTCAACTCGCTTTCTTCACCGCGCTAGTTGTTAGCGCCATAGCCATACCTATAGGCATTCTGGCCGCAATTAAACGCGACTCATGGTTAGACGTCGTCCTCCGCGGCTGGGCCATACTGGGGTTGGCCGCGCCCACCTTCTTCGTCGCTATTCTGTTCATACTGGGTCTCTCGCTGTACTTCAGGTGGCTTCCGCCGGTGGGTTTCATCAGCATGTGGGATGATCCCGTGACCAGCTTCCAGCAATTGATCTTCCCCGCCATGGCGCTTGGGTTCAGCAGCAACGGCCTGCTGCTGAGGATGACGCGTACGCAACTCCTGGAGGTTATGGGGGAGGATTACGTAAGGACGGCCAGGGCAAAGGGTCTGGGAGAGCGAATTGTCATCTGGCGGCACGCCGTACGCAATGCATTGCTGCCCATAGTGACAATTGCAGGGTTTCACGTTGGCGGGCTGCTGTCGGGGACGGTGGTAATAGAAACCGTGTTCAACATACCCGGTGTCGGACTGGGCCTGGTCAGAGGTCTCAACGCCAGGGACATGCCTCTGATTCAAGTGTACATTCTCTACTTCGCGGCAATGGCGCTGGTGGTGAACCTGGTCGTCGACCTCACCTACGCCTGGTTGGATCCAAGGATCCGCTACGATTAGGAGCGACATGGCGAGACAGCCCGAAGGGACCATACTCCAGGAACCGCTGGGAGCGCAGTCACCGGCCAGGTGGTATGTCTACCTCCGTGCCTTTGGCCGTTTTATGCGTACTAAGCCGCTGGGAGCAATAGGAGTAATACTGATTGTTCTCTTCATATTGCTGGCAGTAGCCGCCCCCTCGGTCTCGCCGCGCGATCCTGCCGCTACAAACGCTTTCAACATACTCGCCTCACCCACGTCCGACCACCTGTTCGGCACCGATATGCTGGGACGCGATATGCTCAGCCGGACGATATGGGGGTCTCGAGTCTCCATCTTCGTTGGGCTTGTCTCGATGATAGGCGCCAGTGTAGTGGGCGCCATTCTTGGCGTCACCAGCGCTTACTTCGTTGGCAAGTTCGACCTGATCGTGCAGCGCTTCATAGACGCTCTAACTGCTTTTCCATCACTGCTGTTGGCTATGGCTCTAGTGGCCGCCTTCGGCTCGTCGTTCCTTAACGTCATAGCGGCGCTGGTTGTAGTGTTCACGCCAAGCATAACGCGCGTGGTCCGCTCCGTGGCGCTCAGCATCAAAGAAATGCCGTACGTCGAATCCAGCCGCGCCATCGGTTCGAACGATGTACGTATCATGTTCAGGCACATACTTCCCAACACATTTGCCTCTTTGATCATCGTGACCTCTGGATTGATCGGCAGCGCCATAGTAATCGAAGCGTCGCTGAGCTTCCTTGGCGTGGGCACAACCAACCTCATCTCATGGGGCGGCCTGCTCAGCGGAGAGGTCATGCAGTTCTTCACCGCCGCGCCCTGGATTGTTCTCTTCCCGGGAATAGCCCTGACGCTCCTCGTCTTTGGAGTGAACGTGCTGGGAGACGCCCTGCGCGACGTTCTGGATCCAAGGTTGAGGGGCAGAAACTAGCAACCGCAAGAGGTTTGGCTCTGGCAAGAGGGAGGGCATGAGCAAGACCCAGGAAGCTGACGACGAACTGTTTCGGATGATCCTGGCCCGGTACGGCGACCGGCTAACCAGCCAAGAGACCGATGAGGTAAGGAAGATAGTCCGCAGAATTGCCAATACCTCGCAGGAGCTGCGGACCGTACAGCTGGCCAACAGCGATGAGCCTATGGCGCTGTTCCAGCCGTACGCGAGTGAAGATGAACTCTGACGTTGTATTCACCCCTCTGCGCGACCTTGCCGAGCTGGTGCGCACAAAGCAGGTCTCTTCCCTGGAGCTGACCAGGACGTTCATCGATAGACTGGAGGCCTACGGCCCAAGGTACAACGCCGTGGTCACCGTCACAGCCGAACGAGCCATGCAACTGGCCACCCGCGCCGACGAGGAAATCAAAGCGGGGAACTACAGGGGCCCTCTGCACGGCATCCCTTACGGCGTCAAAGACCTGCTGGCCACATCCGGCGGCATACCTACCACCTGGGGCGCGGCGCCCTTCCGCAATCAGACCTTCGACTACGATGCCACGGTAATCAGGAAACTGGAGGATGCAGGCGCCGTTCTGGCAGCCAAGCTGGCCATGGTCGAGCTGGCCGGCGGTCTCGGCTACCGCTACCCCGAAGCCTCCTTCAGCGGGCCGGGGATCAATCCTTGGAACAGCGCTTACTGGACGGGCGGCTCTTCCAGCGGCTCCGGTGCCGCTGTTTCCGCGGGGCTCGTTCCATTCGCTCTGGGTTCGGAGACCGGCGGCTCCATACTTTCTCCTTCCAGCAGCTGCGGCGTGACCGGAATGAGGGCCACCTACGGCAGAGTGAGCCGCTATGGTGCGATGGCTCTGAGTTGGACGCTTGACAAGATAGGCCCCATTGGCCTCACCGCTGATGATTGCGGCATTGTCTTGGACGTCATCGCGGGCTGGGACCCGTCAGATCCTTCCTCCTCAAAGCGGCCGTACCAATACGATCCTCAGTATTCGTTCAGCAGCCGGCCCAGGCTTGCCGTGGTTGGTGATGATCTGCAGGGAATTCCGGCGGACGTGCGCGCCAATTTCGAGGAGTCTCTGCGGGTACTCTCCGCCGAAGCCGATATCACTGAAATCAAGGCACCGGACTTTCCCTACGAAGCCGTCAATCAAACGATTCTCCAGGTCGAATCGGTCAGCGCGTTCGAGGACTTGATGGAGAGCGGAGTCGTTGCTGAGCTTACCGATCCGGGAAACCACTACGGCGGCTACGCGCGCACCGCCGTGCTGGCCCGCGATTACTTGCGGGCCTTGCGCATCAGGCGCAAAGTTGCCCTGGAGGTAGACGATCTGCTCTCCAACTATGACGCCATCGTTTCCCCTACTAAGCCTTTGACTTCCGTGCCCTTTGGAGAGGAGAAGGGCAGCGACGTGTCGCCCGCACCGCGCAACACTGTCAGCTCATTGGCGAACTTGGCCGGACTGCCCGCTATCTCGGTGCCGAACGGCTTTGGAGACCACAATCTGCCCACCGGACTGCGGTTCACGGGGAGGGCCTACAGGGAAAATACCGTCCTGGCCTTGGGTCGCGTCTACCAGTCGCTTACCGGCTGGCACCTGAACCATCCGGCAGTGGCCCCGTGAGACGTGATGTGTACTGGAGCGGAGCATGATTAAGCGCATGGCAAGAGTCCTCATATTTGATGGACGGCTGTACGAAGACGTTCGTGAAGGACAGACGGCGACCTTGGAAGCGCTGGGTGTGGTCCTTCTGGGGGGGATGTCTATAGCCCTGGGCGTGATCCTAGGCGTAGCCAGTGACAACGAGCTCGCGGGTCGCGGCGTAATAATGCTCAGAAGCCTCTCCGCGGCTATAGTGGGGTGGATGGCGGTTAGCCTTCTCGCCACGGGTATAGGCAGGTTGGTGAGGAGGAAGACCAAACTCACCCATATGCTCCGCACGGTGGGATATGCCAACGCTCCGGGCATATTCACCATCGTGATAGTGGTGGCTTCTGTCAATCAGTCGTTTGCCTTGATGCTCAACGCATTGATACTGGGCTGGATCGTGCTGGCTATATCGCAGGCAGTCAGCCGGAGCATAGACATGCCATTTTCGGTCGGGCTTTGGACGGGACTGGTGGGAATACTGATCATGGTAGCGATAAGAAACGTATTCACCAGCGCGTTGCTTTAGGTATAATGTGGTCTGTTTTTGCAAGGAAGAGCTAATCGTAATATGCATGACAAAATCAACGGAAATTCGCAAGCATGTCTGGAGAAATTCGTCTAGTACTCTTCCAAGACAAGCAAATTGCGTCTCCTGCGGCATATCTATAGCTGAAGTACGGCGTGGGCATGCAGAAAATAGAAGAACCAAGTCAAATAGGCGCTGAAGCAGGAGCTTCCGCGCCGCCGCCAAAAAGATCTCGGAAATACCTGCTTCTTGCCCAGATAGTAGTCGGAGTAGGGCTTAGCGCGGTTTTGATCTGGCTGCTGTTCCGCGGCCTGGACTGGCAGCAGCTCTTTGAAACCCTGAGGGCTTTCCCCATATATCTTTTCCTGCTGGCTCTGGGCGTGTTCCTGGTCGGTATCGCGGCAAGAGCCATGCGATGGTACATACTGCTGCCTGGGGAACAGCTCAGCTTCTTGCGCTTGTTTCTCATACAGAACGCAGGGATAGGTCTGAACAATCTGTCGCCGGTGCGGCTGGTGAGCGAGCCGGTGCAGTTGGCGCTGGTGGTAAGGAGAGGCGGCGTCAATACGGCAACCGCGCTTGCCACGCTGGTTGTAGAGCATCTGATGGACGTATTCGCGGTGTCCGTCATTCTCGCCATCAGTATCGTAGCATTGCCGCAGTTGCGGGGCTTCAGCATTCAGGTGGGCGCCGTGATCATCCTGGCATTCTTCGCTTTGGTAGTGCTTTTTGCCGTAGCCAAGGGGATGGATGCGGTGCCGGGGTCCGGCAGACTGCCGTTCCTGCACAAAGCTATGGCCGCTGTTAAAACCCTGGGAAGCTCACCGCTGCGTCTGTTCCTCTCCTTTCTGTCCACGGTAGTCCACTGGGGACTTCTCACCCTTAGCGGTTGGATAATTGCCCAGGGCGTTGGCATAGACATCCCGGTGGCCGCGATGGTTGTGCTCATAATGGGAAGTGTGTTCTTTGTCTCCATAGTTCCCTCGGCTCCCGGCGGCATCGGAACGTTCCACGGCGCGGTGGTGTTCACAATGTCGCGATTGGGCATACTCAGCGAACCGGCGCTGGTCTTTGGCTTCATCATGCACATAATTCTTTTCCTTCCGTCAACGCTGATAGCGATTCTAGTGCTGCCCAGAGAAGGCATACGACTCTTCGGCAAGTCCCCCAACCTGGCTGTGAACGGCAATAAGGGAGAGAAGGTCCAGGCCGAAGGTAGCTGAGCAGTAGGGGAATTGCCCCCATCCGTCGTACCCGTGCAGGCGGGTACCCAGGAGCGGTGGGGTGTGAGTCGCAAAAACCGCACGCCTACTCCAACCGTCATTCTGAACGAAGTGAAGAATCCCAAGCCGTCCGCTTGCAAAGCACATCCGCCATTCCCGTGCCTACCCCCCTTCCGTCATTGAGCGCCAGCGAAGCAATCTGGTGGCGGTGGGGGAGTTTACCCTGAGGGTCTTGCCCGCGGAGGCGGGCATCCAGGGGCGTCGGGGCGGCGTCATTACGAGCCAATCCGGCGGGGGTGTGGTGCTTCCCCTAGCGACTGCTGAAATACCTGATGGCGTCTCTCAACGCTTGGATCAGGAAGTCCACTTCCTCGTTGGTGTTGTACACGTAGAAGCTGGCCCGCCCCGATGCGGCAAGCCCAAGCTTGCGGTGCATCGGCATCACGCAGTGGTGGCCGGTTCGGATGGCTATGCCCCTCTGGTCAAGGAATGTGCCAAGATCGTGGGGGTGAATGTGGGGGTTGTTGAAGGTGACCAGGCCGCCGCGTATGGCGGGGTCCCTGGGGCCCAGAATGTCTAGGTCCTCTTCAAGCGCCTTGAACTCGCTCAGGGCGTAGGAGGTTATCTCCATTTCGTGTCTGCGTACGTTCTCCATCCCCAACCCCTGTAGATAATCTATGGCTGCGCCGAGGGCCACAGCGTCGGCGAAGTTGGGTGTGCCCGCTTCGAAGCGGTTGGGGAGGTCGTTCCAGGTGGCGTGGTCGTACCAGACCTCGCGCACCATTTCGCCGCCGCGAAGGAAGGGGTCCATGCTTTCCAGTACGGAAGGTTTGACGTAGAGGACGCCGATACCGGGAGGGGCCATCATCTTGTGCCCCGAAAAGGCCAGGAAATCGCAGTCGATGCTGGTGACGTCCACCGGCATGTGGGGCACGCTTTGAGCGGCGTCGATAAGAATGGCCGCGCCTACTGCATGGGCGCGCCGGGCCAGGTCTGCGACGGGGTTGGTTGCGCCTAAGAAGTTGGATACGTGCACTGCGGCCACCAGCTTGGTGCGTGGGTTGATCAGGTCGTCTAGGGATGTCGTATCCAGGGTTCCATCCTCTGCTACCGGTATGTGACGCAGCGTTGCGCCCGTCATCGCGGCGACCTTTTGCCAGGGCACCAGGTTGCTGTGATGCTCCATCTCAGTGGTGACTATTTCGTCGCCGGGGCCTATGTTCTGCACGGCCCATGTGTTTGCCACCAGGTTGATGGCCTCCGTGGTGTTCCGCACGAAGATGATGCTTTCCACGGCGGGAGCGCTGATGAAATCAGCGACTTTCTGGCGTGCGCCTTCGTAGTGGTCGGTGGCCTCCATGCTCAGGGTGTGGACTCCCCGGTGCACGTTGGAGTTGAAGCTCTGGTAGACCTCTACCAGGGCATCGATAACCTGCCGGGGCTTCTGCGAAGTGGCGGCATTGTCCAGGTAGACCAGCGGCACGCCGTTGACGCTCCTGGAGAGGATGGGAAAGTCCTTGCGTATGTCTCTAGCGTTGAACATTTTGCTTTCAGCGGGCGGCGCTTTCCGCTATGGCGTCTTGCAGCGCGCTCCAGGTCAGAAGTGCGCATTTGATGCGTATGGGGAACTCTCGTACCCCCCGCAGTACGGCCAGCTCTCCTAAAGAATCCTCTTGCTCGGGGCTTAGCTCTTTGCCCTGCATCATCCCTTTGAAAACCGCCACCATTTCACTGGCATTCGCGACAGTGCCTCCCTTGATTGCCTCCGTCATCATGGAGGCGGACGACTGGCTGATGGCGCACCCTTCACCGTAGAAGCCCACCTCCGAAACCAGGCCGTCTCCGTCCAGTTTCGCCGTGAGCACCACCCGGTCCCCACAGAAGGGGTTGAACCCTTCAGCTTTGAGGTCGGGTTCTTCCAGGAGGCTATGATTGCGCGGGTTCTTGTAGTGGTCTAGGACTATTTCTTGATATAAGGAGTCCAATCCTTCCATTTGCATATTATCTTATCATTCAGTTGGCTCTCCCGGGTTACTACTCCGGGGATGATTCTATGAGCCACTCCTCCAGCTTGGAGTGGACAAGACCGCTGACGTGTTCGCGCAGCTGGTCCTGATTGATGCTGTCTATGACTTCAGCCACAAAGCCGTGAATTACGAAATTGCGGGCGGTGATCTCGTCCATCCCGCGAGAGCGCAGGTAGAACATCGCCTCGTCGTCAATCTGGCCGCAGGCTGCGCCGTGGCCGCATCTTACGTCGTCCGTATACACCCAGAACGCGGGCTTGGTGTACGCCTCCGCTTCTTTGGAGAGCAGGAGGTTCTTGTCCACCTGGTATGCGTTGACGCCCTTGGCGTCTTCTCGGACTATTATGCTGCCGTGGAATACGGAGCGCGACTTGCCGTCCAGGATTCCCTTGTACAGCTCGTTGGCCGTTGTATCGCCCTTGATGTGCTCTATGATTACCTGGTTGTCCACGTGCTGCGTTCCGCTGACCATGTAAAGCCCGTTGAGCATGGTGGAAGCTCCTTCTTCCGTCATGCGGGCGTTGAGGTTGTTCCTTACCAGGCCTCCCCCCAGGTCTATATTGACCGATGAGAAGTAGCTGTCCCTGGCCAGCACCGCTTCCGTGTTGGTTACGTGGTACGCCTTTTCGGAGTGGCGTTGCATCTTGTAGTACCTCAGGGAAGCGCCGGCGCCAAGCACGATCTCCGTGACTGCGTTGGATAGATAGACGCCGTTTGAAAGCCCCATGTGGCTCTCTATTATGCTGGCCGAAGCGTCCCGGCCTGTCAGAATAAGAGCGCGTGGGTAGACGTCTATCTCTTCATCGTGGCTGGTGGTGATGAACAAGAGGTGGATGGGCTCTTCCAGTATTGCGCCGTCGTCCAGTTGGATGAAAGCGCCGTCTTGGAGAAAGGCGGTGTTGAGAGCGACAAAGGCGTTGTCGTCATAGGCCGCGTGTTGCGCCACGTGCTGCTCCGCCATGGAGCCGTCGCCGGACAACGCCGAGGCTATGCTCTCTATCCTGACGCCACTGGGCAGAGAGTCGAGAGAGGACAGCTGCGGGTTGAATTTGCCGTCCACGAACACGGCAAGGTGCCACTGGTCATGCCCCGGGTTGTAGGGGAGAAGCGCTGCGGAGTCTACGGCGTTGGCCTGCGTGGCAGTCCGGAAGGCGCGCCTGGCAAGGGGCCGAATGTCCGTGTACTTCCACTCTTCATTGCCGCGCCGCGCTGTGGGGAACCCCAGTTCGTTGAACTTGGCAAACGCCGACTTGCGCAGTTCTTGCACCCAAGAGGGGTGGGTAGGGTTCTCCAAAGAATCGAAGGCGGCGCTGTAGTTCTCCAAGCTGGTTAGCTGTTGTGTTGCCATGTGATCAACCGCTGACGGATCTGGCGGCTTCCTCAAATTCATCGTAGCCGTTTGCTTCTATTTCGTGGGCAAGGTCGGCGCCGCCCGACTTGACTATGCGCCCGTCTATGAGCACGTGGACAAAGTCCGGCGTCAGATAGTTCAGAATGCGCTGGTAATGGGTAACCAGCAGTATGGCGTGGTCGGAGCGGCGGAAGCCGTTGATGCCTGCCGCCACCTCTCGCAGCGCGTCGATGTCCAGGCCGGAATCGGTCTCGTCCAGGATGGCAAGCCGTGGCTCTAGCACCGCCATTTGGAATATCTCCATACGCTTCTTTTCACCGCCGGAGAACCCCTGGTTGACGTTGCGCTGCACAAAAGCCGCGTCCATCTCCAAGCTGGTCAGTTTTTCCCTCAGTAGGCGGTTGAACTTGATGGGGTCAAGCTCCTCTTCGCCCCGGCTCTTGCGCAATGAGTTATAGGCGGACCGGAGGAACTGGTCAAAGCGGACGCCGGGAATCTCCACCGGGTGCTGGAAAGATAGGAATATTCCGGCCCTTGCGCGAAACTCAGGCAGCATCTCCAAGAGCGGCTCTCCGTCCAGTGCGGCCTCGCCGGAAAAGACCGTATAGCCGGTGTGACCGGCCAGCACGTTGGCCAGGGTGCTCTTTCCGGAGCCGTTGGGCCCCATGATGGCGTGCACTTCGCCTTCTTTGACGGTGAGGC
>DAOUKI010000072.1:0-15371 GCA_034421495.1 Dehalococcoidia bacterium | reverse complement strand
TGCAGTAGACGTGCCGCCACAAGGCCGTCGCCGCCGTTGTTCCCCGGCCCTACCAGGACCAGCACGCTCGCATCCCCTGAACCACCGAGCATCTCGGTCGCTTGGTTGGCTATAGCCGCACCGGCGTTCTCCATTAGCTGATCGGTAGAGACGCCTGCTCTTTCGGAAGCGGTCTCCAAGGTGGCCATCTGCTCTACGGTGACAATTTTCATAAAGAGGTCTCGGCTTCCATGACCACGGATACTACAGCGTACTCCTTGGAGTGAGATATGCTCAAGGCTATCTGCGTCACGGCCAACCGCTCGCCGACCTTGGCGGCCCTACCGTGCAGTTTCACCGTGGGAGCGCGTCCGCGCCGGCGCACCACTTCTATGTCGCGCCAGCCAACCCCGCGCACGCCTGTCCCCAGCGCCTTCATCACCGCCTCCTTGGCGGCGAAACGCGCCGCAAGCTGCGGCGCCCGCCCCCGGCAGTAATCGAGTTCCTGCTGCGTATATATGCGGTGAAGGAAACGGTCGCCCCAGCGCTCTACGGTGGCGGATATGCGGCTGATTTCGATGATGTCTACACCGACGGTAAGCATGAAGGGGATTATAACTGATGCGGCTCATCATACATCAGATGCCCGTCTGCAATCCCCTCTGGCTTCCCGAATCGCATTCGGTTAATCTATTCCATAATCGTACGAATAAGGAACCGGAATGACAGCTTCCATCATCAGCGGAACTGACATAGCGCAGCAGATCAGGGAGGAGGTTGCCCGCAACGTTCAATCATTGAAGCGGGATCGCGGCATAACCCCCGGTTTAGCCGTGGTGCTCATCGGCGACGACCCGGCATCGGCCATATACGTGAGAAACAAGGAGCGCGCCTGCCGGGAAGTGGGCATAGACTCCTATAAGTTCAACCTACCCGCAGACTGCAGCCAGGATCAGATCGAGCAACTGGTGAATGGGCTGAACAACGACAATAGCTTTCACGGCATTCTCACCCAGTTGCCCTTTCCTCCCCAGATCAACGAGACCGAGATCATACGGATACTGGACCCCGCCAAGGACGTGGACGGTTTGCATCCCTACAATGCCGGTCTTCTTGCCGCGGGCGTACCCAGGTTCATTCCCGCCACTCCCTACGGCGTCCAGCAGATGCTCATCCGCACCGGCAACGACCCCGCGGGCAAGTACGTTGTCATCTGCGGCCGCAGCAACATTGTGGGCAAGCACCTGGCCGCTCTGCTTTCGCAGAAGCGCCCGGGAGCCAACGCCACCGTCACCGTATGCCATACAGGCACCGCCGACTTGGGGAACTACACACGCCAGGCCGATGTATTGGTTGCCGCCATGGGCAGTCCCCGCATAATCAAGGCGGACATGGTCAAGGAAGGCTCCGTGGTTATCGACGTTGGGACCAATCGCGTAGAGGACGCTACTCGCAAGAGCGGCTACCGCTTGGTGGGAGACGTGGACTTCGATGCCGTGTCGGAAGTCGCTAGCGCCATCTCGCCCGTGCCCGGCGGCGTCGGCCCCATGACCATTGCCATGCTCCTGGTCAACACCTTGGCCGCGGCCAGCGACCAGTCCCCTTCTGTGTGAGGCTGCCCGATGGAGTTGATAGGCAAGACGTTGTTGATATCGGGTGGCATCCTGGTCCTCCTTGGCCTGCTCTTCATCGGCCTCGGCGGCCTGCCTGGTCTGGGACGGCTCCCCGGCGATAGAGTTTTCCACGTGGGCAACATGACCATCCACTTCCCCATTGTGACCATGCTCCTGGTCAGCATCGTTCTTACCATCGTCATCAACCTGGTCATCCGCCTCTTCCGTACCTGAAATGCGTATCAGCCAGTTCGAATACTCGCTTCCGCGAGAGCTGATTGCCCAGACCCCCTTGGAGCCTCGCGACCACTCGCGTTTGATGGCGCTAGATCGTTCCACGGGGGCTATTGAGCACCGTAACTTCTACGACCTGCCTCTCCTTTTAGAGCCAGGCGACCTCCTTGTTTTCAACGACAGCCGGGTCATGCCTGCCCGGCTCATCGGAAGTATCGCCGGCAGCGGCGGAGAAGCGGAGCTTCTTCTCCTGCGACGGGAGAAACCCGGTTTGTGGCAGTGCCTGGCGCGGCCCGGACGACGTTTGCGGCCCGGAACGCATCTCATATTCAAGGCCGGACTGGAGGCCAGGATCGTTGAATCTATGGAGGACGGCTTGCGCTTGGTGGAGTTCAACGACGAGTCCTTGATAGAGAAGGCGAGCCAAGTGCCCCTTCCGCCGTATATCCATGAGACCCTGCAAGACCCGGAACGGTATCAGACGGTGTACGCCAGCCGCATGGGCAGCGCCGCCGCTCCCACCGCGGGTCTCCACTTCACCGAAAGGCTGATGCAAGACCTCCAGGCCAATGGTGTCCAAACGGCCTTCCTCACGCTGCACGTTGGCCTGGACACCTTCAGGCCTGTGGAAGAAGATGACCCCAGGAAGCACAAGCTCCACACCGAGTACTGGGAGGTATCGCCGCAAGCTGCGGAATCCATCAACTCCGCCCGTCGAGAAGGACGCCGCGTCGTTGCCGTGGGCACAACCAGCGTGCGGGTGCTTGAGCAGACCGCGCTCTTGATGGAAGAACAGGGGCGCCGCACAATCCTACCCGGCTCGGACTGGGCCGGTCTCTTCATACTGCCGGGTCACCGGTTTCGCGCAGTGGATGCCATGATCACCAACTTCCACCTGCCGCGTTCCACCCTGCTTATGCTTGTCTCCGCCTTCGCGGGTCGCGAGCGCGTCCTTGCCGCGTACCGGGAAGCTATCGAACAGAGGTACCGTTTCTACAGCTTCGGCGACGCAATGCTGATTGTGTAGGAGAACGGACAGTTGGACTTCCGCATTCTCTAAGCCTGATCAAATTCCCGTCTGCTAATGCCCAAGTCTCTCCGGATTGCGTGGAGTGTTCCAGTAGCTAGGTCCCGATTGGCGTGTCTTGGAATGGTGGTCTCACGGTTGTTGGCCGGATTGATCCAGATTTCGTGGGAACCTCCCGCCTGGCGATCTAAGGCGCATCCGAGCCTTCGGAGTTTCCTGGTCAGCTCTCGGTAGGTCATACGGCCACGGAGATCCTGCCCTCTCCAGTCAGGGAGCGGGCTATCCCCGCAGGCAGTGGTTTGTCCCTGTCCCGGTACGAAAGTATGAACTGCTCGGCCACTGCACGCAGCTCGGCCAGGGCCTCGTTGGCGGTCTCTCCCCACGCCCGGCACCCGGGCAACTCCGCTATCTCCGCCATATAGAGCCACCCCTGGTCTTCACAGGGTTCTTGTAGAACGTAGTCCAACTGGTACAGTTCCATCTAGTCCTCCATGACACCGGGCTGCGCCGTTGTTCTGATGCGCAGCGCCTTTTGCATGATTTGAACTCTCCTCATCATAGTTGCTAACCTCCCGTTCCGTAAACCAGTAATGCTTAGCTGGTGGATGGACAGACAGGTGGCAGCCATGAACATTCTCCCCTTCCGCATGCCTTGTCACCGGAGTATAGTTAGCGGCGTAGTGAATCGTGCGCTATGAGAAGCATGACCTCCTCTACCAAGTGGCTCATCGGAATGGGCGCCGCGCTCGGTGTCCTGGTTGTCGCCGCCGTCGTTGGCGCGCTGATATCCGACGGCGGGCAGCCCGAACTCTTTCCTGAAGACGTCCCCGAAGGAGTCACCCAACGCTACGTTCTAGCCATGATAGACGGCGACCTGGACGAAGCATGGGGATACCTCTCGCCTGAGTTGCAGGCCGGTTGTGCATTGGAAGAGTGGCGAGAAACGGCCAGGCGTCAGAGCCATCTGGAAGACTCCCAGATACTCCTTGATGAGGTGAACCGGATCAACGACACAGAGGTGACGGTGTCTCTGGACCGGCGAAGGTTCAGCCAGCCCGATCCTTTCGAATTCTCGTTCTCACCGGAAGATTCAACATACCACTTTGAGGAGTTTCGCCTCAAAAAGCAGGAAGACAACGCATGGCGCATCTCACAGCTTCCCTGGCCCGTATTCAAGTGTCCTGAAGAAAGGTTGAAAGAGCCTGCCCCCGTAGGGTAGAAGCAGGCGACGAAAGGTAAATTATGAACACCACCAAGCGGCTTTACTTCTACGGAGTGTCGTTCGTTACGCTGGTTGTTGCGGTCAACGGCGTAGCGCTCCTCATCCAGTTCCTCATCGAGCTGTTTACCAAGAGCACCATCTCCGGCTGGGATAACCAGGCCAGCCTGGGCCTGTCCATGGTGATTGTCGGCGCTCCGCTATGGGTGGTGCACTGGCTCTATACTCAACGACAAGCAGCCAAACAACCTGACGAGGCCGCATCTACGTTGCGCAAGCTCTACCTTTACGGCGTCCTGTTCACCGCCTCCCTGGTTGTGTTCATAGCCGTTCACTCCCTGCTCTTCCAGGTCATGGGCGGAGACGACATCAGCGCCTACTTTGTGGGTCAAGCGATCGTCTGGGGCGTTGTCTGGGCTTACCACTGGTCAGTGGCACGCCACGAACCAGCTGCCATGAGCGGCCTCACTCTCAAGCGCTGGTACGTGTACGGCACCAGCGTGTATACGCTGATCGCCCTCTTTGGGGGGGTCATAGGCATAGCAACAGTGCTGTTCCAGTGGTCCTATGACAACCTGCTTCAGACCAGCGTCGTCATCAGTGACGGGGGAGTCTGGAACAACACCATGCAAGACGGCATCGCGTCTATGGTCATAGGCGGCGCGTGGTGGAGCTACCACTGGTTTTACCTGGCCCGCGGTGACGTCGAATCCACGTTGCGACAGGTCTATTTGAACCTGTTTGCCTTCCTTGGCGGCGCCATCACCGCCCTGGCAGCCATAGGCACAGTGCTCTACACGGCGATCCGCTGGCTGCTGGGAGAGACCTATTCCCCTGCAGCCTCCGACCACTTCAGAGTCATCACCACGGCTATACCGTTCTTGTTCGCAGGTATGGCGCTCCTTCTCTACCACTGGCAGGTGCTCCAGAATGAGTCGCGGATGCTGGCCGGGCGATTGGCCGGAGCCAGGCGCTCCTTTGGATACATCATGTCGGCCATTGGCCTAGGCTCCGCGGCGGTGGGAATACCCCTGATAGTGGGTGCAGTCATAGGACAGGTCCTACCCGAATCGGGCGATTCAATTGCCGGTTCCGAACCTGTGCGAGACCAGCTGGCCTTTGCCCTTACCGCCCTCATAATTGGAGCGCCGCTGTGGTACTGGTACTGGCCCAGGATGCAGCGAACCGTACGGGAAGGTGGTGCAGAGGAACGGGGCGCACTGGCGCGGCGTGTCTACATCTACGGTGTGCTGGGAGTCCTTGCCCTGGCTGGGATAGGAAGTCTCATAGGCTTCCTCACCGGCCTATTCAACGATCTGCTCAGAGGTGACTTGACTATAGATTTCCTGCGCAACGGCAGGTGGATGCTGGGCATCATCGCGGGCGCCGGGGCGCTGTTGCCCTACCACTGGCAGGTGCTCCGAGAGGACCAGCGCAAAGGCGGCGAATCGGTGTCCGGCCTGAAATCCGTGACGCTTCTGGCCGGTGGTGAACCCGCCAGCGAACTGGCAAAACGTCTCAAAGAGGCGCTGGGCGTCCGCGTGCGGCTCATGCTCGCCGTTGACGAGAGCGGAGCGCCTGAGCCGAGCGACGAGCAGATGGAAGCGCTGCTACAAGAGATAGGCTCCATCGACGCTGAGAGGCTGCTGCTGGTGGCCTCCGAGGGCCAGGTCAAGGTCTACGGATACAGGTGATGCCGTAGTGAACCGTCATTCCCGTGCTTGACACGGGAATCCAGGGGTGAGGCGTCGATAGGCTCCCGTCTTCACGGCAATGATGAAAGACAGTAGATACACGTTGACTTGTCATCTTTCCGCATTCACAATACCCTTCGATAAAAATGGAAGACTTTCTAGCTCGACTGTTTGTTCTCAGCTATCTGGTGTTCTTCGGCGGCCTGGGATGGCTGGCAGCCTCCCTGATAAAGCGTCGTGACGCGCGAAAGCCCGTAGCGTTGGTGGTGATTTCGCTAGTGGTATTGGTGGTTGCCTTCGTGCTCCGGTGAAGCAAACGGAATTTTAGGCCATGTTGGATGTACTGATACATAACGGAAGGGTCATAGACGGGACCGGGAGCCCCTGGTTCCATGCCGGAGTCGGTGTAGAAGATGGCCGCATCCGCATCTTGAGAGGAGACCTCTCTTCAGTGGAAGCGGCCCGCAATATAGATGCGGACGGCATGATCGTCTGCCCCGGGTTCATCGATATGCACACTCACTCGGGACTGATGCTTCTCCACGAGCCGCGCAACGAGCCCAAGATCCACCAGGGCATTACCACGGAGCTCATCGGCGTGGACGGCAACTCCTATGCTCCCTTCACGTCGGAGAAGGACTTCGATCAGTTCCTGCTCCTCAACGCAGGCATCGACGGCAGCCCGCCATTGCCAAAGCGATGGTCGACAGTAGACGAGTATCTCTCATTGTTCAAT
Organism: Dehalococcoidia bacterium; assembly: GCA_034421495.1. GTDB lineage: Bacteria > Chloroflexota > Dehalococcoidia > Lucifugimonadales > QGNO01 > DAOUJH01. The sequence continues at coordinate 8,869 of DAOUKI010000072.1, read as the reverse complement.
CGCAAGGTTGCCAACAACGTGGCGTATGTCATTGGCAACTCGCCCCTGCGCATCAGCGCAATGGGCTGGGACAACCGCAGACCAACAGGCGATGAGCTAGAAACGGAGAAGACCCTGCTCATGCAGGGCATGGAAGAAGGAGCCTTCGGTCTGTCCACGGGTCTCACCTACCCGCCGGGCAGCTTTGCCGATACCAACGAGCTCATTGAGCTATGCCGTGAGGTGGACAGGCTGGGAGGCATCTACGTGACGCACGTGCGCTATACGCTGGGAGACCAGTTTCTGGACCCCTACAAGGAGGCAATCCACATAGCGCGGGCAAGCGGCGTTCCCCTGCAAATATCACACTTCCATAGCCCGCTGCCCGGAGGAGCGCGCAAACTCCTGGCCCTCGTGGATGAAGCGCTGGATGAGGGCCTTGATGTGACCTACGATTCCTACTCGTATCCATATTCCAGCACACGTCTGGAATCCGTGCTTCCTGAATGGGCGCACGAGGGCGGTGTAGACCATCTGCTGGGTATTATGCGCCAAAGGAAGAGCCGCCGGAAAATGGCGGCGGACCTTTCGGTGCGGGCCCCATCTTGGGACTACGTCCTGGTAACCAACTTCACCAAGCCTCACAACCGCCGCTGGGAAGGCAGATCCGTGGCCGCAATCGCCGATGAGTTGGGCAAGAGCATCCTGGACACAATCTGCGATCTCCTGCTGGAAGAGGACATGGACCTGTGCTACACAGCCGACAACGGCAATCCGGTAAACATCAGAGAGTTTTTCAAGCACCCCAACCACATGGTAGGCAGCGACGGACTCCTCATAGGTGACCACATCAACCCAAGGACCTACGGCTGCTTCCCGCGCGTACTGGGAGAGTTCGTCAGAGAGGATGGACTTCTCACCCTCACCGATGCGGTGCGAAGAATGACCTCTTTCCCCGCGCAGCGGCTGGGTCTCTCAGACAGAGGCAGACTGGCCGATGGTATGATGGCGGATGTAGTGGTCTTCGATCCGGAGACGGTGGGAACCAAAGCCACGCTCGAGGATCCCAAGCAGCTCCCGGACGGGATTCCCTATGTCTTGGTGAATGGGCAGGTGGTTGTGGATAACGGCGTACACACCGGGGCCTTGCCGGGAGTAGCCCTAAGGCACAAGGTGAACACCGTTTAGACAAACTCTGATAGTATTTGTACGTGTCCTGTGCGGACTATCCGGCTAATCCCCGCAGACCCACTGGAGAATTGTGTGCTGGCGCGCCATCCCGTAACTCCGGTGCTGAGGTTGCAGATGTTGAAAGATGGGCAGAAGTGTGACGGCGCCATCCTGTCGGTGCGCGCTGGATCGACCGTCGTCAGGCCCGCCCGCTTTCTTAATTCCCGTGGCAGCCATCGTTGTACTAGCGGTGCTGGCCGTCACCATCACCTCGGCGTAGGTACCGGAACCCGATTCAGCAGTTATGCACGAGTGCGCCATCATATCGCTTAGATAATATCGGTCATAGGTTAGGAGGTGAGAGAGACTACGGCTTATGCGGCAACGGAGGCTCGTTCGACCTATATATTTTCTGTTGCTTGTGGGGATGCTGGCGATCATCTTTTCGATTGCCTGCGATAACACGACTCCTACTCCTACCGCCACTCCGCAGCCGACGCCTACTATTCCTTCTCCAACCCCCACGCTCATTCCGTCCCCTACGCTTATTCCAACTCCCACGCCCATTCTGTCCCCTACGCCGAATCTTCAAGACCAGTTACTTCAGGAGCTTATGGCAGCTAGAGCTACGGTTACGGCCCTCACGCCCACTCCCACGTCTACGTCTACATCAGCTACGCCTACTCCCACGCCCATAGCTGAGGTAACGATCGACCGTGCTTCGTTGATGGCGTTGTACGACGCCACCGACGGCCCAAACTGGGCCAACAACGGGAACTGGCTTAGCAATAGACCCCTCGGCGAATGGCACGGAGTCACCACTGACGGCGACGGGCACGTGATCGGGCTAGATCTCAGATACAACCGGTTGAGCGGCGCGATACCCGCGGAACTGAGCAGCCTATCCAACCTGCAAAGTCTGCGGCTCATCGGCAACCAGTTGAGCGGGCCTATACCCGCGGAACTGGGCAGTCTATCCAACCTACAGGGTCTGGAGCTTGGCACCAACCAGTTGAGTGGACAGATACCCACGGAACTGGCCAGCCTTGACAGCCTTGAAATACTGAGTCTCTACCGGAACCAGTTGAGTGGGCCTATACCCGCAGAACTCGGCAGCCTATCCAACCTGAAGATACTGCACATCTCCGATAACCGGTTGAGCGGGTCCATACCCGCGGAACTGGGCAACCTATCCAACCTGACGGACCTGTACCTCCAAAATAACCAGCTGAGCGGGCCTATACCCGTGGAATTGGGCAGTCTATCCAACCTGACGGATCTGCACCTCCAAAATAACCAGTTGAGCGGGCCTATACCCGTGGAACTGGGCAGCCTATCCAACCTGCAGTACCTATGGCTAGGCAACAACCGGTTGAGCGAGTCGATACCCGCGGAACTGGGCAGCCTATCCAACATGGAAGAGCTGGGGCTCAGTGACAACCCGGACATCTCCGGACCCTTGCCAGGATCGTTCACCGGACTGACCTCGCTCGCAACCCTGTGGCTTTATGGCACTGAACTGTGCTCCCCCGCAGACGCTGTATTCCAAATGTGGCTGCAGGGCATAGAGACAGGGATAGAGACAAAGGTTGGTGCTTCCATCTGTCTGGTACCGTTTCATTCCACCCCACCGACGCGGGGCGTGGCCGGCGACCTGTGGGCCGACGTAATCCTGGGACAGGCAGACTTCTCAACGATTACCCCCTACGAGGTCGTTCCCCATAAGACTTTCAATCCTGGCGGCGTTTTGGTGGATCGGTCGGTCGACCCCGGCAGAGCCTACGTCTGGGACTCAGGAAACAGCCGCATCCTGGGAATTGACCTCGCAAAGTGCTATGCCGGAGAAGACCCTTGCTCAGCAGACATCGTGCTCGGTCAGCCGTCGGCATACGACCATTCGGGGTGCAATGGGGACGGAGCCTTGCAAGACTTCCCCTCGCGGGCGTTAGCGGGTCCGGACACCCTCTGCGGTATTCTTGCCACAGAAATCAGCCCGCTGGAGACTCACACATTCGTGACGATGGCGGTTAACGACGTTGGGGATCTCTTCACTCCTGACTCGTTCAACCACCGGATACTGCGGTACGAGAACCCCTTTGAGAACGACACGAGCGCCGATGGCGTCTGGGGGCAGGCCGATTTCACCGGCATCTTTTGCAACAGAGGCCTTCCTGCGCCGAATGCCGATACGCTGTGCTTTCATGATTATCTCACCCACCAAGGGATAAGACATTTAGAACGTTACGGTAGTGGCGTAGCGATAGACTCCGGAGGCAACTTGTGGATTGCGGACGGCGGAAACAACCGCGTCCTGCGATTCCTGTTAGACCTGGAAACTGGCGAGGCGGCGAAGGTCGCCGACTTGGTCCTGGGACAGCCCGACTTCAACAGCGCCGGGCTGGGGGCGGAACTCAATGAGTTGCACGCGCCCTCGGCTGTAACCTTCGATCAGAGCGGAATGTTGTACGTCGCCGACACCGGAAACGACAGGGTGCTCATCTTCGAGCCTCCTTTCGAGACGGGTATGCCGGCCAAACGGAAAATCGTAGGGGAGTTTAATCGTCCTACGTCAGTCGCCACAGACCCAACCACACAGGGCATATGGGTCAATGACTCCGGGAACGGGATGATCCAGCTCTGGGACCCGGCTGAGTCGTCGGTTCTGACTGTAGTGGGAAGACAGTCCTACCAACCCGGCGGGGGGTATTGCGGGCTCACGTTCCACGCCGTCGTCGGCAGTCCAAACTTCTGCCATGTAGCGGGAGGCATGGGCATAGACAGCCAGGGCAACCTGCTGGTCACGCCGACGTGGGAGCAAGACATTCTCCGTTTCCCCACCCCCTTTGTGGACCCCACCACCGGGATAACCAACCAGCCGGACCGACGTCTGTTCGGCGCCGTTGGGTTCAGCTACGCTGCCGAACCCAACTACATTGGCAGAAAGGGATTGCGGGACGTGAAGGGGGTTGCTGTGTGGGAAGACCAACTCATAGTGGCCGGCAAGCGGCGGCTGATGTTCTGGAACAGCCTCGACACAATCGCTAGCGGGCAACCCGCCGACGGAGTAATCGGTGATGCATTCCCCATCCACGAATGGCCGGGCTGTTGCACAAGGATCAAGGCGGATGAGGCCGGTCGACTATGGGTAATCAGCTACGACGGAATCCATTATATCGATGTCTACCAGCTTCCGCTTAATGAGAGCTCGGTCCCCATACACACCATATGGCTAGCGGAAGCCTCGTTCCCAGTGCTGGGCACGGATGATCGCGTTGCACTCAGCCCCGAAATAGACGCAGTCGCGCCCGTGGGACATGGAGAGTTCCTCTGGGTAGCTGACAGGAACAATCACCGCGTCCTTCGCATCCGGGACCCGCTGGTCAATCCCGTGGTGGACGTAATACTTGGACAGGAGAACGCCGAGGGTAACCAGTGCAACCGCGGCATGGATCGTAGTCCTTTCTCAGCCGCCGATACGCTCTGTTTCCCGGGTGCGCTGTCCATCGACCGGCTCGGCAACCTCTACGTTTCCGACCATTCCCTGGAAGTGGAGGGGAATCGACGCCTCCTCATCTTCCCGGCGGAGGCGACGCCAACCGACAACTCCTCAGCCGTTTTCGCTCCCAGCGCCTCCAAGATATTCACCCACTTCAATGACTCTCAGCTTGTATTTAGTGAATGGAACGAAAGCGGCCCTCTCGAACGGCTTACCCCCCTGGCGTACGCCGCAACGTGGGAGCCCGCTTTCGACAGCACGAACAGGATGGTGGTGGGGTACAACGCCTATGGCAGTCCACGATTCGTCGGCGTTTACGACGATCCGAATGGTCCAGATATGCTTCCAACCGCCTACCTGTATGATTTCGGCTCCATGCCATTCGCTGCGGCGTTCGACGAGAATGACAACCTTTACGTGGGATACCTCAACCGCGGCAGGGTACTCATCTATAGAAACCCGTTCAATAATGCGCCAGGGCCGGAAACGCCGTCCACACCCGAAGATTCGGTGCCGCCTCTACCTGAGCATCCGACATCCATCCGTTCGGTCAATCCCGTTTTCCCACATTGTATATTGCGTGATTCGGCGCACCCAAACGAGACCACTCTGGAGTTCGCGGTGGCCGGTCTTCCGGATGACGATAACTTACTGCTAGAGTTTCGCAGGGTCACCTCAACGTATGTCGAGGTTTACGCCCTCACTCCCCAGCTTATACAAGACAACCGGTCGCGCATCGTTGTATCCCAAGTCCCATTCTGGGAGAGCTTATGGCCGCATATCCACAGGGTCACACTGACCGTCAGAATCACCCAAACAGATGGCGTTCCTCTTTCGAGTTGGTCCCCTGCGTTCCTCCTCGCGGATGACGTCCAGTCGTGCGGCGGTCCCCTGCAGTAGGGACGCCAACCACAACGGGAGTTACCGAGCTTGGTAGGCGCTGGATGCCATAGAGGACTACTTTGCCGCAACCATGGCTTGGAGGGTGTTTTAGATCTTATAGGACTTTACTTCAAGGGTCTTGTAGCGGGATAGCAAAATCCACTTGACCAGCGAGACGGCTCTGCCTGATAATCGTTGGGTTGCTTGGCTAACCCATCCTGTTTAGACCAAGCCTCTATAGGACCTCGTTTTGTGCGTATATTCCAGACCAGATAAGGAGGAAACAATGGCCGCTTCTAAAGTAGATACCATAGTGCACGGCGGCACTGTAGTTACGGCAACGCATACCTTCCAAGGGAGCGTGGCGATAAGGGGCGAGAAGATCGTCGCCGTGGGGCCCGACGACGCCCTGCCCGACGCGGACAAATATATCGACGCTTCCGGGAAACACGTGTTCCCCGGCGCCATAGACGCCCACAGCCACTTCGATAACGAAGACCCCTACGAGCTTGGCATCAAGGCGGGCGCGCTGGCCGGTCTCACCACGGTTATGCCCTTCGCTACGTACGATGTGAAGAACAAAGAGACCCTCCCACAGGCCATCAACCGGCTCAATGACCGCCTCAGCAGGGAGTCGGTGCTGGACTACACCTATCACTTCATCCTGGACAACCCCGAGTACATACTGGAAAGCCTGCCCGAGGCGTTGCAGATGGGGGTCACCTCTTACAAGCTGTTTATGACCTACAAGAAGTCGCTGACTCGCATGTGCGGCGACGCGTTCATCGCCAAGGCGATGGAAGTCATCGCGGAGCACAACGGAATCATGCAGCTCCACTGCGAAAACGGCGAAGTCATCGACTACTTGGAGGACAAGCGCATCGCCATGGGGCTGACCAAGCCCACCGACTTCCCCGCAAGCTGCCCCATCTGGGTCGAGGAGGAGGCCATCAACCGCGCCATCAACCTTGGCAAGATGACCGGCTGCCCTGTCTTCGTGGTGCACCTCAGCAGCCAGGCCGGCTTGGAGCGCATCAAGCGCGCCCAGTGGGAGGGGCAAAAGGTCTGGACGGAATCGTGCCCCCAGTACATGCTGCTCGACGAGTCCGCCATGGAGACGCTGGGGCCGCTGGTCAAGATTGGCCCGCCGCTCCGTCCCGCCGACCACGTAAACCAGCGGGCGATATGGCAAGGCACGGTGGACGGCTACATCTCCTGCATCGGCAGCGACCACTCGCCAGGCTCCAGGGAACTGAAGGAGAAGGGCCGTGAGAACATCTACGTCGCCGATGACGGCACCCCCATACCGTTCGGCGCGCCGTCCATCGAAACGCTCGTCCCGCTGGTCTACAGCGAGGGCGTCGTCAAGCGCGGACTCCCCCTGACTTGGATGGCCCGCGTCCTGGCCGAGAACCCGGCCCGCATCTTCGGAATCTACCCCCGCAAGGGTGCCATCCGCCCCGGCTCCGACGCCGACCTGCTCATATACGACCCGGACGCGGAGAAGACCATCACCGCCGCCGACCACATCGGCAACTCCGGCTACACCCCCTACGAGGGCTGGACGCAGAAGGGCGCGCCGTGGATGACACTGTTGCGGGGTAAAGTAGTGCTGAATCAAGGCAAGCTGGAGCAGGGGCCCGACCACGGCGAGTTCATCAGCGCCGGGCCGCCAATGCCCCCTATCGGAGGCCGCGTCAACTAGGAGGTGGAAATGGCTGACTACTTGGATACGCTGTCGGATTTCGTTGCCGGCACAAGCTACGAGGACCTGAGCGAAGAGGCCCTGTCCGCAACGCGCGACGTTGTGCTGGACACGGTGGGCGCTATTGTGGCCGGCTACCAGTTGCCGGAGAACGCCGCCTTTGCCAAGCTGGCCTCGGAGCGGTCCGCGCCGCACACTTCCACTATTCTGGGCACTCCCTTCAAGGCGGAGCCGATGTGGGCGACGCTGGTCAACGGCACCGCAGGCGTCGGCTTGGAGATGGACGAGGGCAACCGCTGGGGCGGAGGCCACCCATCGATCCATGTAATGCCCGCGGCGCTGGCCATTGGTGAGGAGATGGGCACAAGCGGCAGGCAGTTCATGGGGAGCCTGCTTCTTGGATATGAAGTCTCGTCACGTTTGGGAAGCGCCAGCAGGCCGCGCCCCAACGTCCACTCCCACGGCCACTGGGGCACGCCGGGCGCAGCCGCGGCCGTGGCCAAACTGAAGGGCTACACGGCAAACCAGGTGCGGGACGTTATAAACCTCTCCACCTCCATGAGTCCGGGCAACAGTTGGACACCCTGTTTCGAGGGCGCCACCATCCGCAACGCCTATTCGGGCAGGTCGGGGTTCCAGGGCATCCTCGCCGTTCATATGTACGAAGCGGGGTACACCGGCATTCACGACGCCCCCTCCGATGTCTTCGGCACCATCCTGGGCGATGAGTTCCATGCGGACGACGCCGTGCAGGGCCTCGGCGGAATACACCGCATCCAGCAGAACTACTTCAAGTTCCACGCCTGCTGCCGCTACAACCACCCTACCCTGGATGCCATATTGGACATTACAGGCAGGGAGCAGTTTGCCGCGGAAGAGGTGGAGGCTGTGGATGTGGTGACTATAGGAGGCATACCGCTGGGGATGGTTGGCCCCTACCCGCCCAACATGCTGAGCGCCAAGTTCAACATACCCTACGCAGTGGCCTCTGCTATCGTGCGGCACGGCGCGGACATCACGGCCTTCTACCGGGATGCCGTATCGGATCCCGCCATTCAGGATCTGTCAGCCAGGGTGAACGTGACGCTGAACCCGGAAATGACCGTGCGCCGCGACGACCAGCCCTGTGCCGAGGTAACCGTCCGCCTCAGGGACGGCCGCACCTTCTACGAGACCACCAACTCGATACGGGGAGACGCCGGGAACCCGGCGCCGCACCAGCAGCTAATCGACAAGTTCCTCTTCCTTACCCAGGACATCCTGGGGCTGGAAAGGGCCAATTCCGTAGTCAAAGCAATAGACCGCCTGGACGATATGCCGGACGTCAGAGAGCTCACGGCGCTGCTGGGCGGAGAAGAATAAGGAGGGAAGAATGGGTACAAGTCTGGAAGGCCGCGTAGCCGTGGTAACCGGCTCGGCGATGGGCATGGGCAAGGTCACCGCCAAGGAGCTGGCAAACCGTGGCGCAGCCGTAGCCTGCTGGGACATCGTCGGCGATAAAGTGATGGAAACTGCTGAGGAGATTGCGGCGGCGGGCCACAAGTCCATAGGGCTCCAGGTAAACGTCACCGACATGAACCAGGTGCAGCAGGCCGCCCAGCAAACCGTGGAAGCGCTCGGCACCGTGGACATACTGG
>DAOUKI010000071.1:0-1868 GCA_034421495.1 Dehalococcoidia bacterium | reverse complement strand
GGGCTTTCCTTCTACGGTTTCCACGGAGTGAGACCGGAGGAACGGAGCCTGGGCCAGCAGTTCCTGGTGGACTTGAGCGTCTACCTTGACCTCAGTAAGCCCGGCGATTCCGACAGTCTAAACGACACCGTCAGCTACACCGACTTGTATCAGACGGTGAAAGCCGTTGTCCAGGATGAAACGTATAACCTGTTGGAGGCGGTAGCGCAAACGATTGCGATGAGGGTCCTTGCCTCCTTCCCGGTAGAGGCAGTGTGGACGAGGGTGACAAAGCTATCGCCTCCCATATCAGGAGTTACTTCCAAAGGCGCCTCAGTGGAGATATATAGAGCCAAGAGCTAGCATGCGCTTTCTTTCGCTTGTCTTTTCATCCCGTTTCTTTTTATCAGGGTTTGTTCTGCTGGCCGCTCTTTGCCTGCTTCTTCTCACCGGCTGCACTTCTCCCGCTACGGTCACGCCAACGCCAACCGTTCCCTCCACCGTGGTGAGCCTCTCCCTGCGTACCGTTCTCGCCTCCTCCGACCTATCGGTTGGCAGCAACCGGGTGGTTTTCGCGCTTATCGATTCGAACAACGCGCCGGTGAAAGCAGGTTCGGCAATGCTGGCTCTGGCCCACGAGCAGGATGGGGGGATTGTACAAAAAGGGGAGCTAGAGGCCGGATGGCGCTCCTGGCCTGCCGGGCCGGGAGGGGTGTTTACAGTGCAGATAGAGTTCGACAAAGCCGGTCTGTGGCTGGCGCAGGTCTCGCCCGCCGACGGCGCTGCGGAAGGCCGGCTGGCGCGCATGGTCATGCGCGTATCCGAGGAGAGCAGCACCCCCGCCCTTGGCTCTCCGGCCCCGGCCAGCCTGAACCGTACCGCTTCCAGCGTGGCCTCCTTGGATGAGCTCACCTCAGACGTTGAACCTGACCCGGATCTCTATTCCATAACCATTGCCGAAGCGCTACAGGCCGGCAAGCCCCTCGTCGTTGCTTTTGCCACTCCCGCCTTCTGCACCTCGGCTACCTGTGGCCCGCAGGTGGATGTGGTCAAAAAGTTGAAGGAGGATTACCGGGAGCAGGCCAACTTCATCCACGTGGAGGTTTTTGCCAACCCCCATGAGATGCGGAGCGACATTACAAAGGGGGTACTCTCGCCTACGTTCGAAGAGTGGGGTCTGCCCAGCGAGCCGTGGGTCTTCGTGATCGATGCTCAAAGACGGGTCTCCGCCAAGTTCGACGGCTTTGTTTCTTACGAGGAGTTGGAGCAGGCGCTGCAACGCGTCATCTAGGCCGCGTCCTCTATAAATGCCGCTATCAGGGTGTCGCCGTCCTTCTTGTAGCGTACCCTTACCGGATCCGCCAGCATCATGTGCTCTCTGAAGTGCGAGGTCGTGAAGCCTATGAACCCCTCCGTGGTGAAGGTGAACACTCTGCCCTCTTCGTCCTCTATGGTGAACCGTTCCACCTCCACTACGGACCTTTCCTCCACGTCGATAACCAGGCCCTCCACTTCGGAAAGCCTATCTCCGCAGCTCAGTAAAAAGAGCGGCGCCATGGCCAACATTAAAAACACGCTTGCGCCTAAATACAGTTGCTTCTTCCCCACAAGTGAACGCTCAATTCTATAGATTAGGTTATGGTACATTATCGCACGGTACAGTCTCGCCCTAGGAGTTTGACCAGTTGACAGAACGCCCCCAGACCGTTGACTCCGGTCCCGTTCGTGAGTCCGCGCGCATAACCAGCCTGGATTTGATACGCGGGGTGGCTGTGTTGGGCATACTGTTGATGAACGCCGTCTCCTTCAAGTTCGGCGGTGGGCCTTACGCCAACCTCAGTGCGGGCGGCTCGGAGACGTGGCTCGACTGGGCGGTGGGCATCTTCGGC
>DAOUKI010000070.1:0-11601 GCA_034421495.1 Dehalococcoidia bacterium | reverse complement strand
CCGTTACCCAAACCGTCTGCGTGCAGGCATGCCGGAGCCGTCGGAACTGCTTGGTTCCCCTCTCGCCGTCCAGCTCACCGGCGCCGAGAAGGACGCCATGGATCTGCTTGCCGCATGGCCCCTGTGCACAACCGACCAGCTGGCCGGGCTTATGGGCGGCGTCACCCGCCGCCGAGCCAACCAGGTCCTCAACTCTCTAGCTGGCCACTCCCTGGTGCAGGCGGACGGCCAACGTCACGTCCTCACCGACGATGGGCTGAGATGCCTGGCCCGGCGTGACCGGGCCGCCATCGGCCCGGTCTTGGGTCGCTGGAGCGCTCGCAAACGGCGTCTCCGCAACGCGGCATACCCTGTCTACGCCGGCACCGCTATGAGGGCCATCGCCTCCCAGATGGAGCACCACGATGCCGTCATCGGCTTCGCTTCCATGCTGAGCGCCGAGGCTGCCCGTTCCAAGAACTACGACTACGAGGTGTTCGATCTGATGCCCACGTCCCGCTCCTCCGTCGGCTATCGCTGGGACTGGACCAACTATGTCGTGCATCCCGACGCCTCCTTCCAACTGGCGTACCAGGGCCGGTTCCGCTTCTACCTGCTGGAGTTCGAGCGACGGGCCACCACCCCCAGGCGGGTTCGCACCCGCCTAGGGAACTACCGCCGGTACTTCGACAGCGGGTGGCCCAACCGGGACCACGGCGGGCTGCCTCCCCTGGTGCTGTTCGTACTCCCGACACCCGATGCCGAGGAAAACTTCCTGCGAGCTGCCGGGGGCCCAAACCGCCCCATCCTGTTCATATCCAACCTGCAGACTCTCGCTTCACGTGGGGTATTGGGAGACTCATGGCAACTGCCGCCGCCTCACCCTGCCGGACGGAGGCCCCTGGCCCCACTGGGCCTGGTTGCAAAATGACCAAACTCCGTTCCTGATACTTCCTGTAGGGGGCTGTCAACAAACGTAGATCACCGCTTACCAACGCTGTCAGCCCCAAAAAGTCGAAATTAATTGCATTTTGTTGCAGAGGCTTGATTTCGGAAGATGGGAGGGTGGGCCTTGGGGGCCAGTCCCGGAACCCTCGCCACCAGGCCCGTGACGTGTTTGACGTGTCAGGGTTGACGCATGTTGACGTGATGAGCGGGAACGTCCGAAAGGAGGAGAATCATGAGACTGATGACGAAGACCGAGGCCTGCCGGGAGCTGGCGGTGTCCCTATCCACGCTGGATCGGCGGATCGCTTCGGGAGAGATAGAGGTCAGGCGGGAGCAGCTAGGAAGACGACACAGAGTATATGTGGTGCTGGGCGACCCGCCGGACAACGGCTCAAACGCCGGATCGCGGGGTACGCTGCTGGACGTGGCCCAGGAGAGGATTCGAGGCCTGGAGAAGCAGGTGGCGCTACTTCAAGGTCAGCTTGCACTGGAACAGGAGCGGAACTCCGAGCTGCAGCAGGTCTGTCGGAAGGAGCGCGGGGAGCACGACCGGATGAGGCGAGCGGCTTTCACCCTCGGACTGGTCGCCGCCGGGCTGTTTGGGCTATTGGTCATCAGCGTTCTGGTGGGATGATCTGTGGTGAAGTAAAGGAGCGCCATCAACTCGTCTTTGCCGGCAGGCGTCCCGGTTCGTGAGTCCGCCCAGGTTGCTAGTGAAGGACGAGGGAGGAGACAGTCCAACTGACCTACATGGATTCCAAACCACGCTTGGGCCCAAGGGTCTCCCATCACTGTCTTCTTTGCGGGTCGCAACTACAAGGAACCGTCTGGACAAGTCCATAGCAATGTGGGATTGTTAGACTCAGACATTCGGCAATTGATGGAGTGAAATGAGAGACAGTACGGCTAAAACCACGGAGGAATGGGTGTTTGTAGCCAGGAGCATTGGAGGGTTGACTGATAGTCAAGGACAAACCATGCGCTGTATGGTCATGGCCGGTATGGTAGCAGAGAGTGTGTCTGATTGGGTCATTCTAGCAAGAGCGTGGGCTCAAGACTTCGACGACTCCGAATTGGCTAGGCAATGTATGGCCAAAGCTGAGGGCGAGGCCGAAGAATCTGGCGAAGTAGACGATTGGACTATTGTTGGAGACATGTGGGCAAAAATGGGTTTTCACAACAGAGCTGTTGAAATTGCTCGTCAGCAATTCGAGCCTATGGAATGGCCGTACTTAGGTGAACTAAGGAGCACATTCGGCGAATTTCCTGCTGGAACGAGCGCACTTGACTGGGTTGAACCCGGAATGACTGAACGGGCTGCCCGCGATTTGGTGGAGAGAGCAAATGAGCTACCTGAGTCCGGATATACGGATATCGCATTCACCCTAGTGTCGGCGGAACGCTTCGCTGACAACACCCGAGATTGGACTCTGATCGCCAGAGCCTGGATGGATATACTTCAAAACCCGGAGGAAGCCAAGAGGTGCATGGGAGAAGCCGAAGACGCCATTGACGTTCCTCATGACCGTATATTGATCGCAAAGGCTTGGAAGGAGCATTTCAACGACTTGCAGGCGGCTATCAGGTACATGGTCCACGAATTAGGAAGTCTGACGGGACATGGCTTGACCGACAGCGATAGTTGGAACTCGGACCGTGAGTCAGATCGAAAGAAGGGCTATTGCGCCGAGCATTATAGCTTCACTCTGTCCGAACCTGGAGAGGTGACAATAGTACTGACTGCGGACGAGGAAGTTGCTGCCCTCGGTCTGTATTTGATCAGTGGCGACACATTTACCGGCGAAGTGATAGAAGAGGCTCAGAGTGAAGTCGTGAACGATAACGATGACTTTGAGGAGCCGTACAGCCTCTCCCGTATCAGGCGAAGCCTGACCAGTGGAGCGTATACCGTAGAGGCAACGTCAGACATGGCAATAGATTTCAGGATCGACATATCCTTGAGCAACCCCGCTTGAGACCTTCCTGCCCCCGGATAGTTCTACCACGACCCGTGTTGAGCCCCCAACAGGTCGAAATGGGGCAATTGTTGCAGCGCCCCGGCGGAGGTTGAAGATCGGTTGCCCGATGGCAAATGGTAAGACACCGTGCTATAATGAGTGGTGGAAAGAACAACAATGTCACCCAAACTATCGAGAAACACCGAGACCATTACCTTCTCTCTCCCACCGCCGATGGCCGAACAACTCCGTCAGGTGGTAAAGGAGGAGGAGCGCACCGTGAGTGAACTGCTCCGGGAAGCGATCCGCCTGTATATGGAGGAGAGGGAGTGGCGCAGACGGGAGCGGATGGAACGGCTGGCGCTCCCGCACGAGTACAGAGCAGGAAGAGACGGGGAGGAGTAACTGATGAATGACAAACTCGATCTGATACCGGCGGCCCTCTACGCCAGGGTCTCCAGCGAACGCCAGGACGTGGACCTGTCCGTGGCCGCCCAGCTGCGGGCCTTGCGAGACCACGCCGACAAGAACGGATACCACGTCGCCCGCGAGTACATCGACGAGGCCGAGAGCGGACGCATCGCCGACCGGCCCCAGTTCAGCAAGATGATTGACGAGGCCAGCAAGCCAACTGCCCCATTCAAGGAGATATTGGTCTGGAAGTTCAGCCGGTTCACCAGGAAGCGGGAGCACGCCGTGGCCTTCAAGTCGATGCTGAGAAGGAAGGGCATCAGGGTCGTCTCCATAACCGAGAACGCCGACGACTCGGCCACCGGCAGGCTCCTTGAGGGCATCATCGAAAGCGTGGACGAGTTCTACAGCGAGAATTTGGCCCAGGAGGTCGTCCGGGGCATGCGTGAGGCGGCATCCAGAGGCTTCTGGGTAGCCAGCAGGGTTCCCTATGGATTCAGCAAGGTCATGGTGCAGGACGGGGCCAAGAAGAGGCCCACCCTGGAACCGGACCCCGCGACTGGGCCTGTCGTGGAGCGCATCTTCGACATGGCGGAGTACGGCAGGGGAATTCTGGACATCGCCCGCACGCTCAACGACGAGGGCATCGCCAACCCCACCGGCAGGCCCTGGTCCAAGAACGGCGTGCACATCATCCTCCGAAACGAGGTGTACACGGGAACCCTGGTCTGGGGCGTCGAGTCCAAGGACAAGGCGGACCCGGTCAGAGTGGAGAAGGCGTTCCCCGCCATCGTCTCCAAGTCCCGGTTCAAGAGAGTGAACCGGAAGCTGCAATCCCGCGCTCCCAGGAGGGCGCATCCCCGAAGGGTCGGCAGCACCTACCTGCTCAGCGGCTTGGTCCGGTGCAAGAGTTGCCGCAGGGCGCTCAGTGGGCAAGACGCCAAGAGCGGGAAGTTCGCCTACTATGTCTGCCAGTCCCTTCTCAAGCGGGGTAGCGGCACCTGCAAGACTCCCAGGCTCAACGCCCGCCGCTTCGAGGAGAAGGTGGTGGGAAAGATTCGGGAGAACGTGCTCACCGAGTCCAACATCCGGGCGTTGGTGAAGCTGGTGGACGAGGAGATGGACGGGGTGGCCAAGGAGCAGAGGCAGAAGCTGGAGACCATCGAGGCGGAGCTGGCGGACGTGAAGCGGAGACTGGGACGGCTCTACGACCTGGCGGAGACCACCGACCTGGACATCGAGGACTTCAAGCCCCGCATCAGAGACCACAGGGAGCGGCAGGAGAAGCTTGAGGCGTCTGCGGAGGAGGCGAGGGCGTTGCTGTCGCAGCGCAGGGAGGTCCTGGACGACGTGGAAACTATCACGGCCTACGCCTTGGACATGAGTAACTTCCTGCGCGAGAGCGAACTGACGGAGCGCAGGTCCTTCATAGAGAGCTTCGTGAAGGAGATCGTGGTCATGCCCGACAACGCCGTGGTGCGCTACACGATTCCGATGCCTGAGGACTCTCCGATAGGAGGGAGAGACGCCGAGGAGATGGCGCTGAACGGCTCGGTTCTGTCTACCGTCAAGTCTGGTGGGCGATGGAGGGCTCGAACCTCCGACCTCCTGCGTGTAAAGCAGGCGCTCTTGCCGTCTGAGCTAATCGCCCCCGCTGCTGAGAAATAAGGGGTGGCACGCTTGGCGGGGCTCGAACCCGCAACCTCTGGCTCCGCAAGCCAGTGCTCTATCCAATTGAGCTACAAGCGCTCGATGCCTGTAACGAACCGAGACAATTCTATAATACCTGGTGCCGAAGGGGAGATTTGAACTCCCACGCCCTTGCGGGCACTACGCCCTGAACGTAGCGCGTCTGCCGTTCCGCCACTTCGGCGCTGCAATATGGTGGGCGATCCTGGACTCGAACCAGGGACCTCAGTCTTATCAGGACTGCGCTCTAACCACCTGAGCTAATCGCCCTCGTAAACCTGGCGTGGTCGCCCTGGAACAATCCGCAGGCTATACACACATCCACCTAATGGCAGTATAGGAACGGGTCAATGGGGGTGTCAAGTTGAACCGGGCCTCTGCAGCCAGACAAAGAACTCCCTGTTCCCCGCATTTCCCAGTATGGGCGATGCAATCGCTCCCCTGAAGCGCAAGCCGTGGTCAATCGCCCACAGCGCCACCTTGGACAGGGTCGCCGCGTGTATCTTCGGGTCGCGCACCACCCCTCCCCTGCCCACCTCGTGCCGCCGCGCCTCAAAGTGCGGCTTGACAAGCCCCAGGACCGATCCGCCCGATTCAACGTGCCGCGCCACTTCAGCCAGCACCACTACCAGCGAGATGAACGACACGTCCACAGTGGCGATGTTCACCTTCTCCGGCAGATGGAACGGCAGGCGGGCGTTGACTCCCTCCATGAGCACGACTCTGGGGTCGTCGCGCAGCCTCTGGTGAATCTGGCCCCGTCCCACGTCCACGGCGTAGACCCTGGCGGCGCCGCTCTGCAACAGGCAGTCCGTAAAGCCGCCGGTGGAAGCGCCAACGTCCAGCGCCACGCTGCCCGACACGTCCAGCTCAAAGCTGTCCAGGGCGTGCTGCAGCTTGATGCCGCCTCTGCCCACGAACTGGGGCGCTTGCTTCACCCGGATGTCGGCGCTGGGCGGGACCGTTGTTCCCGCCTTTTCCACCATCCGGCCGTCCACGGTGACCAGGCCCGCCATGAGCAGGGCTTGGGCTTTGTGTGGGCTTTCCGCAAGTCCCAGCCGCACGAGTAACGAGTCTATCCTCTCTTTCTTGTTCGGCATGTCGGCACACAATATACAGAGGGACTCGGGGAATCGCTAGGTTGAACCTGTGCATCCCATCACATACAATCAATACATCCTTCCTAGCCGCGATTATCACGAATATGAGTAAACTGCTTGAACGACTGGAACAGGTGAACAAAGGCCCCGTCCGCGCGCTGGGATTCGCGCCGCGACGGGAAGTGGAGACCTTGCCCACAATGGTGCTCCTGGCCTGGGCTAACGGCGCTAAGAAGCAGAACCTGAGCAAGGTCTCATCCCACACGGATGCCCTGGTGCTGCCTCTCAGTACGCTGGAAAGCTCCACAAACGAATCGGCTCCACCGGAAGGTTCCATCTGGGGTATCGCTTTCGACGAGGCGGACGGCAACCTGGTGGAAACCGCCAAGGAAAAAGGCGGCGACTTTGTAGCCTTCAACCTGGACGGCGTACTGGTCGACCATTTGAATGAGGGCGACGTAGCGCGCGTACTGCGGATACCCGCCGACCTCGACGAATCGTTGATGCGCGGCCTGGAAGACCTTCCCGTAGACGTCATCCTGCTGAAACGCCCCGAACCGCAGGGGTCGCTCTCGTTGACCCACCTGCTGGCCATATCCAACGTCCGCTCCGCCACGAGCCGCTACATGCTGCTGGAATGGGACGTCGGCTTGTCATTGCACGAGCTGGAGCAGCTGAGCGACATGGGAATCGACGGCATAGTGGCAGACCTGGGCAAGATGAGCGCCACAGCTATCGGTAAGCTGAAGACGAACATCGACAAGCTGCCGCCGCGCAAGATGCGCAACGAGCAGAAGCTGGGCCCCTCGCTGCCCAGAGCGCAGGAGCCGGCATCCTCACACCACCATCAGCACGAGGAGGACGAGGAGCTAGAGGAAGAGTTCTAGCTCCTCATCCCAGCGCTTTGATCAGCAAACGACTTCCCGATAGGTCCTGGGCTGCATGTTATTAGGCTACCTGGACCTGCTTTTCTCCGAACCCCTTACATTCCTACGCATCTTCCCCGTGGTCGCGTTCACCGTGGGACTCGCTCTGTTGGTGGCGATAACCATCCACGAGTTCAGCCATTCGCTGGCGGCCTACCTGCTGGGCGATAGCACCTCCAAGAGGCTGGGCAGGTTGTCGCTCAATCCGGTACGTCACTTGGACCCCGCGGGCACGGTGCTGCTCTTCCTGGTCGGATTTGGCTGGGGAAAGCCCGTACCCGTGGACGACAGGGCGTTGAGGGGCGGACGGCGTGCAATGGCGATTGTGTCGGGCGCAGGGCCCGCATCGAACCTGCTCACGGCGGTGGCTTTCACGCTGCCAATCAAGATAGGACTCCTTGACTGGCCGTTCAGGCTCTTTACCACCCGCCTGTTTGAAGACGGCCTGGAAGGGTTCCTAGCCCGCACCGTGGCCACCGTAGTCCTATTCAGCATAATCCTCGCCGTTTTCAACCTGATCCCGCTGGCGCCGTTGGATGGATCCGGAGTCGCCGCCGGGCTGCTGCCCGCCAGCATGGCGCGCAGCTTTGCCAGGTTCCAGCAATACGGGCCGCCCCTGCTCATGCTGGCTATAATGTCGGACATACTATTCGGGGTGGGCATACTCCGTAGCGTAATCAACCCTGTGATAAACTACCTGGGTACCGTCATAGTGGGACAGAGCTTCTTCTGAATAGGCGGAACCGGGAGGAATCGTGGACAAGATAACCATCATAGGGCTGGGTCTCATTGGCGGCTCCATAGGCCTCGGCCTCAAACAGAAAGCTTCTGACAAGGTTGAGATATCCGGGTACGACAAGGATTTGGAGACCGGCCGCAAAGCGGAGAAGCTGAAGGCCGTGGACAAGTCGCATTGGAAGCTGGAGGACGCGGTCAAGGACGCCAAAATGGTGATCATCGCCACCCCCGTGCTGGCGATAAGGGAGATGCTTGAGCTGATCTCCGACATGGCGCCGCCGGGCTGCGTGGTGACCGACACCGGAAGCACCAAGACCGAAATAATGGCCTGGGCGGAAGAGTATCTACCGCGAGAGGTCAGCTTTGTAGGCGGTCACCCCATGGCCGGTAAAGAGGTCTCCGGCATAGAAGCGGCGGACGCCAACCTGTTCCAGAATGCCCGCTACGCAGTGATCCCCAGCGTACGGGCCAGGGAGGAGGCGGTGAGGGCCGTGCTCGGCATGGTAGAGCTGCTTGAAGCGAAGCCTTATTTCCTTGATGCGGTGGAGCACGATAGCTTTGTGGCGGCGGTCAGCCACCTCCCCATCATAATTTCATCAGCGCTGGTTTCGGTAACCACCAAGAGCCCGTCCTGGAGGGAGATGTCCAGGATGGCTGCCACGGGTTACCGCGACATATCACGCCTCGCTTCAGGCGACCCTGTGATGAACCTAGACATATCGGTAACCAACCGCGACAACCTGCTCTACTGGGTAGAGCAAGCCATCCAGGAACTGCGCCACTACCACGACATGATAGGGAAGACGTCGGAGGAAAGCGGCCTTGAAGCCCTGGGTGATACCTTCACCAAGGTCTGGGCAGACAGGGAGAAGTGGCTAGTCCGGTACGAATCCGGCGAGGACCAGGTCGATGAGCTAGCTCCCGCCGGACCGGAGGTGCCGTCGTTCGGCGATCAGATGATAGACATGGTCGTGGGCAGCAAGATAAGAGAGCGGTACAAGGAAATAATATCCATGCAGCAGCGTCGCCCCCAGCGGGAAGAAAGACGTAGAAGAGGATAATGAAGCGCTCCATCTCTTCACCAAGCCGATTGGAAGGCGTACTAGCGCCGCCCGGCGATAAGTCCATATCCCACCGCGCCGCGCTGCTCAACTCCATTGCCGGAGGCACTGCTCACGTCTCCAACTTCTGCGTAGGCGACGACCGCGCCTCCATGCTGCGCTGCTTGCGAGGGTTGGGCGTGAAGATTACCCGTCATCAGAATTGCGAGAGCAACGGCGGGAAAGAGTACTTTGAAGTGGAGGGCAACGGTCTTCACGGACTGGCCGAACCCGCGGACGTTCTCAATGCGGGCAACAGCGGCACCACCATGCGCCTGGTTTCAGGGCTGCTGGCGGCACAGCCGTTCTTTAGCGTTCTCACCGGAGACAAATCGCTCAGATCGCGGCCCATGGGCAGGATCATCAAGCCGCTCCAACAGATGGGAGCAGAGATCCAGGGGAGAGACGGCGACAGCAAAGCTCCGCTTGCCATACAAGGCGGTGGCCTGCGCGGCATTGAGTACGACATGCCGGTAGCCAGCGCCCAGCTCAAATCATGCCTCATAATCGCCGGCCTCTACGCCGACGGAGAGACCACTCTGCACCAGCCCGCAGCCTCCCGCGACCACACCGAGCGTATGCTGGAGAACATGGGCGCCGCGCTGACGGAGGATAGGTTGACCCTGAAAGTCACTCCCGGCAAAGAGCTGCGGGCCGTTGACGTGAACGTCCCCACCGATACCAGCTCGGCGGCCTACTGGCTGGTTGCCGGCGTCTGTCATCCCTCGGCAAAGGTGACCGTGATGAACGTGGGGATGAACCCCACGCGCACCGGCATCCTGGAGGCGTTGGAATCCATGGGAGCGCGCCTAACCGTAGCCAACAGGCGCATGGAGGGCGGCGAAGAAGTGGCCGACATCACGGCGGAGTCCAGCGACCTCACCGCCACTGAAATCGCCGGAGATCTGATTCCCAGGCTCATCGACGAGATACCCGTTCTATCCCTGGCCGCCTGTTTCGCCAAGGGGACTACGGTTATTCGAGATGCCCAAGAGCTCCGGGTCAAGGAGTCGGACCGAATAAAGGCCACGGCGACCGAGCTCATCCGCATGGGCGGCCAGGTGGATGAGTTGGAAGATGGGATGGTGATCAAAGGCACCGGCCTCCTCACAGGCGCATCGGGGCGGAGCTACGGAGACCACCGACTGGCCATGACGCTGGGCGTCGCGGGACTGCTCGCCGCCGGAGAAACCGTGGTGCGGGGCGCAGAGGCGGCTGGCGTATCGTACCCCACCTTCTGGAAAGACCTTGACAGCTTGAGCGACGGGTCTTCCGGTTAGCCGATGTCCGTGGAAGCGCCTAGCCCCCTGCTTATCGTCGTCTCCGGCCCCTCCGGGGTTGGCAAAGACGCCGCCTTACAGGGTATGAAGCTTCTCCAACGTCCCTGGCGCTACATAATAACCGCTACTACCCGGCCCAAGCGTACCGGGGAGCGTCACGGCGTCGATTACATCTTCATGTCGCCTGAGGAGTTCCGCACTTTGATGAAGCAGGACGGTTTCCTGGAATGCGCCGAAGTGTACGGCACCTGGTACGGCGTACCGCGCTCCCAGGCGGATAAGGCAATGGCCTCCGGCAAGGACGTAATCGTCAAAACGGACATACAGGGCGCGCGCACCTTGCGGTCGAAGATACCGGACGCGCTGCTCATCTTCCTGGCTCCTCCCACCATGGAGGAGTTGAAGCGCCGTCTCCTGGAAAGAAAGTCGGAGACGGAAGAAGCGTTGAAGCGTCGCATAGAGACCGCCGAGACCGAGATGAAATGCCAGGACGAATTCGACTACGTGGTAGTGAACCACGATGGCCGCTTGCAGGAAGCCGTGGAAGAGATCGACCGCATCATCCAGGAAGAGAAGGCCAAACGACTAAAAGAGGCGCTCAAATGAACGATATGCCTTTGTTCAAAGCGATGCACAGCCAGCGGGCCATCCGCCTGTTTACCTCGGATCCCGTCTCTGAGGAAGACGTTAAGACCATCTTGGAAGCCGCGGTGCGCGCTCCAAGTCCCGGGAACAGGCAGACCTGGCGCTTTATTGTGGTCCGTGATGAGGAGAAGAAGCGCAGGCTGGGAGAGTGGTACCTGGAAGCGTGGAGAGCCGTCGTTGGCGGCGACAATCCCGACCCCGCTACACTGACCCAGCCCTACAGGCTGGGCTATGAGCTGGGCGCCCGCATGGGCGAAATTCCGGTGGTCATAGTGGCCTGCGTTCAGCACGCCGAGGGCTGGAATGGCCGAAGCGGCATCGTCGACGGCGCTTCCATCTACCCCGCGGCGCAAAACCTCATGCTGGCGGCTCGTGCCCTGGGATTGGGCACAGTGCTTACCACCATGCACCGCCGTTATGAACGGCAGATCAAGGAGTTCCTGGGCATACCGGACCACGTGGAGACGGCGGCGCTAATCCCGTTGGGGTATCCCGGCGAGGGCCAGCGCTTTGGCGGAAGCATACGCAAGCCCGTGGCGGACGTGACGTTCCACGACAGTTGGGGGCACTAGGAGACGGTTGAGATCAAGCAAAGGGAGATACCATGGCACTGACCTCCGATGAAGTGCGACATGTTGCACTGCTGACAAGGATCCGGCTTACCGAGCAAGAGGTGGAGCTTTACCGCTCGCAGATGGACGACATCCTGGAGCACTTCCAGATGCTCCAGGAGCTGGACACCGACCAAGTATCGCCCACCAGTCACTCGATGCCGCTGGACACCGTGATGCGCGACGACGAGACGGAGCCTCCCCTGGACAAAGAGG
>DAOUKI010000069.1:0-6891 GCA_034421495.1 Dehalococcoidia bacterium | reverse complement strand
TCGCGGCCCATCTCCACAATGTAGCCGTTCATCTGCTCTATCTCGCTTTTTCGGCCCTTGGTCACGTCCTGGGCCATGGATGATCGCCAGTCCTCCGGGTCGCCCCGCCCCTGCAGACGAGCGTCCAACTCCTCAAAAGCGTCGCCCTCGTCCGCTCTGCTCCAGACCTCCGCATCGATGCCGTTCACCGGCTCTATCTGGTAGTCCAATGCCTGGCCTACCCGGACGCACTCCTTGGCAAGCTGGATGTAGGCCAGGCGCGCCCGCGGGTCAGCCGCCAAACCCTGGGCTCCGAACCCAGTGATAGCCACCACCGGGTTTGAAGCGGCGTTAAGAGCCAATTTAGACCAGCGCTCGCCCCAGATGTTGGACGTGGCGTAAGCGCCGTCCACGCTGCCCAGCAGCTCGGCCAGCTCCTCCACGCGGGGAGTGATTTTGCCGTGAAGCTCGCCCACGCGGAACACCGAGTGGCCGACGCCCTCAGGCTCCCTGCGCCGCACTACTTTGCCCGGCTCCCAGAGGGCCACCGCAAAGCCGGAAATAACGCAGGGCACCTCTCGATCATGCCCAACAATGGACGCCACAAGCAAGTCGTTCATGCAGTTCTGCGATGAGAGCATGACGCCGTCATCGGACAGGAACCGCTTGGCGAAGTGGGCCGCCCACTCGGTGTCGTAGGACTTGACGGCTAGAAAGACGATGTCGAACGGCGCATTGAACGCTTGGGCGTCGGCCCAGTGCACCGCTCTCACCCGCTGCACGAACTCTCCCTGTGGGCCGCTGACCTGCAGGCCCTCCTTCTGAATGCGATCGACGTGGGCCGCCCAGGGGTCGACCAGTGTAACGTCGTGGCCCGCCCTGTCTATGAAAGCGCCGATGTAGCTGCCTACGGCGCCCGCCCCGAATATTGCAATACGCTTGTCAGTCATGCTCATGTTTCGCCTGTGCATGTTTGCACAATGGCAGAGTATATCTTGGGTGGCGTTGGTGAGCAAACGCCCGCTTGAAAAGGGATGCACCTCGCCTCGCAATGCCTCGCTTTTCGTCACTCCCGAGCAGTCGGGAGTCCAGGGGTAATCCTCACCACGAACGGAGCCGTTGAAAGTGTGGTAGATTCCCTTTGGAGACCCCATGCAGCAAACTGAAGAACCAACAGGTAAACGAGGACTGCGCCAGACCCATTACGGCTGGGTGATGGTGGGCAACGGCGCCATTGTCAACGCCATAGGCTCCGTCCACTCCGCCACCTTCCCCATCTTCTTCCTTCCCATACAGGAAGAGTTCAAGGTCGGCAGCGCCGCGGTGGCTTTCGTGCTTACCATGGCGCGCGTACAGGGCGGCATAGAAGGGCCGCTGGTCGGCTGGTTCATAGATAGAACGGGCCCGGGACTTCCCGCCGTGCTCGCCGCGCTCATCGGCGGCATTGGCTTCCTCATCCTGCCCGTGGCCTGGGACTACTGGTCGTTCCTCGTCATATACGTCTTCGTCATATCGTTCGCCTTCAACATGGGCTTCCTCCACTCTATGCATGCCGTGGCCAACCTGTGGTTCGTACGCTACAGGACGCGCGTCCTCAGCATATTCTCATCCTCTCTGAGGTTCGGCAGCGCCCTGCTAACCCCGGTGGTGGCCATCATTGTAGTCAGCTATGGCTGGCGCGGGGGCGCGGTGTTCGCCGGGGTCCTCGTGCTCGTGGTCGCCCTGCCCCTGACCTTCCTCATCCGCAGATCGCCCGAGTCGATGGGCCTGCTGCCCGACTGGCGACGGCCCGGGGAGGAGGACGCCGAGGCCCAGAAACAGGACGGCGCCCGGTCCGCGCCGAGACTGACCACGGCTCCGGAAGACTTCGATACGGGTGAGGCGATGAGATCGACCTCCTACTGGATCATTATGTACAGCACTGCGGTGCGCCACGCCGTGCTGGCAGGCGTACGCGTGCACTTCATACCCATATTTGTCGGCCTTGGCTTCAGCAAGCTCACCGGGGCAAGTTTCCTGGCGCTGACGGCGTTCATCGCAACGCCCCTGATTCTGTTCAACGGATGGCTGGGTGACCGCGTGTACAAACCTCGCGTGCTCATGATGGGTCAAATCTCCTCCGTGCTGGGGATGTTGTTCCTCATCAACTCCGACGCTGTCTGGATGCTGTATCTATTTGCCTTCTTCTTTGCCTACGGGGAGAGCACCGCGCCCGTCAACCACTCCATAATTGGGGACTTCTACGGACGGAAGAACTTTGCCAAGCTGAACGGCATGCTGGGCACGGGCACCATGTTCGGCAGCACGCTGACGCCCGTAGCGGCGGGCCTGGTGGTAGACAACCTGGGCACCTACAATCCCGCTCTGTGGGGGTTCCTCGCCGCGGCGTCAGTAGCGGCTTTGTTCTTGCTCTTCACCAAGCGCCCTAGCAGGAGAACACAGTATCAGCCGGCTTGAACTCCCCGCCTTACTGAAGTAGTATTCTAGTAAGGAGGAACGGATGCTCATCAAGATTACTTCCAAACGCCAGGTGACCTTCCCCAAGCGCGTACTGGACGAACTAGGCGTGGGGCCCGGCGACCAGCTTGAACTGCTGGAAGGGCCGGACGGGTTCACCCTGCGTCCCAAGCGGATAGACCTCTCCAAGCTGGGCTACCTTGGGGATAAGGTCCCGCCTGGGACTCCCCCTTTCGACATCCGCAAGTTCCGGGACCAGCGGGAGAAGGGGCATGGCCCTGCGCTACGGCGTTGACACCTCAATTCTGGTCAGGCTCGTCTCCAAGGAGCCGCAAAAGGACTTCGAGCGCTGTGTGAGGCAGCTTGTCGCCATGGTGGAGGAACGCGGATGCGAGTTGTTCGCGTCCAACCAGGCAATAGGTGAGGCCTACGCTGCCTTGATTCACCACTACGCCATTTCCAGCACAGAAGCCCGTACCGGCTTGGCCGACGTACTGATGAGCGGTCTCGTCGCCCCGCTGAACGGGTACGCTGTACTCGACGCCCTAGCGGCGAGGAGCGGCCCCGGGCTTTTCGACAGGCTAATCGCCATCGACTACGCAGGAACCGGCCTGGAGACGCTGACGCTGGACCGGAGGATGTCCAGCCTACCCGAAGCAAGGCTCCTTTAGGCGGCCGCCTCGCTCCGCTCTTTCGTAATTGCGAGCGCAAGCGAAGCAATCTGGTGGTGCGTGAGGCTTCCGAGCTCGAACGCTAAGCGCCGTTGTCAAGCTGGTTGAAGACCGTCAGATAGTCCCTGAGCAGACGGGTTATCAGGTAGTTTTCACGGACGTGCTCTTTGGCGGCACTGCCCAGCCGGTCCCCTTCCGCGGGATCTTTGAGCAGTTGCAACGTTTTTTCAGCGAACTCATCCGTTGTCGAGGCCAGATAGCCGGTCTCGCCGTCGCGAACCTGAAGCCGTATGCCGCCCGCATCGCCGGCGACTACGGGCTTTCCTTTCCATAGGGCTTCGGTGACAACCAGGCCGAATCCTTCCCGTATCGACTTCTGGAGCACGACCTTGGAGGCCGACTGGACGGCGTTTACGGGAATGTCGTTGCCCCGTCCAAACAGATCGACAAGGAAGTGGATATCGGGGTCTTCACCGGCGTGGCGCAGCGTTTTTTCGTAGTAGACCCACCCTTCCGGGTCGTCCCCGGCCATGGCGGCGACCATGACAAGCTGCAGGCCTTTCACCATATGCTTGACCTTCTTGTAGACGTCAATGACGCCAAGGGGGTCTTTCCAAGGGTCGAATCGGGATACCTGGGACATAATTGGACGGTCGGGGTCTATGGAAGCATCGGAGAGGACCCTCATCTGGACCTCGGTAGGAAGGGGGGTATTCTTGGGGGTGAGAGGGTCTATGCCGGGGGGGATGATGACGACGTTGTAGCGGCCCAGCTCTTCCTTCACGTAAGTGGGCATGGTGAACACCAGGCCGTCGTACATATCCAGGAAGAGCCTGAAAACGTCCCAGACCTCTTGACTGGCGTCGGTGATGTCTATGTGGCAGCGCCACAGCCAGCGGCCGTTGGTAGAGGAGTTGCGCCTCCTCACAAAGTTGAGGAGCGCGGCCGGCTGTGGGTCGTGCACCACGACGAAATCGTAGTCGTGCATGTCCAGGTCCTGGGCGTTGGCCTTGTTGTAGCGGCGCCAGATGTCCCACATTTCCTTGGTCCATACCGCCTTGTTGCCCTGGAGGCTGTTGTGCATGGCCTTGGTCACGTCGAAGAACTCAGGTGCTCCCCTCATCACGGCCCAGTCCGCCTGCAGCCCGACGCTGTTGGTCAAGGGGACCAGGGTCCTGAGGAGCTCCGCGACGCCTCCGCCGGTTTCGGTGGCGTTGATGTGGAGGACTCTTTTGCCCGCTAGGGGTCGTGCCAGAGAGACGATCTCTTCATAGGCTTCACGGCCTATGACTTCAACGTATTCTTCTATACCTTTCCGTTGCGGAAAGACGATGTTTAGCATGTTTCCTGCGTAGCGGCGCAACTAGAAAAAGATAAGAACAAAGAACGGAACCCGCAACATAATAGCGTTACGTTATTCACAATGTCCAGATAGGAAACGGGAGATGTTTTAGCACTTGCTCAAGGGTGAATGGGAACCCGGGGCTTATGGTTGGAGACAACCCTGCTTTGACGCGGTAAGTCCGCTGCTATAAAATCAAGCCGATGGCAGGTGCGTCGCCCAGCCACCTTTGGACTCTTTTGCTGGCATCCATGACGCATCTGGAGGATGGAACAATGTGGACTCCGCAAGCCCTGCGCGACCTTGTCCGTGAAAAGCTTGAAGGTGCTCCTCTTATTGTCGTATCCAACCGCGAGCCCTACATCCACACCCGCGGCAGCGGCTCCATACAGTGGAACCAGCCCGCCGGCGGTGTTACTTCAGGGCTAGACCCCATTCTGCAGGCCTGCGGAGGCACCTGGATTGCTCAAGGCAGCGGTGACGCCGACTTTGACGTGGTGGACTCCTTCAACAAGGTGGCGGTGCCGCCGGACGATCCCAAGTACACGCTGAAACGGGTCTGGCTTTCCGAAGAAGACCAGCACGGTTTCTACGACGGCTTCTCCAACAGCGCCCTATGGCCTCTGTGCCACGTGGCCTACACCAAGCCGATATTCGAAGAGTCGCACTGGGAGGCCTACAAACGGGTCAACCGCCTCTTTGCCGACCGCATCCTGGAGGAGGTGAGCGACGAACCGGCAATCGTGTTCATCCAGGACTACCACTTCGCGCTACTGCCCAGCTACCTGAAG
The DNA here is from genome assembly GCA_034421495.1 of Dehalococcoidia bacterium. Taxonomy (GTDB): domain Bacteria; phylum Chloroflexota; class Dehalococcoidia; order Lucifugimonadales; family QGNO01; genus DAOUJH01. The sequence goes on along the minus strand of DAOUKI010000069.1, from coordinate 1,651 downwards.
GAGCGGAACCCGTCCATAGTAGTGGCGCAGTTCTGGCACATACCCTGGCCGGACCCCGAGGTATTCGGACTGTGCCCCTGGCAGGAAGAGATCATAGACGGGCTGCTGGGCAACGATATGCTAGGTTTCCACACCACTTACTATGGGACCAACTTCCTCAATGCGGTGGAGCGCGTCGTGGAGTCCCGAATTGATCTGGACTACAGGCACGTGTTTCGCCGGGGACACAGGACTTCCATCCGTACTTTCCCCATAGGAGTGGACTTCGAGTCGATCAACGCAGAGGCTCAGAGCGATGAGGTGAGCAAGGAGATAGTCCGGCTCAGGCGTGACATGAACTTGGGCGACCGGATCATTGGCGTCGGCCTTGACCGCATCGATTACACCAAGGGCGTGGTGGAGCGAATAAACGCCATAGACAGGCTCCTTGAGCTATTCCCGGAGTATCGCACCAGGTTGGTCTTCCTGCAGCTTGGATCGGCCAGCCGCCTGGGCATCGAATCCTACCGTGACGTCATCGATGAGATCGACAGCCTGATCTACAAGGTCAACGGCAAGTACGGCCATGGCGATTGGAAGCCCATCATTCGCATCTCGGAGAACCCTGCCCCCGCCATGCGCACGGCGACGCGCGTAATGGCGGATTTCTACGTGGTAAGCTCGCTTCACGACGGCATGAACCTGGTGGCCAAGGAGTACGTGGCCAGCCGCTACGACGAAGACGGCACCCTTATCCTGAGCCCGTTTACCGGCGCCGCGGACGAGCTGAAGGACGCCTTCCTGGTCAACCCGTTTGCCACCGACCGCTTCGCCAGGACCATAGACGCCGCCTTGAAGACGCCGTACACGGAGAGGCAGCGCCGCATGAAGAGGATGCGCTCCGTGGTGCAGGAGAACAACATCTACAAGTGGGCGGCGGACCTGATCACGGAAATGACCGAGTTTGAAAGCCAGCCGATACGTGTAGGCTAGCGTTTACAGGCTCTCCATGAGCGGGCTCTCCCTGCCATTCTGAGAAGCGCAGCGACGAAGAATCCAAGACCTCTGTCCGCAAAACTACGATGTGTCCGTCATCCCCATGCAGACTTGTGGAGAGGAGCCGCAGCCACCCCTACCGGACACCGCACAGTAGGGGCAACCCTTGTGGTTGCCCTGGCCAGTACCCGGCCACCCCGCTCACCCTGAGCGTGTCGAAGGGAGTGAGCGGGGGTTAGGACTCAGGGTCGGCGGAACTAGGGGAGGCCGGTGAATAGCCGGGCGGCGTTTCCCGCACCCTGCCCTCCTCTACCAGCTTCGCCAGGTGCGTCCGCACGTTTCGCGCCGCCGCTTCCCTGAGCACACGGCGCAAATTCTTGGGGTAGACCGCTCTCACAATATCGTAAACGTCCGTATGCCCGTCCCCAAGCGCTGCCAGTATCTGCCCTTCTCTCCGCAAGCGGTGCTCTATGTACTGCCGGATGTACGCGGCGCCGTTTTCCACCAGCCTGCCGTGGCCTGGAAACACCCTGTCCGGTTTGAATCCGGCAAGCAGTTGCAACGATTTCATGTAAGAACCAAGGTCCCGCACCGACGACGATGAACCGCCAAGCACGGTGTCTCCGGTGAACATCACTCTGTCGGCGGCCATGTAGTAGCAAACGTGGTCTACCTC
>DAOUKI010000068.1:0-13930 GCA_034421495.1 Dehalococcoidia bacterium | reverse complement strand
GACAACAAGTCCGTTATCGGCGGCTTGGACGGGTTCCTTGAACAGTGGCAAGCCTCCGGCAACGGGGAGAGCGAAGCCCAGCCTCTCCGCGCCGGCAACCTGCTCCCGGTCTCCTACGACGCCATGTCCCAGAAGGAACGTTCCCGCTGGGTGCTCACCGCCCTTTCCGCTTTGGGTGTGGAAGCCTCGACCGAGGGGATGCCTGCCGCCAAGCCCGCGCCCAAAGGCCCTGACCCCGTCGCGGAGTCGCTGTCCCTTGACCTTCCGGCATCCGTGCTGCGCAGCGTTACGTCCCGGGTATCCGCTCCCCTGAAGCGCCTTGGTCTGAAGACGGTTGGCGACATCCTGTACCTGTTTCCAAGACGACACAACCGCGTCGTGAAGATAGCCGAACTTCAAATCGATGAAGAGCAGTCGGTGGTGGCTGGTCTGTGGACGTCACCTTCACCTCCTAACCCAAGGCATCCCCTCAAAATTGTAGAAGCTGACTTCGTGGATGAAACGGGCACTATCCGTGTCGTCTGGTTCAATCAGCCTTACATGGCAAGGAATCTGAAGAGTGGCGCTAGATACGTGTTGAGCGGAAGGGTGACCGTTTTCAACGGACGCCGCAGCATGAACGCGCCGCATTTGGAGCAGGTGAACGACGGCGACAGCCTGGAAAAGCTAGCCGAGCATGGACGCCTCTTTCCTGTATACCCTCTGAGCGAAGGCATCACACAGCGGTCAATGCGCAGGATAGCGCGAGAGGCCCTGGGCCGCGCCGCCGCATCGGTAAAGGACGCCCTCCCCGACGATCTCCTGAAACGCAACGGCTTCCTTTCACTGGAACGCGCCCTGTGGCAGGCCCACTATCCGGATTCCCCCCGCTCTTTCGAAGCGGCGCGCCGACGCATCGCCTTCGAGGAGCTGTTCATGCTCCAGCTTGGTGTCATTTCAGTCCGCAGGCAATCGGATTTGGTGGAAGGAGCAGTACCCCTGTCTCCTCCTACCGGAGTTATGGACACCTTCCTAAACTCGCTGCCCTTCACGCTTACCGCCGCCCAGAAGCGCGTCCTGAACGAAGTCATGACCGATATCGTTCGGGACAAGCGTCCCATGAGCCGCTTGCTCCAGGGAGAGGTGGGCAGCGGCAAGACCGTGGTTGCCTTGGCTGCCCTGCTTGCCGCCGCTGCCTGCGGCTTCCAGGGCGCAATCATGGCCCCCACCGAGGTCCTTGCCGAGCAGCACTTCCTCACCGTGGGCCGACTGTTGGAAGGACTGGCCGAGCCAACCATCAGCGGGCACCTGCTCTCGGTGCGTCTTGACCCCCATCCCCGGCCCGTCACCGTTGGTCTGCTGCTGGGCAGCACACCCGCCGCGGCCAAACGCGAGATTTATGAGATGCTTGCCGCGGGCGTACTGGACATCGTCATCGGGACGCACGCCGTCATCCAGGAGAGCGTGGAGATGCCAAACCTGGCCCTGGCCGTGGTGGACGAACAGCACCGCTTCGGGGTGATGCAGCGCGCCGCTCTGCGGGAGCACGGACGGAGGCCGCACATGCTCGTCATGTCGTCCACTCCCATACCGCGCAGCCTTGCCCTCACCATTTACGGCGACCTTAACCTCTCCACCATCGACGAGCTGCCGCCGGGCAGGAAGCCCATACGAACCAAGCACGTCGGCCCGGAGCGCCGCCGCTCAATCTACGATTTTGTGCGAAAGGAGATTGCTGAAGGCAGGCAGGCCTTCTTCATCTACCCGCTCATCGATGAATCGGAGGCGATAAACGCCCGCGCCGCGGTGAAGGAGCGCGACCGTCTTGATCAAGAGGTCTTCCCCAATCTGCAAGTGGGGCTGCTTCACGGCCGCATGTCCACCGGCGAGAAGAAAGAGGTGATGGACGACTTTCGTAATGGAAGCCTGGATATCCTCGTCTCCACGCCGGTGGTGGAGGTCGGCATAGACGTGCCCAATGCCACCGTCATGGTCATAGAGGGCGCGGACAGGTTCGGGCTTGCCCAGTTGCACCAGTTCCGTGGCCGCGTGGGCCGCGGCGAACACGCCAGCTACTGCGTCCTTGTCGCCGAATCGCCGTCGGAAGATGCCGAGAAGCGACTTGCCGCCATGGAAGAGATGGGCGACGGCTTCGAACTGGCTGAGTTTGATCTGGAGCAACGCGGCCCGGGCGACTACTTCGGCACGCGGCAGAGCGGCCTGCCCGACCTGCGTATGGCCCGCCTCACCGACGCCGAGCTGCTGTCGCTGGCCCGCCAGGAAGCGGAGACCCTGCTTGACCGCGATCCTACCCTTTCCCAACACCCCGAATTGAGGGAGTCCCTCGCCCAATCCACGTTTGCCGGAGGCGGAGAAGCGGGGTAGGGGGTATCACCCGTCGCCATGCCCAAACCGGGCCTCGTCATCTTCTGCGTCGAGCGTCCTCGGCCGGTCGAGATTGATCCCGGGGCGGGTGTGGACGCCACGCACCGTCACCAGTTGGAACGGGGGCGGCTCAGCCGTCTAGCGCCGTTTGAGGGCGTCGTCCAATGTCCTGGATACGAAGGCGCTGACGCTTATGCCGTGGGCTTTGGCAGCGCGACGCACCTGTTTGGCAAGCTGGTCGTCAAGGTAAATCGTAGTTCTCATGATGCTATAGCATAATATATCTTCATCACTGCATCCAACGCCGTCTTAGCTGGTGGAGGGCCGACCTGGAACTGCGTCGCCCTGCCACCTCCTCCTTCCCCATAGGCCGTCCTCTCTCTATCATTGACCCATGAAACACGGCCCATCCACAACACCCGTTCTCGCCCTCACGGCGGAAAGCGCGCCAACCCTGACGGGGTCTTGCCCTGAGCCTGTCGAAGGAAAATCGGATTTGTTTTCGCATATTTTGGAAAAAAGTTGGTCCGTTTTAGCCTTGGAGCTTGACATAACGTTGGAAACAATTCACCTCTCATCTGCTCATCAAACGCATTGGCCTATCGTGGTATCATTTAGAGCATAATGCTGCTCAAAGACCGCATAGCCCAGCTTGCCGCCCAGGCGGTGGAGGCCGCGCAGCAGAGCGGCGCTCTGCCCGCTGGGCCCACCCCTGAGATAGAGGTCGAGCGACCCCAGAACCCGGAGCACGGCGACTTCGCCATCAGCCTGCCCCTGCGCTTGGCGCGAGCCGCGCGCATGAGCCCCATGGCCATCGCCGAGCGCCTGGTCCCCCTCACCCCCGCCGACGACTCCATCCAGGAGGTGCGCGCCGCTGCTCCCGGCTTCATCAACTTCGTGGTGAAGCAGTCCTGGCTGCAGCAACAGGTGGAGGGGATACTCCAGGCCGGCGATACTTACGGCAATCTGCAGCGCAGCACCAGGGAGAGCGTGCAGGTGGAGTTCGCCAGCGTCAATCCCACCGGGCCGCTGCACGTGGGCCACGCCCGTACCGCCGTGCTCGGCAGTGGCTTGGCCAGCATCCTGGCCGCCGCCGGCTACGACGTTTCCACGGAGTATTACATCAACGACGCCGGTACGCAGATGGATACCTTCTACCGCTCGCTCCTCGTGCGCTACCTGCAGCAGATGGGCAGGGACGCCGAGATGCCCGAAAGCGGCTACATGGGCGAATACATGAGCGACCTCGCCAGGGAAGTGGCCGCCGAACACGGGGAGCGCTTCCTGGACTTGCCCGCTGACCAAGCTGTCGCTGAGATAGGCGCGGTTGGCCTGGAGAAGATGCTGGCCATCATCCGCACCGACCTGGAGAACGTCGGGGTCGCCTTTGACGTCTGGTTCAGCGAAAACAGCGAGCTTCGCCACAAGGGAGAACCCGCCTTCACCCTGCAGGACATGGAAAGCAACGGATACCTGGCGGAGCGCGAGGGCGCCACCTGGTTCACCTCCACCAGCCTGGGCGAGGAGAAGGACAATGTCCTCATCCGCTCCACAGGTGAGCCCACTTACTTTGCACTGGACATCGCTTACCACAGGAACAAGTTCATCGAACGCGGCTTCGACCGGGTCATAAACATCTGGGGCGCCGACCACCAAGGCCATATCTCACGCATGAAGGCGGCTGTTTCCGCTCTTGGCATCGACCCCGATAGGCTGACCATCATAGTCAGCCAGCTTGTCACGCTGAAACGAGGCGAAGAGACGGTGCGCGCCTCCAAGCGCTCCGGCGAGCTTGTCACCCTGCGTGAACTCCTGGAGGAGGCAGGCTCAGACGCCTGCCGCTTCTTCTTTCTCTCTCGCACCCCTGAAAGCCAGATGGACTTCGACTTGGAGCTGGCGAAGAAGGAGTCCGCGGACAACCCGGTCTACTACGTGCAGTACGCCCACGCCCGCATCGCCGGCATCATGGCTCTGTCCAAAGAGCGAAACCTTGACCACACCTCCGGCGACGTCAGCCTGCTGAACCACGAAGCGGAGACGGCGTTGATCAAGAAGATGGTGGTCCTGCCTGAGCTGGTGCAGCACATGGCCGAAACTTTGGAGCCGCATCACCTTCCCCGCTACGCCACGGAGCTGGCCACAGCGTTCCACTGGTTCTACCAGCAGTGCCGAGTCGTCTCGGAAGTGCCGGAAGAACTGCTTCTCACCCTCGCCAGGCTCAAGCTCGTCGAAGCCTGCCGCATAGTGCTCGCCCGCTGCCTCTCCATCATGGGAATGTCCGCGCCGGAGCACATGTAGCACAGTCACTAAACTGTTCTAGGGAGAAAGACGCATCCAAACAACCCCGTCAACAGGCCCAGTCAACGGTCCCGGGCAGACCAGGCGGCGTCCCCGCATTTTCTACGGCTGGTACATAGTCGGGGCCAGTATCCTTCTCAACTCCTACTTCTCCATATCCTTCTGGCAGGGATTCACCGTCTTCTTCCTGCCCATCCTCAACGATTTCAACGTGTCGCGCACCGTTCTATCCGGCGCGTTTTCCCTGCGCCAGGTGGAGTCGGGTCTCCTCTCTCCCATCATCGGCTATCTGGTAGACAGGGTGGGGCCAAGGAAGGTCATTCTGGTCGGCGTGATCATCGTAGGGACGGGGATGGTGCTAATCAGCTTTGCCGCCAACATCTGGCTGTTCTACGTCGCGTTCATCTATGCCTCCATCGGCATGAGCGGCGCATCGCATGGCATCTCCTGGGCGGTCGTGGTGGCGCGCTGGTTTCGCAGAAAGCGAGGCCGGGCCACCGGCTTGGCTATGATGGGTGGCGCACTGGGAGGGCCCGCGGTAATCCTGATATCCATCCTGGAAGCCGAAGTGGGCTGGCGTGACGCCGTCTTCTGGCTGGGCCTTGGCGTACTTGTCATCGGTATCCCGCTATCCCTCGTTGCCCGTGCCTGGCCGCAGGACTACGGGTACCAGCCCGACGGCGATGTGCTGCCGGAGACCCCCGCCAAGCAAACGGCTGCGCCAGTCCGGACCGCGGCTCCTCCCCTTCAGCCCTCCGATTTTACGGTGAAGCAGGCCTTGCGCAGCAGAGTGTTCTGGGCGCTGGCGGGCGTTCTGGGAGCGCAGCAAGCCAGCATGGGCGGTCTGCAGGTACACCAGATAGCCTACTTTCAGGGTATAGGTTTCAGCGGCACACAGGCCGCTGCCACCGTAGCGGTTGCCTTTAGCATCAGCGGCATTGGCAGGATATTCGCCGGCGTGCTTATGGACATCTTCGACTGGAGGCGTGTCCTTGCCTCGATCATGTTTGGGCAGCTCATAGCGCTGCTCATCCTGGCCAACATAACCGTTTACTGGCAGGCCCTGGTCTTCGCCGTCATCCTTGGCCTGTTCCACGGCATGTCGGTCCCATCGCGTCCCCTAATTGCCGGGACCATCTTCGGCACCAGGGCATTCGGCACCATCTGGGGCGTGGTGGACGGAGCGATAGTAACCGTGGGACTGGCCGGACCCATATTCCTCGGCTGGACGTTCGACACTTTCGGCAGCTACGTGCCGGCCTTCTACGTCATGATGGGGATACTGGCGGTGACCATACCGGTTGTCTTCCTTGTGTTCAGAACAACCAAGCCGGCCCTGAGCTCGGAGGACAGCAGCCAGTCCTAGGAGGCTGTACTAACCTGCTCCGAGCCTTGCCTTGATTGACAAGGTCAACGGGAACGGATCGCCGGCCATTCTCCACCAGCCATCCTCATCTTTGGACATAGCGCTGAACCTCTGCCAGGAGCATACGGGGAACTCGCGGAGGGATTCAATCACAAGGCCGGATTCCACCACGGCGTTTACCAGCTCTGCCAGGGTATGATGCCACTGGTAGTTTCCATTCAATACCATTGCGGTCCTGTCTGCATAGGACCCTCCGGGGGCAAACCACATGGGCTCAGAGCTTTGGAAATACGAGTAACTGGGCAAGACCGTGCCGTCCTCCGCCTCGTCGAGCATACTTGCGTAGGGGTGGTCATCCACGATGTAGACGAAGCCCGTGGGCTTAACGAACCGGGCCAGCACCTTTGCCCAGGGGCCGAGGTCCGGCAGCCAGGCAAGCACGCCGTAGGAGGCAAACACGATATCGAACCGACGTTCCAGCTTGGTAGGCAGGTCGTAGACGTCGCTGCATATGAACCGAGCGGGGATATCCATCTCCTCTGCCAGCGAACCGGCCAGCTCTATCGCCTTCTCCGAAAAGTCCACGCCCACCGCTTTTGCGCCGAGCCTGGCCCAGGAAAGCGTGTCCAAACCGAAGTGGCACTGCAGGTGGAGAAGATCCTTGCCCTGAACGTCCCCGATCTCCGTCGTTTCTATGGAACGCAGCGTGGAGACGCCCGACTTGAAAGCCTGCAGGTTGTAGAACTCGGACGCTGCGTGTATGGACACCAGTTCATTCCAGTATGTCCGGTTGGCGTTCGTGTGTTGTTCTCGTGACATCTCTTCCTCAGGCCGGGGTAGCTCTCATGGCTGATTAGCACACATTCTATAAAGAAACGGGCAGCGATGGATCAAGCAGAGAGTACACTGGATTGTGTGCTTAGGTATGGAATGGTCGGGGCGAGTGGATTCGAACCACCGACCCCCTGCACCCCATGCAGGTGCGCTACCAGGCTGCGCCACGCCCCGACCGCAAGTCAGCATACCATTGAACCATTTATCGCTCAACTGCTATCATGGCCGGCGTCTGAACCGGAGCAATCGCTTTGAACATCCTCCAACTTCATCCCTGGGACGTCTCTCTTCAGGAGGCGTCGGCTATCCAGTCCGACCTGGCTTCAAGGGTATCGCGGACCAGTGCCGTTCCTGAAAAAGCGCGGTTCATAGCGGGCATGGACCTTTCTCCACCAGACAGCGACGGCGTTACCAGGGGAGCCGTGGTGGTTATGAGCATCCCCGACCTCGAAGTCGTCGAGGTCAAACACTCAGAGGGGGTGCCTCCGTTCCCGTACGTGCCGGGCTACCTCTCTTTCCGAGAGTCGCCGGTGTTGTTGGGAGCCTTGGAAAAGCTGACAATCACTCCCGACCTAGTGCTCATCGACGGCCAGGGACTGGCTCATCCCAGGCGTTTCGGCATCGCCTGCCACGTTGGAGTGCTGGCCGACCTGCCGACAATAGGCTGCGCCAAATCTATACTCAGAGGCAAGCACGCCCCTCTAGGAAATGAACGGGGCTCCTGGTCGTATCTGAAGGACAGAGATGAGGTGGTAGGGGCTGCACTGCGCACCAGGGACAAGGTCAGTCCGGTGTATGTCTCAATAGGCCACAAGGTTGACCTGGACACCGCTATGCGCTACGTTCTAGCCAGCAGCAAGGGCTACCGCATGCCTGAGCCGACTCGGCTGGCTCATCAGGCTGCGGCTGGCAGGATACCGTCACGCGAAGCTGTCGCGGGCCCGGCGCAGAGCCGTATGGAGATGAACTGAATAACAGACCCGCAAACGGGTCTTGGAAGGTTGAAAATGCAAGACATCAGAAGCAGAACAGAGCAGTTGCTGGAAAGAGTATCCCACCTAATGGTGCGTCTTTGAGGTAGCCACCAAGCAGACTGCCATGGCCGCGCTGGAAAAGCGCAGCCTTGAGCCCGATTTTTGGAACAATGCTCAGCAGGCGCAGCAGGATATGCGCCGCCTCGCGGAGCTGCGGGATACAGTGGAAAGCTGGCAGAGCTTCCAGATGCGCGCCCAGTCCCTCCTTGAGCTTGTGCAGATGGCCCAGGAAGAAGGCGACGCTTCTCTTGAAGCGGTCTTTGAGGAAGAGGCGGAGTCTCTTGAATCGGAGTTGCGTAGACTTGAGTTGGACGTTGTATTCTCCGGCGAATACGACAATCGCACAGCCATCCTCGCCGTACACGCCGGCGCGGGCGGCACCGAGTCCCAGGACTGGGCGCAGATGCTGCTTCGCATGTACCTGCGCTGGGCCGAGCGTAAGGGATACCAGGGCCGCATTCTGGATTCCTCGCCTGGTGAGGAAGCGGGCATCAAGAGCGCCCTGGTAGAGATGCAGGGTCGTTTGGCCTATGGCTACCTGAAGACCGAGCACGGCGTGCATCGGCTGGTGCGCATTTCACCGTTCGATGCTTCTCACTCTCGCCACACCTCCTTTGCTCTAGTGGAGGTGCTGCCTGAAGCCGAAGGGGACATCGAGGTTGAAATCAACGCGGACGACCTGCGAATCGACACTTTCGGCGCCGGGGGTCACGGCGGGCAGAACGTGCAAAGGAACGCCACGGCGGTGCGCATCACCCACCTGCCAACGAACATAGTGGTCACATGCCAGAATGAACGCTCCCTGACGCAGAACCGCGAGACGGCGATGAAGGTGCTCCGAGCGCGCCTCATGGAAATCGAGGTAAAGAAGCGCGCCGAGGAGCAGGCGAAGCTAAAGGGGGAGCGCGTTTCCGCCGAGTGGGGCAGCCAGATACGGAGCTACGTCCTGCACCCGTACAAGCTGGTCAAGGACCACCGCTCCGGCCACGAATCCACCGATCCCAACGCTGTCCTGGACGGGGACATAGATGCGCTGCTTGAGGCTTATCTCATAGCCACCGTTGGCGAATGATAAGCCTCATCCCGTAAGCTAGATCGTCCCCGCGAACTCCTTGTACAGGCGGTCCACCGCCATATCGAACATAGCCCCTTCCGACCATGACTGGAAGCCGGGCACGGTGATATCAGAGATGGCCTTGGCCACGTCCACGCCTGCATCGTACTGCTTGCGGGTCTCATCCTTGAGAAGGGCAAGGTACTCGCGCTCCGTGGTGGCCAGGCTCTTATCGCCCACCGTGCCGTGTCCTGGCACTATGGTTTGTATGTCCAGCTCTTCTATGCTTTCAATCACGTTGACCCAACTGGCGGGGAAGCCGTCCTCCGCATATGGCGGTCCTCCGGTTTCAGTGACCACGTCGCCTGAATAGAGGACTTTGTCGTCCGGAAGATAGGTGAGGATATCACCTGAGGTGTGAGCCTTGCCAAAGTAGTAGAGCTCTATGCGCTTGTTGCCCAGGTGAAGGGTCATCTTCTCGTTGTGGAACACCACGTCGGGAGGAGTGATGCGAGCGTTGCGGATCTCGGCGGCTTGCGCGGGGTCGTTATCGTCGTAGCGGCTGGCGAACCTGTCCACCGAGAAGTCCCACCTATCTATTATCTCCTTGCGGCACAGCTCATGGCCTATGATGTGGGCCGGCAGATAGTACTCGTTGCCAAAGGAATGGTCGCCGTGGAAGTGTGTGCAGATGAGGCTGCGTATCGGCTTGTCCGTCACCTTCCTCACTTCCGCCTTCACCATTTCGGTAAGCTTCCGGGTCTCCAGCGCCTCAACCACTATGACGCCCTCGTCCCCAATGATGAAACCTCCGTTGGTGGCCCCGTCCGGATGGACAACGCCGTAAGCGTCCTTTCCTACTTCCAGAATTCCGCTGCTTCCTACCAAGTTCATTATTCACCCTCCGTGTTCCAATTTTTTGACTAGGTTATGCCGATTCGATAAAGACCGCCCCATCCTCTATCTGAACCGAGTACGTTTCTAGAGGATCCATGGCCGGGCCGTCGGTGACGTCACCAGTCTTCAGATCGAAGAAAGCGCTATGGCCGGGGCACTCGACCTCGCAGTCTTCCAGAGAGCCTAAAGAAAGATTGTACTCTTCATGGGTACAGATGTCGCTGACGGCGTAGAACTCTCCGTCTACGTTGGCCAGCAGCACAGGTTTGCCGTCCACCTCCACCATCATCATACTTCCCGGTTCCAGTTCATCCACCCGCGCCACCTGAACGCGTCTCTCCATGTGGTGTCCTCCTGCTTGGATTTCTCAGCACAGAACATACCAGAAGTTGCACTGGCTTGCCAGATGGATATGATAGTAGGGTGAGAACAAGCTAGGAGGCGTAATTTGAGCCGGTACGTACCAAGTCTACGCGTGATTGAGTTGGAAGAGGACGACGAACCGCTGATGCCGCAGCACTTTGTCCATGCACGCAGGGCGTGGGCAACGCAGGAGGAGGTCCTGGACAACGCCTATACGTACTCCGTGGACACGGAGAAGCAGGGTGTATGGGGCGGCTCCCCCGGCGTGCCCAAACGCGACTACTTCTGGCCGAAGAGCGTTCTAGAAAAGGAGAGCGGCTAGCGGGGGCTTGCCCCGACCCTGCTAGTATCCCTCCCTGACATCTCCCTCTTCCCTATAAACGAACTTGTGTTCTATTCTGCTCCCTACAAATCCCATACAAAGGAGCAGAGCAGATGGCACTCACACTTACCGAAGCGGCCAAACTATCCAACGACCTACTTCTCGCCGGGGTCATAGAGTCGGTGATCAAGGAAAGTCCCGTCCTCCAGGAGCTTCCCTTCATCGAGATAACGGGCAACGGCCTCACCTACAACCGGGAGAACGCGGCGCCCACCGCCGCCTTCTACGACGTGGGCGTCTCCTGGACGGAGTCCACGCCCACCTTCACTCAGGTCACCACTGCGCTGGCGATCCTGGGCGGAGACGCCGACGTGGACAACTACCTCAAGGCCACCCGCTCCAACATCCAGGATCTGGAGGCCGCCGTCATCGAGCTCAAGGCCAAGGCGGTGCGAGACAAGTTCGAGGACACTTTCATCAACGGCGACGTTGACGTCGACGCCAAGTCGTTCGACGGCATTGACCGGCTCACCGCCGACGGACAGACGGTATCCATGGGGGCCAACGGCGCGACTCTGTCGCTGGATAAGCTGGACCAGCTCATCGACACGGTGAAGGGAGGAAAGCCGCACCTGCTGTTGATGAGCCGGCGCTCCCGACGCAAGCTGGGGGCGCTGTCGCGGGCCACGGGCGGCGGCCTCCTTGAGACCGACCGCAACGAGTTCGGCATGATGGCGCAGTTCTACGACGGTATACCCATTGGCATCAACGACTACATCTCTGAGGAACAGACCGTCGGCTCTAGCACGGACTGCTCCACCATCTACGCCGTGCAGCTCGGGCGAAGGCGGGCTGGTTGGCCTGACCGCGCCTGGCGGCCTGCAGGTGGAGAGCGTGGGCAGTCTGGAGAGCAAGGACGCCACGCGTACAAGGGTCAAATGGTACGTATCTATAGCCCTGTTCAACACGCTGAAGCTGGCCAAGCTGACCGGAGTGAGGGACTAGGCATAGGGGGTAGCGCATGGACTTGCCGACAATGCGGGCCAGGGTACGTCGTGACCTGCACGATGAGGACTCAGATAACTACCGCTGGACCGACGATGAGCTTGACCGCCATATACAGCGCGCCCTGAACGAGGTGAGCACGGCTTCACCACACGAGTTGAAGGCCGTGCTCACCGCCAGCGCGGGCAACCGTGACCTCAGCCTTTCCTCCCTGAGCGGTCTGCTCTCAGTGCAGGCCGTAGAATACCCGTCGGGGCTGTATCCACCCAGCTACGTACGATTCAGCGTCTGGGAGATACGCTTACACTGCTCATCCAAGCAGCGCCCGCCGGTGGAGAGACGGTGAATCTCTACTACAACGCCTATCACGTCCTGGACGCCGTGTCTTCCACGCTGCCCGCCAGCCTGGAGGACGTGGTGGCGAGCGGCGCTGGGGCCTACGCCGCCATTGAGCGGTCGAACTTCGCCATCAACCGCAGCAACGTGGGCGGAGAAGAGGTCTGGTGGCGTTACCTGACATGGGGGCAAGACCGCATGGCGGCGTTCCTGCGTCGCCTGGCGGAGCTTGGCCGCAACAACGCTGTCCGTGTTCGCTCTCTATACATACCGGCGCATCCAACCACCAGCCAGTTCACTGACCGTGGGCCGTGATTGGCGGGAGACAAAGTAGCGGTGGATGTGCTGTAAATGCCCCCCTTTTGACACACGCCTTCCTCCGGTGCTATATTCCCCAATGTCAGGAGGCATGGACTCCCGTTTTGCTAATAGAATAGCCGATGCACAACTAAAGAGACTCCTTAGCAAGCTCTAGGGGGTCTTTTGCTTTTCAAGGAGTGGTATGGACACAATAGAGGTTATCTGGCTGGCTCTTATGCTGGTGATGCTGCTGCTTTCCGCTTTCTTTTCCGGTTCGGAGGCGGCTTTCCTTTCCCTGCAACGCGGAAAGCTGGCGGTGATGATCAAGAACAAGGTGCGCGGGGCAGAGAGAGTCGCCCGCATAGCAGGCCAACCAGAAAAGCTGTTGCCAACTGTGCTCACAGGGAACAATCTGACTAATACCGCCGCCGCCGCCCTGGGGACCTCCCTCATTGCCACCAGACTTAACCCCAGCCAGAGCGTAATTGTGTCCACGGTGCTCATCACCGTGCTTCTCCTCATCTTTTCGGAGACCATACCCAAGACCATTGCCGCCCGGAACTCGGAGCGGTTTGCTCTGGTGGCTGTGCGGCCTCTGCAGTGGGTAGGAATCATGCTTCTCCCCCCTGTCTGGGTCCTGGAGCGACTGGCCCGGCTTGTGGCCAGGCTGTTCGGCGTATCCGGAGCTAACATGTTCGCCGGTGAAGAGATACGCGCCCTCATTGTGATGGGACGTGAGGCCGGCGAAGTGGAGGCGCCGCAGGCGGATATGCTTGAGCAGGTGTTCCGCTTCTTTGGAGAGCGGCAGTTGCGTGAGGTGATGACGCCTCGCACCGAGATCGTAGCCTTGGAGAAAGGGTCCAATCTTCAGGATTTCCTGGATGTCTACAGCCAACACTCGCACACGCGCTTTCCTATCTTTGAAGGGAATCTGGATAACGTGATAGGCACTGTGTCCGTGAAAGACGTGGTCCGCGCCATGTCAATGGACAAAATACCGCTGGACTACGACGTTACCCAAATGGTCAGGGATGCCTACTTTGTCCCTGAGACCAAGATGGTGGGAAGCGTCTTCCCAGAGCTGCGAGAGTCCTCCTACCAGATGATCATGATCGCCGATGAATTCGGCGGCGTGGCCGGCCTAGTCACGCTCAAGCAGCTTGTCGAGGAAATTGTGGGCCGCGTTGGGGAAGAAGGAGCAGCCCCGGAAGAAGAGTTCCAAGCCATAGACGCCAACACCTATCAAGTAGAGGGTGGAATGGATATCGATGAAGCCAACGACCGCATGGGCATCGATATCCCGGAGGGCGATTACGAGACAGTAGCCGGATTTATATTGAGCCGGCTGGGCCACATTCCCCGTGAGGGCGAGCGGTTACTGCACAGGGGCTTCATCCTGGAGATCACAGAGATGCGTGGAGTCAGGATAGAGCAGGTGAAGGTGACCCGCGTTGCCACCGTAGAAGGGTCTACGTGAGGTAGAGTGAAGACCGGTCCTCTACAAGAGAAGGTGGAGGAGTCGCTTTACGCCGCCTCCCTGCTGAACCACACTTCCGTGATTCTGACGGCTCTTTCCGGAGGGGCGGACTCTCTGGCCCTGTTCCTGTCGCTTCACCGGCTGGCTGGCAAGCACGGCTTCAAGCTGCGGGCCGCTCATCTAAACCACGGACTGCGCTTGGCTGAAAGCGACGCCGATGCTGCATTCGTGGCGGGCATCTGCTCTCAGTTCGGCGTGCCCCTTGCGTTGGATAAGGTAG
>DAOUKI010000067.1:0-2805 GCA_034421495.1 Dehalococcoidia bacterium | reverse complement strand
TGTTCATGCTGCTGGGCGGTTCGCTGGTGGACAGATTCTCCCCACGCGCGATTATCCAGGTGAGCAACGTCGTGCGTATCGCGCTGAGTGCAGCTCTATCCGTACTGATTCTGACGGGTTCATCGGAGTTGTGGCTGATATACCTCTTCGCCCTGCTCAAAGGGACCTCAGACGCATTCTTTTACCCCGCCGCAATGGCGATAGTGCCGCGCGTCGTGCCAACGGAACAGTTGCGGCAGGCCAACGCATTGATACAGACCACCACGGAATTGGGCGGGTTCATTGGCCCGATGCTCGCGGGCGCGTTAATCGCATTCTTCGGAACCGGTGGCGCGTTTTCATCAACAGGTATCCCAAACCTGCAAGAGGTGGCCAACACGGACCTGACCGGGGTTGGTTTGGCGTTTGCAGTCGCGGCCCTGGTCATCTTGGTTGCTTTGGTGCTTCTAGCCCTGATTCGCCTAGAGCAGCCGAGCAGCGAATCGGTGGATCAAGAGACGAAAGATGTGGGCATACTCAAATCTATAGGTGAGGGCATCAAGTTCGTTCGCGCGGACGCAGCGATGTTCACCGTTTTCTTGCTGATTGTCGGAATGGAACTCCTGATAGAGGGTCCCGTGATTGTGGGACTGCCGATACTGGCGAACACGAAGCTAGCGGAAGGCGCGCTTGCCCTGGGAGTCGTCATGTCCGGATATGCCGGGGGTTCCCTGCTCGGCTCGATTCTGGCGGGGACCCTGCCAGCCCCCAGACTCCGATTCGGGCCAATCCTGGTCGTTCTGTTTGCCTTGTCAGGACTTCTGTTGATGCCATTTGGCTTTCTGAGTTCGATGTGGATTGCCGCCGCTTTGGCTCTCGCAATCGGCGTGGCGGAAGGATATGCGGGTATTATGTTCATGTCATGGCTTCAAGCCCGTACACCCCGGAAGCTAATGGGACGCGTGATGAGCCTTCTAATGATCTCTGCAGTTGGCCTCGCCCCACTTTCGCACACGGTTTCGGGCGCGCTCTTGAAGCTGAGCCTCGAGTGGGTCTTCGTAGGCGCGGGCGCGCTGCTAGCCCTTCTCTGCCTAGCGGTCATCTTCAGACGCGAGGTTAGAAGCATGAGAATGCTCGACGGCGCGAGTTCGCTTGGCGATCAATGACTAAGAACCGGGCCTGATTCCGCGATCGGGCGCTCACGTCTCCCTGGGCAGGGGGCTGTGGTGCAAATCGCGCTGCAAGGGGCGCCATGAGTTTGTTGACTCTGTTTTCCATAGCCATCTACAATCTCAGCAACGCTAACTATGATATTCGATCTCCACGTCCACTCCGTAAACGGCAGCTACGACAGCAACGTATCGCTGGAGCAGCTAGCGGCAGAAGCACGGGCAATGGGCTTGGATGGAATGGCGCTTGTGGAGCACGACGAACCCTGGAATCCCAATGAGCTTAGAGAGCTATCGGCTGAGCTTGGAGTCCTGTTCATCCCAGCGCGGGAAGTGCAGTCTGAAATGGGGCATGTCATCGCTTTTGGATTGAACCAAGAAAGCTGGAGAATAACCAAGCTGGAGGAGCTCAGGCAAGAGGCCGAGGAGAGCGGCGGCTATCTGGTCTCGGCACATCCATTCAGATACCTGCGCGACACCTCCAAAGTGCGTCCCAGCTTTCTCTTGGAAGACCCCGCAAAACGACCGGCATCCGTGGAAGAGGCGGCTGGCTACCCCGTGTTCCGCCTGGTGGACGCCATAGAAGCGGTCAATGCGCACAACAAAGAGGAGGAAAACGCCTTCGCCTGGGAAACCGCACAACTGCTGAATCGACCAGTCACTGGCGGAAGCGACGTTCATGGATCTGGCCAGTTGGGAGAAGCGGTAACGGTATTTCCAAACGCCGTGAACGATACGAACGACTTCTTGCTGGCCTTAAGGGCAGGCGGGTTCTATCCTGCGATAGGGCTCAAGCACGGACGGTTGACACCTTTTGCCAAGGTAGTGTGCACGTAATGGTTGCAACCCCTGGGGACTCCGGCGCTGTACTGGACAGGGTGTATGTATCGCTTGACCTGGAAACGACGGGGCTTGACGTAGACCGAGACGTCATCATCCAGGTGGGAGCCGTGAAGTTTCGCGGCACCGAGGTGCTGGACACCTTCGACCATCTGGTCAATCCGTACCGCCTACTCCCCAACTTCATAACTCAGCTCACCGGCATTACCCAATCGGATGTCGACGCGGCTGCGCCGTGGCCAGAGGTAGCGGAGCCTCTGCTTGCTTTCATAGCTGATTATCCGCTGGTGGGGCACAGCATATCGTTTGACCTGGCAATGCTCTCCAGGGCAGCGCTCAACCTGACCAACGCCAGATACGATACGCATGATCTGGCCACGGTGTTCATACCAAAAGCCACGGAGTATTCGCTGACAGGGCTGGCGCAGGCCCTTGGCATTTCATTCAAGAAGCCGCACAGAGCCCTGGAAGACGCGACTATCTGCCACCAGCTCTTTCTTGCCTTGCTGGAAAGAGCGCAGGACACGGATAAAGGCGTACTGGAAGCCATGTCCGCCATTGCGGACCGATCAGCGTGGCCGTTGAAGTCACTGCTGGGGCAAATCGGTCGTGAAGCGCCGGATATAGGACCGCGGAGCGTGGGCATCCTTGGCCTGGACATGGAATCCTTGCGCCAGAGATTGTCCAGGCCAAGGCCGGTCCGCCCCAGGGAGCACCACCCACCTATCCAGAAGGAGGCGATAGAAGAGCTTTTTGGCGAGTCGGGCGCGCTTTCCAAGGTGCTGCCCGGCTATGAAACCAGGAGTGAGCAGGTACA
>DAOUKI010000066.1:0-3695 GCA_034421495.1 Dehalococcoidia bacterium | reverse complement strand
GCCCACTACGCCAACCTGTTCCGTAAGGGGCTGCCCTTCCAGCACTTTGACGAGCCTGACGAGCTGTGAAGCACTTTATGATTCACCTAAGGCTATCAATATTGGCAGCCGTGGTGCTGATGGCGGCGGCCTGCGGCGATACGGCGGAGAATGGGCAGAACATGGGTGAGCTGGTCATATTTGCTCACTATTACGGGTGGTACAGCCCCGACCAGTGGTCTCAACCTATCACTGAGGACCCAGTGCTCGGACTGCACGACAGCCGGGACAGTGCTGTTATAGCCCAGCACATCGAGTGGGGGAAGAGGGCTGGTATTACGGCCTTTTCCGTCTCTTGGCATGGCGAGGGGTCCGTTACGGACGCCCAATTAAAGGATCACTTGAAGCCCGGAATCGAATCTCAGGTTACTGATGATACTGCCATGCAGTTCATGATCTTGTTTGAGACGCCGGACATACTTGACGTTCCCCATGGCAGCATCATCGACTTCGATGAGGAGTTCTCTCCCGCAATGAGCAGGGGAGATAAATTCCTTGAGGAAATGAACTATCTTGCCGATTCCTATTTTGGTTCCGTTGGCTATCACAAGATAGATCAGCAGCCGGTCGTCTTCATCTATTTGATGCGTGACGTGGTCAATCATCAGCCCTACTTCGACACTCTGAAGTCGGACATGGGAGCCAAAGGGTTCGATATATATCTAATCGGAGACGTGATCCACTGGCAGGGCCCTATTGGTGGTCGCACAGTTCCACGTAGTGAACCAGCAGATTGGGATTTCTACAAGGCCAATTTCAAGGCTATTAGTGGGTACAGCCTGTACGACCCTTCGAGGTATCCGGCGAATGGGATGGAAGACAGATTTTTGTCTGACGTCGAAGCGCACTGGGGAATCTGGGAAGCCCAAGTCAATGCCTATGGACTGAAGTTCATACCTTTCATCATACCGGGCTACGATGACCGCAGTCTCCGCGGTAGTGATCGCCCCGTCCTAGGTCGAGACGGTGGGCAATTCTATCGTCAGCACTGGGCTATGGCTGAGCCATTCATAAGCTCAGATGTACCACACGTCTCCATTACCTCGTTCAATGAATGGCATGAGGGCACAGAGATTGAACCTTCTCATCGGTATGGAGTGTCATACCTTGACAGCACAAAGGAGTTATCTCAGAGGCAGAAATAGGCGTGGAACGTCTAGAACTGCCCAGATTGACCCCTCAAAGCTGCAGGTCCAGGCTGATGTCCAGGGCCTTTGCATAGTAGGTAAGCGCTCCCACCGAGATCAGGTCTACGCCGGCTTCCGCTATGGCGCGTACGTTCTCCAGGGTTACGCCGCCGGACGCCTCGGTGAGGGCGCGGCCTTTCGCCAGGGTCACCGCTTGCCGCATCTCCTCCGGCGACATGTTGTCCAGCAGAACGATGTCGGCGCCTGCGTTCAGGGCCTCCTCCGCTTGCTCCGCGGTCTCCACTTCCACCTCTATCTTCAGAGTGTGCGGGGCCGTTTCACGGGCTCGCTTGACCAGGTCGGCCAGGGAGAGTTCGCCAAGCCGCGCCGAGGCTATATGGTTGTCCTTGATCAGAACGCCGTCCGCCAGGTTAAGACGGTGGTTGTGGCCTCCTCCCGAGCGCACCGCGTACTTGTCCAGATAGCGGAGACCGGGCGCCGTCTTTCGTGTATCGATGATCCGGGCGTTCAGGCCTTCCACGGCCTTCACGTACTTGGCGGTTTCAGTGGCTATGCCGCTCATCCGCTGCAGGAAATTGAGCGCCGTACGCTCCGCGCTCAATATCCCGCCCACCGGCCCCTGAACGGTGGCGATGCCATCGCCCGGGTTCAGGGGCGAGCCATCTTGAAGTAGCGGCGACGTTTCCACGGCGGCGTCCAGCCTGGAGAAGGCGGCGGCGGCCACGTTGAGGCCGGCCAGGACGCCTTGCTCCTTGGCAACCAGCGTCGCCCGACCGATCAGGTCGTGCGGGATGAGGCGCGTGGTATGGTCCTGGGAAGCCAGGTCCTCGTCCAGCGCTCTGTCTATGACGGCCAGTATGTCAGGGGTAATCTGTAGCAACTTACCCAGATGTTCCGTGTTTTCCGGGTTTTGTGCAAGCCCCGAGGGGGACGGACAGGCGGGCAGGCAGTGCCGTCTTCCTCGAGAAGATGGTGACAACAAGGCGGAGTGGAGCGCCCGGTTCAGCAGACCGTAGAAAAGTCGTCTCCTTCGAATATGCCGCTGGCGCGTTGTAACTCCCGGACGTAGCAGATGATCTTATCCACCTCCTCCGACGAGACTCCGGAGACGGGAGGCATGTTGCCAAAGGCCCAGTGGTGTTGCGTCACACCATTGCTGACCGCGTTGCGAAAGCTGAAGTCCGGGTGGTGGCCGGGATGGTAGATTCGGTCGATAAAAGTCGGCCCCTGACTGGTGCCGGAAGCATTCATTCCGTGACAGACCGAGCAGTTGGCGTTGAACAGATCTTCACCCGCACGCGCCGTGTTGGACAAAGCGACTTCCGGCTCAGAGGCCCTCTCGGCGCCGCCCGATTCCCTGGTCTCGTACTGTGGAGTACCCTCTTCTCCACATCCAACCATTACAGCCAGGAGAAGCGCCAGGACAAAGCTGGTTGCTAAAAGCTGAACCGCTGGTTTCTGGACGTTGTTAATGGCCTGAAAATGCCTCAGAGTTTCACCCGGACTTGGGATACGCAATGACGGAAGGGGCTACCGCTGCAGCGACAGCATCCGCTCCAGGGCTACGCGGGCGTAGTGGGCGGTCTCATCGTCTACCGCGACCTGGTTTACCACGGCGCCCTCAACCAGCCCTTCGGTGACCCAGGCCAGATAGGCGGGGTGAATGCGGTACATGGTGGCGCAGGGGCACACCACTGGATCTAGGCAGAACACCGTCTTGTCCGGGTTCTCCTGGGCCAGCCGGTTCACCAGGTTGATCTCGGTGCCTATGGCGAACACGGAGCCGGCGGGAGCCTGGCTCACCACCTTTATGATGAACTCCGTCGAACCGTCCATGTCGGCGGCGTCCACGACTTCGCGCACGCACTCGGGATGCACCACGACCTGGACATCGGGGAACTTGGCCCTGGCATCCTCAATCTGCGCCACCGAGAACCTGGTGTGCACGGAGCAGTGGCCCTGCCAGAGGATTATCCGTGCGTCCTGTATCTGGCTTTCCGTGAGGCCGCCCAGGGGTTTGAACGGGTTCCAAACCACCATCTTGTCCAACGGCACGTCCAGCTTGAGACCGGTATTGCGACCCAGATGCTGGTCCGGCAGGAAGAGGATTTTTTCGCCGCGCTGGAAGGCCCACTCGAAGGAGGCGGAGGCATTGGACGAGGTGCAGACGATGCCACCGTTCTGGCCGCACAGCGCCTTTATAGAAGCGGTGGAGTTCATGTAGGTAATCGGCACCAGCCCGCCGGATAGAACGTCGTTCAGATCGTCCCAGGCGTCGAGGACGTCGTCGGTGGCCGCCATGTCGGCCATGGAGCATCCAGCGTTCATGTTGGGCAGGATGACCTTCTGGTTCGGGTCGGTGAGGATGTACGCCGTTTCGGCCATGAAGTGCACGCCGCAGAAGACCACGTACTCGGCGTCCTTCTGCCGGGCGGCGTTCTGCGATAGGAGGAATGAGTCTCCGCGGAAGTCGGCGAACTGGATGATTTCGTCGCGCTGGTAGTGGTG
>DAOUKI010000065.1:0-9465 GCA_034421495.1 Dehalococcoidia bacterium | reverse complement strand
GCGGAAGTCTCGCTGGTTGGCGAATCGTATGTATCGGGAGAAGAGACGGCGCTCATGGAATCCGTGGAAGGAAAGCGGGCCATGCCAAGGTACCGTCCTCCGTTCCCCGCCGCTTACGGAGTCTGGGGAAAGCCCAGCAACATAAACAATATCAAGACACTAGCTTACGTGCCTGAGATAGTAGCCAGAGGCGGAGAATGGTTCGCCGGTATTGGCACGGAGAGAAGCAAGGGCACCGCCATACTCTGCCTCTCCGGCGCCATAGAGCGTCCCGGCATGGTGGAAGTGCCCATGGGCATGACCATACGCGAGGCCGTGGAAGGGCTGGGAGGCGGCGTGCCCGGTGGCGGGCCGGTCAAGCTTCTGCAGACCGGCGGCCCGCTTGGCGGAGTCCTCAGCGGCGAGAAGATGGACATCCCCCTGGACTTCGACGCCATGGCAAGGGCAGGAGCAATACTGGGTTCGGGCGGCATAATCGTGGGAGACGAAAGCGTATGCGCCGTTGACCTAGCCAGGCTTCTGGTAGCCTTCTGTCAATATGAATCGTGCGGGAAGTGCTTCCCCTGCCGGCTGGGCACCACACACCTACTGCAGATACTGGACCGCGTCTGCCGGTTCGAGGCCGGTCCACGAGACTTGGAGCTCATGCAGGAACTGGGGAGCAACATGGCGGCGGGTTCACTGTGCGGTCACGGGCAACTTGGCTTCAATCCAATCAAGTCTTCCATAGACTACTTCCCGGATGAGTTCACCGCCGTCATGGAGGAGAGGCGATGGCCCGCCGGTGAATATTCCGCCGACTTCTTCATGCCGGATAGAGCAATGAGAGACCAGAATACGGAGACCTTTTCCTCGTTAAGGAGGGGCTAGGTGACAACGACAGAGCAGACGTTGACTATCAACATAGATGGTCGAGAAATCCAGGCCAAGCCAGGCGACATGGTGCTGGAGGCAGCGATAGAAGCCGGGATGTACATCCCGTACCTCTGCTACCACCCGGGCATGAAACCGTTTGCCGCCTGTCGTATGTGCGTTGTCCAGGAGGAGGTTGAAGTTGAAGTTGAGAGGGACGGGGAGAAGGTAACCGAACGGCAGCTTAGGCCTGTGGCGGCATCCTGCACGCTTCCTGTCAGAGACGGTATGAAAATCGTATCCGCCAGCGATCAACTGCGCGGCCTGCAGAAGGGGATCATGGAGATGCTCATATCGGAGCATCCCCACGGCTGCCTCACCTGCCATCGCGTCGAGCTGTGCGGGCCGGAAGACATTTGCCAGAGACACGTATCGGTGAACGACCGGTGCGTAATGTGCCCCAAGAACGAGCGGTGCGAGTTCAAGGACACCGTACGGTTCCTGGGCATGGAACTGAACTCGCCGTTGACCTACGAGGTGAGGACACCGGAAGTCGAGGTCTTCGACCCGTTCTATGACCGTGACTACAACCTCTGCATCGTCTGCGGCAGGTGCGTACGCGTCTGCGAAGAGGTGCGGGGCGACAACGCGATCACGTTCGTCGAGAGGGCAGGGAAGGTGCTGGTGGGAACATCCAGCGGAACATCCCTCTTGGAGTCTGGGTGCGAGTTCTGCGGGGCGTGCCTGGACGTATGCCCGGTAGGCGCGCTTGTCGAACGCGACCACAAGTGGGACAAGGCGGAGAAGATAGTCCGCTCCACCTGTTCCAACTGCTCGGTGGGCTGCCAGCTGAACCTGGAGGTGAACAAGCGGGAGAAGGTGATCAGGGCAATACCGGAAATCAACGCTCCCTCCAACCACGGTCAGGCCTGCTACATGGGCAAGTTCGGGCTTGAATTCGTAAACCACAAGGACAGGTTGAAGCACCCCCTGATACGGCGCGAAGGCAACCTGGAGAGAGCTACCTGGGAAGAGGCGATTGCCTTGGTGGCGGAAAAGCTGGCCGGATACAAAGGCTCCGGCTTCGCTGCTATCGCATCGGCAAGGAGCACCAACGAATCGGCGTATCTATTGCAAAAGTTCGCCCGCGCCGTGATGCAGAGCAACAACGTGGACGTAGACTCCAACACAAGGCCTGCGCTGACCGGCGCACTAATGGAACCCCTGGGCTATGCGGGGTCCAGCAACTCCACCTGGGAACTGAGGAACTCCGAGTGTATCCTGGTGGTGGACACCAACACCACGGAGGAACACAACGTGCTGGCGGTGCCGATCAAGCAGGCGGTCAAACAGGACAACGCCAAGCTGATAGTCATAGACGCCCGCGAGGTGGAGCTAACCCGCTATGCTCATCTCTGGTTGAGGCCGCGCCCGGGGACCACGCTGACCCTGCTCGGCGGACTACTGCGGTCGATTGTAGACCAGGGCCTGCTGGATGAAGCGTTCATCTTCGAACACACCAGCGGGATTGATGAAATGAAGCGCTCCCTGGAAAGCTTCACCCCGGAACACGTATCGCAGGTTACGGGCGTGAGTGTAGAGCAAATAGAAGAGTCCGCGCGCATCTTTGCCTCGGCTGGCACAAGCGCCATAGTCTACGCCTTGGACAACGCAGCCTTGGAAGAGCAGGAGACCCAGGTACAGGCCATGACAAACCTGGCGCTTATCACAGGCAACCTGGGCAAACCATCCACCGGCCTGTACGCGTTGAGGCGTGGAGCCAACGAACAGGGCGCAAGCGACTTGGGATGCGCACCCGGTCTGCTGCCGGGATATGTGATGGTAAGCGACGACGGGGCCAGAAAACGCATCGAGGAGAAGTGGGGCACCGTTCTGTCGAAAGAGGCTGGGATGGGCGTGCGGGAGACTCTGCAGGCGGCGCGCGACGGTAAAATCAGGTCAATGCTCCTGCTCGGTGACGGAGCGGCCTATGAAGGCGACGATCTATATGAATCGTTGGAGGAAGTGGAGTTCCTGGTAGTCCACGATGCGTTTCTGGGAGCGGCTGCTCAGCGCGCCGACGTTGTGCTGCCTGCGACTACGTTCGCCGACGAAGACGGCACCTACACAAACCTGGAGCGACGGGTGCAACTGGTGACCAAGGCGATCACACCACCCAACGTAGAGGCGCTGCCGGCCTGGAAGACAATCGGCAAGCTGGCCAAGGAGATGGACGCCGCAGGTTTCGGTTTCGAGAATACGGCGGACGTGTTCGACGAGGCCGCATCGCTGGCAAACCGCATCTACGGCGGCATTTCACACAAGCGGTTGGTCAGGGAAGCCGTGTTCACCCTACGGCCCGACCCTTCGCTCCCACAGCCAACGCAGCTCCTGGAATCCGACAGGGTATCAAAGGGCATTCAATGGCCGTGTATAGACCAGGATTCGCGTGGAACTCAAGTCTTGTACGCCAATAACTTCCCCTACGGGCAAGCCAAGCTGATGCCGGTAGGTCAGCCATCCGAACCGGCGCAGCTTCCCGACGACTTCCCGCTATTGCTGGTGCCGGGACGCGTCCTGGCCGACCAGGAAAGAGACGCCGAGGTGGAGCGCTTTGAAGTAGTTAACACCATAACTCGCAAGGAACTGGTCAATATCCATACCGGAGACGCGCAAGACCTGGGCTTGGAAGACGGCGACGCGGTTGAGCTGGTTACCGCCAAGAGGAAGGTTCACGGTGTAGTCGCGGTAACGGAGTCGGCTCACCGGGGTACGGCATCGTTCACCCAGTTGTTCGGACAGCTGGCAACGCAGCTTCAGGCCAGTGAAGACCCGGACCCAATGTCGAGAGCGCCTGGACTGGTCATAGAGCCCGTACGACTGGAAAAGGTCTAGTCGTTTAGACCGACCCAACGCCAGCCTTGCACTTTACACCTGGAAAGCCGCGGTTTACTCTGTATTCAAGCAACCTGTAGGAGAACCCATGACTTCACCCGTATCTAAGCCCAAACTGATGACCGCCAGGATAACCAAGCGAGTCGACGTCACCCATGATCTATGGCAGATATGGGTCAAGCCGGAGGTGCCATTCGCATTCAAACCCGGCCAGTACTGCACAATAGGCGTGGACGGGCTGGAACGGCCGTATTCGATTGTATCCGCGCCGTACGAAGATGAAATAGAGCTGTTCATAGAGCTGGTGCCGCCCCCGGACGGACGGCTGACCCCCGTGCTTCACGATCTGGGAGAGGGAGCGGAGATGACCATAAGGCCCCGCGCCAAGGGCCTCTTCCTGTTCAAAGAAGACTACCGTGACCACCTGATGGTGGCCACCGTGACCGGAGTGGTGCCGTATGTGTCCATACTGAGACAGTATCTACACGAGGGTAGGGAAGGGCATCGGTTCTTCTTGCTGGTAGGCGCCAGCTACCATGACGAGTTCACCTATGACGGCGAGCTGGAAAGGCTGGCTAGCGAGTACCCCGATTTCATCAAGTTCGTTCCTACAATCAGCCGGCCCGGAGAGGAGAAGAACGCTTCTTGGACGGGAGAGACGGGTAGGGTGAATACCGTAGCCGGTAAGTACGTTGAAGAATTCGGCCTGAAGCCGGAAAACACCCTGATATACGCCTGCGGCCACCCCGGCATGATAGAGGACGTGAAGGTGCATGCCAGAGAAACCGGCTTCGATTTTCAGGAAGAGCGCTTCTGGAAAGAAGACGACTAGCCGTCACCTCATTTTCCCGGCACTTTCACCCCAACCTGGAGCAGTGGGTTCAGACTCCAACCGTCATTCTGAATGGAGTGAAGAATCCAAAGGCTCTGTCCGCAAAGCTCTCCATGTTGGTCAACTTCTTCTTCTGCCGTCGCCTTCATCTGGTGTACAATCCACTGCAACGGAGCGACGATTGTGACTACGCCAGTAAGACGGCAATACCTGGATATTAAACGCCGCTATCCCGACTGCATTCTTCTATTCCGCCTGGGCGACTTCTATGAGACTTTCGATGAAGACGCCAAAGTCGTGGCGCGCGACCTTGACATCGCCCTGACCGAGCGAGCCTTCGGCAAGGGCCCGAAGCACCCCCTGGCGGGCATACCCTATCATGCGCTGGACAGCTACCTGGGCCGGCTGATCAAGGCAGGGCACAAGGTGGCGATATGTGAGCAGACCAGCGACCCGGCGCTATCCAAGGGCATCGTGGATAGGGAAGTGGTCAGGGTGGTCACGCCGGGCACGGTGATTGAACCCTCGCTTCTGGAGGAGCGCAGCAACAACTACCTGGCCTCGGTCGTCGTCGAGGCGGAAGAGGCGGGACTGGCCTACACCGACGTCAGCTCCAGCGACACCGTCTTTGTAACCCAGGTCTCATTGAAGGACATGCCCCTGGAACTGGCTAGGCTGGCTCCCGCTGAAGCAGTGACGCCCCAAGATCTCCACGGGTCGCTGCCGGACAACGTGAAGGCGGCAACCGTGGCGGATGAGGCGTTCCGCTTGGATAGCAGCCGCGAAATGCTCAAGGAGGAGTTGGGCGTTGCTACGCTGGAGGGATACGGCATAGAGCGCTCGTCTCTGATGATACGCGCAGCCGGGGGGCTGTTCTCCTACCTGGGCCAGAACCAGCGCCAGGCCCTGGAGCGCATAGCCAGGCTGAGAGCTTACGACTTGAAGTCCACCATGTCCCTTGATCCCCAAACAAGGCGCAATCTGGAGCTGTTTGCGGGGGGAAGGTGGGAGTCCAAGGCCTACTCTCTGCTGAACGTTCTTGACCTAACCAAAACGTCAATGGGCGGCCGTTTGCTCAGACAGTGGATAGGCCAACCGCTGATGGAGACAACGGCTATAAGGCAGCGGCAGGACAGCGTGGAATGGTTCCACAAGGACAGGTCCAGGCGCAACAGGGTTATCAGAACACTCTCGGAAGTGTCCGACATGGAGAGACTGGTGAACCGGGTGAAGAGCGGCGTCTCCTTGGCGCGAGACCTTGTTGCGCTGCGCCGCAGCCTGGAGGCGATACCGGAACTGCAGGCCGTTCTGGGAGAAGACGACGGTCCGCACGTGAAATGGCTGCTGGCTAAGCTGCCGTCCTGCACGGAGACGGCGACATTGATCCGCCAGGCCATAAGGGACGAGCCCGGCCAGGTGGGAGAAGGCGCAGTTATACGTCCTGGGTTCTCGACGGAACTGGACGAGTTGCGCACTGCGGCAACTAACGCGCGCGGATACATAGCAAAGCTGGAGGGACAGGAACGGGAACGGACCGGGATCAGGAACCTCAAAGTCGGCTACAACAAGGTTTTCGGCTATTACATAGAGGTGACTCGACCCAATCTGTTGCGGGTGCCGACGGAATACCAGCGGCGGCAGACCCTGACCGGCGGCGAGAGGTTCATTACGCCTGAGCTCAAGGACTACGAAAATATGATCCTCAATGCCAGGGAGCGGTTGGAAGAGATCGAGATTTCGCTGTACCGGCAAATCTGCAACCAGGTGGGACAGGCCTCGGGGCCAATACTGCAGGCGGCGGAAACGGTAGCCCATATCGACGTGTTCACGGCGCTGGCCGAGGCTGCGGAGCGGTTCGATTACGTGCGGCCCGAGGTGGACGAAAGCACCGTAATCGAAATCAAGGACGGGCGCCATCCCGTGGTGGAAGCCATGCTGCCTCCTGGGGACTTCGTGCCCAACGATACGTCGCTTTCCGGCGAAGAGGCCGGTCTGATCATCCTCACCGGGCCCAACATGTCGGGCAAGTCCACCTACCTCAGACAGGTGGGGCTCATTGTGTTGATGGCCCAAATGGGCAGCTTTGTCCCCGCAAGGTCGGCCCGGATAGGCCTGGTAGACCGTATCTTCACCAGGGTAGGTCTGCAGGACGATCTTGCCGTAGGCCAGTCCACCTTCATGGTGGAAATGGTGGAAACGGCCAGCATCCTGAACAGCGCTACAAATAGGTCGCTGGTGATCCTGGACGAAATAGGACGGGGCACCAGCACCTACGATGGCCTGTCGATAGCTCAAGCGGTTGCGGAGCACATACACAACGACCCCATGCTGGGATGCCGCACCCTGTTCGCCACGCACTACCAGGAGCTTACCGAGCTGGCACATACGCTGCCAAGGGTAAGAAACTACTCCGTGTCCGTTTCTGAAGAAGGCGGCACGGTGACGTTCCTGCATCGCATAGTGCCCGGAGGGGCGGATAGGAGCTACGGAGTGCACGTAGCCCAGCTTGCCGGATTGCCCCGCGACGTAATAATCCGCGCCTGGGATCTCCTCGGATACCTTGAGGGAAGCGGACGCAACGGAGCAGCGCCTAGAAGCAGGGAAGATGGAGCCATACAGCTGGGGTTGTTCGGCGGCACACCGCCCGTAACGGAAGAGTTGCTGAAGCTGGACGTGACATCTATGACCCCAATGGAGGCCATCAACGCGCTGTACGCCCTGCAGCAGAAGGCAAGGGACGGCTGAGGTCAGATGAGCCTGGACTTGGAGAAGACCGTATATCTGGCCGATAGAGAGTCCTGGCGCGCCTGGCTCGCGGAACACCACGACAGCAAGACCGAGGTCTGGCTCATTTACTATCGCAAAGGGACGGGCAAGCCCCGCATCCCCTACAACGACGCGGTGGAAGAGGCGTTGTGCTACGGCTGGATTGACAGCACAGTACGGAGCGTAGATGAGGAACGGTTTGCTCAACGATTCTCTAGGCGGAGAAAGAATAGCTTGCTCTCTCAGATGAACAAGGAGCGCATACGCAGCCTCATTGCCTCCAACAAGATGACCCAAGCGGGCCTGGATGCCGTGGCGCACGTCTTTGACCCGGTTACTGATGAGGCAGAGGAGTTTGAAATACCACAGGAAATCCTTGTCGCCTTGAAGTCAAACGACCGGGCGTGGCGTAATTTCCAGAAATTCCCAGGTCCGTACCAGAGAATTCGCATAGCCCATATTGAAAGCCGCAAACGTCACGGAGAGGAGGTGTATAGGAAAGCCCTCCGGCATTTCATAGAGATGACCGCCCAGAATAAACGGTTCGGTTTCGTGAAGGAGATGACCTGAACCGTTTGACACTGTAGCAGCGCCTCTCTATGATACTGTCTATCTTCTGCTCAACTAATCCAAGAATTCAGCAACGGAATTGACAGCCCTACATATATCCAAGACTCCTCCATGCGACGAGAGTCCACCCCTCAACAGCTTTTACCCTGGCTGCCTGCGTGTGTATCCTCCTACGTTGGTGGTTGCGTTTTACGCTCTTAGGGAGATGTCGTGACCCTCTACAAATGGCTAACCTCCGAGATGACCTCTCACCGGGACAAACAGTTCAGGTGGTGGCCTGAAGGCACACACGAGGCCACGGAGTTCGACGACAAGTCCATAGGAGCGAAGGGTAGGGGACTGCACCTGCTGAAGCGCCCCGTGGATGCCCTCAGGTTCGGCCACTGGCCGGGACACCTGTTCGAGGCGGAGGCCGTCGACCCGATAGCGGAGGACGATTTCAAGGTCCGCTGCTCCAAGGTCAGGTTGATACAAGAGGTGGACCGGGCGCGGGTGTTCGGGCCGCAGGGAGACCGGTTCACCAAGTTCCTCTCCTGGCTCGCCGATATACCATGGCTGGAGGGAGAAGAGTCCATAGAAGCAGCCATAGACGCCGCCGTGGAATACCAGGCGCGGTTGTCCACATGGGGCTGGGAAATGCTCCCCGTGGAAACGGTGCGCTTCGAAGAATGGATCGCGGGAGCCAACTACTATGCGAATGCGGTCAATCCCAGCGCGCTTACCGGAGCCTGGACGGCCTGGGCGGAGACCGGAGTAGACTGGTACCACTGGGTAGCCCCCTGGGCCGCTTCGATCTCATGGGGCGGCGGATGGTCCAGCCTGGAGGCAGGCGCCGGAGCGGCGGCCTGGGCCGTGGCCAAGAAGGAGTGGAAGGGAGCGTCTCCCTGGCCGGCCCCCAACGACGACTACTGGAAGGAGACGGCCAACAGGGTGCGGCTGGCAACAAGGATGATAGCCGGCTCAGCCGCCAACGATACGGCAAGAGCGGCGGAGTATATAATATGCTCGGATAGCTTGCCGATAAACCCATATGAGCCCCTAATGCTCGTATGGATGCTTGGATACTGGCCCATGGGTGTAATCGACGGGAAGTACATGATAGGAGATATCTCCGCCGTGGTTGGCGGCGATAACGCCGTGCACAAGCAGAACAGGAACCCGGAGCTTCTGTTCCGTCAATATGGGAACTGGACAGCCTGAATGAACATCTTCTTTGACACCGACTATACCTGGCTGGGAGTTGATGACAGCGTCAGGCCGGGCACCCACGAAATCATGCAGAAGCTCATCGACGACGGCCACAAGATATACGTTTGGTCGGGTATAGGCATCAGGTGGCCGGAAGTCCGCCGCCACAACCTCACTCCCTACGTAAGCGACTGCTTCGTCAAGCCGCTGGACAACTTCATAGAAGCGCTCGATGAATTGGGTCTTCCCGTAAGACCAGACGTCGTGGTAGACGATTACCCGGAGGTCCCCACCGCGCTGGGAGGAATCTGGGTAAGGCCGTACTTCTTCTACAACGCGGCGGACAACGAGATGCAGAGGGT
>DAOUKI010000064.1:0-7360 GCA_034421495.1 Dehalococcoidia bacterium | reverse complement strand
GCCACCAGCGCCGCTATCGAAGACCTTGGCCGTGAATCGCTATACGATACGGCTCACATAGGCTATGAAGACAAGGCCAGCGAGTTTGTAGGCAGAGTGCTGGACAAGTTTGGCCGCGTGGACATTCTGTTCAACGGAGCAGGCGGCATGCGTACCGCAGATGGGCTGTACTACGAAAAGCCTGTAGAGGAGCTTACAGAAGACGTGCTTGACGAGGTTATCAGAAACAACGTCAAGTCGTGCTTTTTCATGTGCAAAACAGTGGGCCCGGTTATGCTGGACCAGGGCAAGGGCAGCATCATCAACGTAAGCTCGGTGAGCGGCTACGAGCCTTCGCCCCGGCGCACGCCGTACGGCATCAGCAAGGCGGGCATCACCAACTTCACCAAGAGCCTTGCCGCCGAGTGGGGGCCAAAGGGCGTCCGCGTCAACGAGATATGGCCGCTGGCGGTTACGCGACCTCAGGAGGACAGGTACCAGGACCAGGAGAACGTGAAGCGCCTTACGCAGCGCATCGCAATCGGACGTCTTGGTGTGCCGGAGGATCACGTCGGCGCAGCCATATTCCTCGCCTCCGACGCCAGCGAGTGGGTCTGCGGAGCCACCTTCAGGGTGGACGGAGGCCGCACCGGCGGCTAGACAACTCTGTAACTAGAGCCTATAGGGTTCAAGAGTGACCTTGTTCTTGCGTATGACTGCATTCTTGGGAGAGCGCGGGTGACTAGGTTCGCCACTCCCGTTATATCCCAAGCAATAGAGTCGTTCTCTATAGTTATCCAGTAGCTTGAGCTGCTTGCGAACCTCATCGGCGCGGTTAAACAGTTGGCCTTTGTCTCCCCAGGCGCAGACTATAAGCGGCGCGTCTGAAACGGCATGCCTGATTGCACTGTTGTTACAAGGGCCAACGCATTCATTGTAATCGTCTGGCAACTCTTCCGAGTTCGATGTGCAGTAGGCAAATAGATTTACCACCCGAAGGGTGGTGTATCCCAATACATAGGCATAGACCAGACATTTATCGATTGTCGGGTCAGTGGAGTTCTCGTCAGCTTTCGAGGGGTTTAGCATCACGAATGTGACAGGCTTTCCATTGCCGGCCTGATTGCTTATCTGGGCTTCCCAGAGATAGCGGTATTTCTTCTTCTTGTCGGGTGAGAACTTAGTCTTGATCGAGAATTCTGCACGGATATTACTTGGTCGGATATCGCTCATGTTCACCCGCTCGGTGCATTACAACCCGCTCGCCCTGAGCCTGTCGAAGGGCCCTGTAGGGGCGGTTCGCGAACCGCCCTGCGCTTCTCCCTAACCCGACAACGCCCGCTCTGCGGCGGCAACGCCTTCGCCTCGCGCTACCTCGTACCCTTCCTTGTCCAGCAGCTGCTCCAGCGCGGACAGTACCGACAATACGCTTGACGCATTCGAGTTCTCGCCCATCAGGCCGATGCGCCAGATTCTGCCCGCAACAGGGCCAAGGCCGCCGCCTATCTCTATGTTGTAGTCCACCAGCAGCGAGCGGCGCACCTTTGCGTCCTCAATCCCCTCCGGAATCCATACCGTGGTCAGCGTGGGCAGACGGCTGTCCTCATCAGCGAACAGCTTCATGCCAAGCGCTTCCAGGCCGGCGCGCAGTGCAGCGGCATTACGCTCGTGCCTGGCAAAGCGAGCCTCCAGGCCTTCCTCCAGCACCACGCGCAAACCTTCCCGCAGCCCGTAGATCATGGAGATGGGCGCCGTGTGGTGATAGGCGCGGTCGGACCAGTAGGACTTGAGCAGCGACATGTCCAAGTACCAGCTTTGCACCGGCGTCTTGCGGTTGGCCAGTGCCTCTTCGGCGCGCTTTCCCAGCGTGAGGGGGGCCAGGCCCGGTGGACAGCCCAGGCACTTCTGAGTGCCGCTGTACGACACGTCTCCATCCCACCTGTCCAGGGCCACTTCCAAGCCGCCCAACGATGTCACAGTATCGATGATAACCAGAGCGTCGTGATCATGCGCAACCCTGGTAATCTCCTCGGCGGGACTCCGCACCCCCGTGGAGGTTTCGGCGTGCACCATGGCCACGGCCTTTACCGAGGCGTGGTTCTTCAGCTCAGCGCTGATTGCGTCGGGGTCCAGTGGCTGGCCCCACTCGGCCTCGACGCGGGCCACCGTAGCGCCGGCGCGCTCCGCTATCTGGACAAGCCGCTCACCGAAGTATCCGTTGATGCCCACCACAACCGTGTCGCCCGGCTCCACGACGTTGACCACGGCAGCCTCCATACCCGCGGAGCCGGTACCGGAAACGGGCAGGGTTATGCCGTTGTCGGTTTGGAAGACCACGCGGAGCATGTCCCGCACGTCGTCCATGACCTTCAGGAAGTCGGGGTCAAGGTGACCGAGCAGGGGCGCGGCCATAGCCTGAAGTACACGAGGGTTTACGTTGCTGGGCCCTGGCCCAAGTAGGAGCCTGACCGGGGGGTGGAACTCTTCAAGATACTGTGGCATTCATGTCCTTTCGATGGTAGGTAGTTTCACAGGCAATTCCGTGGCTGCAAATGAACAGCCAGCCTATTATAACACTAGCTACAAACCGCTCTCCGGCTTGGCGGTGTCGTTCTGAGCGCAGCGAAGAATCTTCTACCACAACAAAGAGTCCCCATACCCGCAAACTCCGCCTGCTCGCACACCCGGTGCTAACCTCTCATCAGTTTCAACCTAACAAGGTCGTCCATGTTCCACCGAGTGCGCGCTAGGAACGTCAGGAGAGTCTTACGGGGGAGTGTATCGCTGCCCTTGTGGTACGCAATTACTACGGACCGTCCATCAACGTGACGGTAGACTCTATGAGAACTGGCTCCAGGTGTCCAGGTAAAGCCGTCTCTTTCAAGCGCCGATACAAACCTACGAATCGGTACGTTCCGTAGAAGCGCAACAACGGATGGTGGAAGCTCGGTCACACTGCTACTAACAATTGCTGCGGGCTATTGTCAGGGGCATGCTCGGGGATTTTCTGTCCCGTAGCTTTTAGGTGCTCAACAACTGCGCATGCCGCATCTTGCAGTTCACGCATGGCTTCCTCTTGTGTATCGCCAAAGGTGATGCACCAAGGAATCTCATTGAGCCACGCATTCCAGCGTCCGTCCTCGTCCTGTTCCACACTGGCAGTGAAGGTGTACCCTCTACCGGCCATCTGTTGCCTTACCTCGCAGTGGTGTTGCTCTATTGTGAATTATATAGGAGCGCTATGTAGTGTCAAACTGGTTCTACATACAACGCCAACCGAGCGCGCCACCCCTACGACACGACGTGGTCCGGCTCTAACCTGCCGGCAAGCTCAACCGTGTCGGCGGAAAGCGGGCCTTCTTCCAGGTCGTATCTGGCGGAGAAGGCGTCGATTATGGCCTGCTGCACGTCACCGTAGGTTACGGCGCCGACCTCATCTCCAATGCTGCCCGCCGTCTCCGGGTCCCAATCGAACCCCAGGTGTCCGTATACGGGCAGCAGCACGTCCCGCACCCGGCTTTCCCCGTTCACCACCACCACTCCTCCCACGTGGGCGGCGCTGGGAACAAGGCGCTGCCCGACTCCCATGAGCTTCTTCACGCCGCGAGCGTTGACGCTATAAGCTCCGGGGCAGTATTCGCCGGGTATTTCGCCTACTTGCGCGTCCACTCCCAGCCTTCGAAACGACTCCTCCATGATTGCGGCTATCTCTTCAAAGCGAGTTTTGACCCCTTCTCTGGGCTGCCCGTCCGGTATTGCCCAGGCGAAGGCTAGGGTCTCTTCGTGGAAGACGGCGGCTTTGCCGCCGACCAGCCGCTGTACCGCCTCGAACCCGTTCTCTCTGGCCGCTTGAACGGCCGCCGCATAGCCGGGCGACCTGCTGTCTTGACGCCCGAAAGCAACGATTGCGGAGGGCCTGTGCAGCCGCAGCGTCTCAGGCTCTCGTCCCTCGGCAACGGCCAGCAACAGAGACCGCGATACAGCGGTGTCCAAGGCAGGCCGACTCAGGAAGGCCTCCGTGGTCAGCCTGATGGCGCGCTTATGCATGGGCTGCGGTACACCGTCATGCCCGTGGCGACGGGCATCCAGGGGTGGTATGGGTGTGGACTCCCGACTTCTCGGGAGTGACGTTAGACTCCAAGACAGTCCTAGTACCAGTCCCTGTAGAACGTCTCGTAGGGGACGAAGGCGGGCCGCTGCGGATGCGGGATCGGAAGCTGGACAGGCCCCGCTTCTCTGGACGGCAGATAGACCGTACCCGTGCCGATGACCTGGGCCTCGCCGACTTGATTGAGTCCCTGGTACTTGATCCCTATGGCGTGATACTCCACCTTGCCTGGGACTGCGCCCTGTCCGGAACCGCCTTCCTGGACGTCTTTGAACTTCTTCACGACCTCGCCGGTGTAGGTGGTCACGTCTCCGTAGTAGACCGGCTTGCGCAGAGCGATGACCAGACGACGTATGAAGCCGTCGTCGCCCATCCAGTTGCTGAAAAGCTGCTCGCACATCTGGGTGCGCTGCACGCCGAAGTCGAACGGGCCGGGCTGTCCTCGGTAGACGGCGGTGAGGGCGTCTTCGTGCTCGTTGCCCGGGCCGCGCCAGCGGGTAATGGGATGTACGTGGCCCACCTCGTTTTTCCGCGCCCGCTTGTACATAGGCTCGAAAGAAAGCTCGTCGCCTCCGGCAAGCGGCCCCGATACCGTTGCATAGCTCAGCGAGTGATAGCAGACCTGGTCCAGCAGCGTCCACGGCGCCAGGGTGACGGGGCCGACGGTATCGCCTTCCTCCACGTCCTCCCAGTAGCGCGTCTCCGCGCCGCGCCGCGGCTCGTTCTTGATCTCGTTGAGGACATTTTCTATCTGTTCATCGTTGTACTGCGACGTCTTCCGTTCGTACAGCATCTGCTCGCCCAGCCGTTCCACCGGCATGGAGCGGCTGCTCCCCATGCTGGACATGGGCACGTAGATCTGCGTGCCGTAGCACTTGCCCAGGAGGTCGCCGTGGAGGTCCCAGTAGTGGTTGTCCGAGATGAAGAAGACCAGGTTGCCCCGCGAACCCGGCTTCTCGAATATCTCCTTGGTCACCTTGGAGGAGCGGAACTTTGTCCCTTCCCGGACGGCGTCGAAGAACTCCCAGGCCGCGCCGGAAATGAAGTTGGCAAGCGGGTAGCCGCCGGGACGCACCGCGCCGTGCACCGATGGGTAGCGCACCAGGGCCATCGCCGGCCCCGGCGCTATCTGGCAGCCGTAGCGGGTCGTCTTACCGTACTCCGGGTCGGTGAAGATTGGGTTGTTGTCCCCGATTGACAGGGCGTACCTGGTGATGAAGTCGGATGTGAACCTTTGCGAGTACTCGTATGGAGGCCCGGACTGGTCGTAAGGCGCGGGCATCCAGGGGGGCAGGTTCTCATCGGACTCTTGGTCTATCTGCTCTTTTGACCTGGAAAGAAACTCTGCAACTGCTTCTTCAAAAGTCTGCGTTGTCATTGCTCCGCTCCTTAGCGCCTTGCGTTAGGCTGATTATTGTCTCGGCTTGGACTCAGCGGGGTAGGGGAGATAGGTTTGAACCGACCGCTCAATCCGGCCTGACCCTGCGATTCTATCATCTGCTCTGACATGGTCAACATTGGAATATCGTAAAGATTGATAGCCTTCTACGATGTATCGTTTGCTCTCCTTAATATAATGGGACTCATGATCTACTATGCAAGATTCGAGATAGTCGGCGAATTCGATGAACCCGAAGTCTGTATCGCTTTCGGCATAGATAGACTTGCGATGCCTATCTACGAGCAGAGAGTTTATGGCGACGGTGAAAAACGTCTCAGACGTAAGGGTAAGCTGATGTGGCCTTCGTTCGCTAAATGGATCAGCGGTGAAGATATAAGTCAGTACGAAGAAGGTACTAAGAAGACAATCGCTGCTCTGGAGGAGGAGTTTGGTAGGGTCTGGACTGATACTATGGTTCGTCGCGAATGGGAAGGAAAGCCAGTATTACCGCCAAACTACAAAGATCCATGGGTTATCGCTTACCAGGAACTCCTGTCAGTGAACTCAGACTTTCCGTTAATCCCAGACTTTCCGAGCTACGATGTGTTCCTTACGAATCTGGATGGATGGAAGCGTATCTTCAGCAGTAGGAAAAACGGCAACGTTACGATCAAGGAGTTCTTGCAGGCTAGATTTGCAGCACTTGATCTTTCTCGATACTGATCTCAGTCAGGCTCAGTCTGAATTACTGCCATTCTGAGCGCAGCGAAGCAATCCGGTGGTGGGTGGTTGTCATGCAGAGGAGTCGGTCAGACCCCTTAGCCTCGAACCACCTCCCGCCGACGAATCATCCAAAGCCTCCCGCTTGCAAAACACACCGCCA
This sequence comes from Dehalococcoidia bacterium, assembly GCA_034421495.1. GTDB lineage: Bacteria > Chloroflexota > Dehalococcoidia > Lucifugimonadales > QGNO01 > DAOUJH01. Next base: position 1,009 of record DAOUKI010000064.1, on the reverse strand, counting down.
TTCCCCGTTTGTCCGCTTGCCCCCGTCCGCTCATGGTGAGCTTGTCGAACCATATGAGCGGGGAGATCAATAACTAGAATCCTTGACGAGGTTCTATTCGTAGTGTGCTAAACTGCTATCTAAAGGAGCGCTATGGCAGAACATTTAGGGCATGTCGTTCTTACTTTCGCGTTCGAGAGGGGCGACAACAACAATTGGGTGGGAACCTGTCTTGAGCTTGGAACCAGCACCTATGCCAACAGCTTGCAAGAGGTTGAAGAAGCTCTGCATGAATTGGTGACCGAGCACCTCAGCCTATTGGAGCAGTACGGTGAACGTGAGAGGTTCTTCCGCGAATGGGGCATTGAACTCCACCAAGCGGAACCGAGTGAAGAGATATTTGCCCGTGTCTTGGGGAAAGCCATGACGCTCCGTGACTACGGTGATGCATACTTTCAACCGAGGACGTTCCCTCTCCCTACGCCAACAATACAAGAGCCGGCCGTTGTCTAAATGGCTGACAACCTTCCCAGCGTCACAGGACAAAGGCTCGTACGAACGCTTATAAGGGACGGTTGGGAGGTTGAGCGTAGGGCAAGGCACGGCCTCTGGTTGCGTAAGACACTTCCCGATGGAACAACCCGCTTTACCACTGTTAAGGACACACCGGAGCAGGTAGAGAAGCGCACGCTAGGTGAGATAATTAGCAATAGGCAGACTGGATTGGGTAGAGACGGCCTAAGACGCATCCTCAGTAGAAGAAGATAGCCAGAGCCCCCCGCCATCTTCCCCTATCCCATAGGCCGATTTCTCCCTATCATAGCCCCATGAATACTTGCATGAAATACTTGGCGTCACCCCCATCTCTGCTCCTCGGTTCGGGTTCCTCAATCCGGCAAACCCCAGGATGCGTCTTGCCCCAAACCCGCGACAAAAAACGCGACGGGATCGGATTCGTTTCCTCATTTTTCGACAACCTCCGAACCATTTTAGCCTTGCTATTTGACATAACGTTGGAAACGAATACCCC
>DAOUKI010000063.1:0-5448 GCA_034421495.1 Dehalococcoidia bacterium | reverse complement strand
CGTAGGCGTGGGCGTAGGTGCGGTGATGGGTGTGGGAGTAGGAGTCGCCGTAACGGTCGGCTCTGGTGTGGCCGTCGGCGTGGGCGTGGGAGTGGGTGTGGCCGTTGGACTGGGAGTGGGTGTGGGTATCAGCGTAGGCGTCGGAGTCGGCGTCGACTGGCAGGCGGCGAGTGCGAGAAACGCCGGCGCGAGAAACAACAGGACACGCCATCTTCGCTGCGTCATGTTCCGGCAACCTTCCACAATAACTATTACGTAAACCAGGTGGGTATGGTTCTACGTCACCCGTTCTTTCTCTCCCAAAACCGCCTGGCACCTTATTGACGCCTAGCGCGCAGCTCCGCCCACACCGCTTCCGGCGATGAGCCGGTAACGGCAAGCAGTACCAGGCTGTGATACAGCAGATCGGCCACTTCACGGGTGACCTGGTCGGTATCGTTTTGGGCAGCGGCAATCGCCGATTCGCCAGCCTCCTCCACAACCTTCTGCCCTGCGCGGCCTGGGCCGCCCCTGAGCAGCTCCGTGGTGTAGCTGCCTTCCGGCATCTCCTTCTTCCTCTGCTGTATAACCGCGAACAGCTCCTCCAGGATGCCGGAACCTTTCTCAGGCCGCTCCACCTCGGGTTGACTCTCCTCTATGGTGGTGAAGAAGCAACTGACGCTCCCAGTGTGGCAGGCCGGGCCGTCGGGTTCTACCTGGAACAGCAGTGTGTCGCCGTCACAATCTTGGAAGGCCTTCTTCACGTGGAGGAAGTTCCCCGACATCTCACCCTTGTGCCAGAGGTCCTCCCTGCTGCGGCTGTAGAACTCCACGTCGCCGCCTTCCATCGTTCGCCTCAGAGACCCCTGGCTGATGTATCCCAGCATCAGCACCTCCTTGGTAGCGATGTCTTGGACAACGGCCGGGATGAGGCCTTGCTGGTCCAGCTTGAGTGTCATAGTTTCACCTCTGTCATAGGTCTAGAATCTTAAGCAGTCCGCTCAGGTCGTTTAACTCGTAGTCCGGTGATGGCAGACCCGGATCAAGCGACGCCCCACTGCAGTTGAGCCAGGCTGATCGCATGCCGACGTTCTTCGCGCCGTACACGTCGTCTAGCTGGGTATCGCCCACGTACAGGCAAGCTTCCGCCGGCAGGCCAAGCTCTTCTAGTACAAGAAGAAAAGGCCGGGGAAGCGGTTTGTACGCCTTTGCGCCCTCGGAAGTGACCGTACTGTCAAAGTAGAGACGGTGTTTCTCCAGCAAAGGGAACAGGGCATCGTCGTCTGTATTGGAGAGCAGGCCAAGCTTGAACCTACCCGTATTGCGGAGCGTAGTTATAACCTGCCTGGTCTCGGGAAACAGCCTGCGAAGACCTTGATCCAGGACGGACCTATCGGCGGCGGCGTCCGCATCGCCATGCCCCAACTGAAGAAACACCGATTCAAAGGTCTCCTTCCAAGCCTGGCGGTAGCTCTTGAACGGAGGTGGGTTGCCCTCGGCATCCGGCTGGAGCCTGTCCTTGCGGAACTGCATCTCGATAGGTTTCCAGCGGTCCCAGAGCTCCTGGCCGGAAATGGGAAGGCCCTGGCTGCGGCATATATCTTGGAAAGTAGCTATCCACATGGAAGGAGTGTTGACTACAAGTGTCTCGTACATATCGAAGATGACAGCGCGTACGGCGGTCATGGCGTGCTCTGTCGAACAGGCACGTTGTGCCGCGCCAGGTACTCCTTGGCCTGGTATATGGAGTACTCACCGAAGTGGAAGATGCTGGCCGCCAGCACCGCGTCGGCGTGACCCTCGGCCACGGCTTGGTGCAGGTGCTCCAGGGTGCCCGCGCCGCCGCTTGCCACCACTGGAACGGACACGGCATCCGAAATGGAGCGGAGAAGCTCCAAGTCGTAGCCTCCCTTCGTGCCGTCGGCATCTATACTGTTGACCACTATCTCCCCTGCGCCCAGCTGAACGGCGCTATTGGCCCACTCCAAGGCATCCAGGCCGCTGGCGCGGCCTCCGTCCGCTCCTGTATGGGTATAGACCTCCCATCTGATGGGATCGCCGGAGACGCGCTTGGCGTCCATGCCAAGCACAATGCACTGGCTGCCGAATGCTTCCGCGCCTTGACGGATGAGGTCGGGGTTACTCACGGCGGCGGTGTTTATGGAGACCTTGTCGGCGCCGGCCTTGAGCATACGGTTCATGTCCTCTACGGTGCGTAGGCCGCCGCCAACGGTTAGGGGAATGAACAGCTTCTCCGCGGTGCGGCGCACCACATCCAACATGATGCCCCGCTCCTCCGCAGAAGCGGTGATGTCGTAGAAGACGACTTCGTCTGCGCCTTGGCGGTCGTAGTGCTCGGCCAGCTCAACGGGGTCTCCCGCGTCGCGGTGGTCTATGAATTTGACCCCTTTCACCACGCGTCCCGCTTTCACGTCAAGGCATGGAATAATCCGTTTGGTCAGCATACCTCTATCCTGTTCCCTGGCCGAACAGGCTCACCGCCTTCCTCAACTCTATCTTGCCCTGGTACAGAGCCTGGCCCACTATGACGCCTTCCACTCCCGTTTCCGATAGGGCTAAGAGGTCTTCCATTGAGCTAATGCCTCCCGAGCTGATGATAGGCGCGGCAACTTCCTTCATCAAGGCCGTCACCGAACCCAGGTTGGGGCCCGACAGTGTGCCGTCGGTATCAATATCGGTGTAGATGAAGCGGTTTACTCCCAGGCTCACCATGGACTTCATCAGGTCAACGGCCTCCTTGGTCTCAGTGTGCTGCCAGCCCTGGGTCGCAACTTTGCTGTTTCTAGCGTCCACGCCCACCACCACGGATTCGGAGCCCAGTTTGGTACAGGCGGCCTCAATCAGGTTGGGATCCCTTACGGCGGCGGTGCCAAAGACAACCCGCGCCGCCCCCAATTCCAGCAGACCTCTTGCCGTTTCCATGGAGCGGACGCCGCCGCCGACTTGGACCGGTATCCGCACCGCTTCCAGGACAGCCTCTATAGCCTCCTTGTTCACCATGCGACCCTCACGGGCGCCGTCCAGATCGACAACGTGGAGCCGGGCTACACCCGCGTTCTGCCACTCGGCGGCCACGGCTCCCGGATCGCCGGAGTAGACCGTTTCACGGCTGAAGTCACCTTGGTAAAGTCTGACGACTTGCCCTCCGCGCAAGTCTATGGCGGGGATGATCTCCACTAGACCCGGTACCCTTCTATGACCATGAGCCGCACGAAGTTGTCGTACAACTTGAGGCCGGTTGGTCCGCTTTTCTCAGGGTGAAACTGGCTGGCGACAAGGTTCCCCCTGGCCAGCACGCTGCAAAAGTCCAGACCGTAGTCGGTTACCCCTTTCACAATCGACTGGTCTTCCGGGTCGGCGTAGTAGCTGTGCACGAAATAGAAGTTGGAGCCCGATTCCACACCACGGAACACGGTGTCGTCCCCGTTCAAATCCACCTGGTTCCAGCCCATGTGCGGAACTTTTAGAGGAGGCGGAATGCGCCTAACCCAGCCCGGAACTATACCCAGGCAGGGACGGGGGTCTTCGTCTGAGCCGTCCATGAGAAGTTGCAGGCCGAGGCATACGCCAAAAAACGGAGTACCCCTGTTCGCCACCTCCTTCAACGATTCCGCCAACCCGAGCGACTCCAGGGCAACCATCGCCGAACCTGAGGAGCCGACGCCGGGCAGGATGACGCCCTGGGCGGCGAGCACAGTCTTGGGGTCCTGTGTGACTTCGGCCCGAAAGCCAAGGTGTTCGAAAGCCTTGGCAACGCTGCGCAAATTGCCCGCTCCGTAGTCCACTATTGCCAGGTTTGGGTTCATATCTACATTCTACAAGCTTTGGAGCGCCTTGTGTTGACTATGACCCCCTATTGAAATACCCTTAAACAAACAGAATCTTGGTGAGGGAAACCAATGATCACACCTTTAACGATAGACATAACTGAGAGCGCAGCCACGCACGTCAGGGAGTTCACGGGCAAGACCCAAGGCGAGACTGTATCCCTGCGGGTAGCCGTGAGGGGTGGAGGATGCTCCGGTCTCACCTACGACTTGGCTGTGGACGACGACCCGCGCGACACCGATAGGGTCATAGAACAGCGCGGCGTCACCATCATGATCGATAAGAAGAGCTATATCTTCATTGCCGGTACCGTTTTGGACTACTCCGGCGGGCTCAACGGCAAGGGATTTGTGTTCATCAACCCCAATGCCAAGACTGTCTGCGGCTGCGGGACCTCTTTCTCCGTATAGCCGATGAGTGAGGACGGGACCACCCTGGCCAGTGCGTCGCCCCAGGGCTTCTTCTCCGGACAGCGCAAAGTCATTATAGCCGTGGCCCTGCTGGCTATGGCCGTTGGTTTCCTGGCCTTCAACGCCTTTCAAGGCGCGTCCGTTTACTACTTCACCGTCGGCGAGGCCTTGGCGGGCAATGTAGAGGAAGGCGCAACCGTACGTGTCAGTGGCAAGCTCTTGCCCGACTCCTTCTACAGAGAGACGGAAGGCACGGTGGCCCACTTCTCTCTGGTGGAGGACGACTTAACGCTTGAGGCCACCTATGACGGGATTATGCCGGAGCTGTTTTTCAACGAGCACTCGGATATCGTGCTGGAGGGATCCCTCAACCAGGACGGGATATTTAACAGCGACAGAGTAATCGTCAAGTGCCCGACTAAGTACCAGGCTCAAGCTTAGGGGAAGGTAGCTAGAAAAGCAGAGAACCCATGCGCCCCCGCTCAGGCCCCGCCCAAACTCACGAAAAACAGCCCCGGCTTGCGCTAGCGGGACTTATGCACTTCTCTTGTTTGGTGAATTACTAGGTCAGGGGCCAACCCTATAGGACTCGCGGGAAAACGCAATAATGCGGCGTCGTCCGTGGCTGTGCTGCTGTGCTATGCTGTGGTGCATCCGGAGTGGGCCTATGATTCGCTTCACAGCCATCATAATAGGCGGGCCTATCGTTCTGCTTCTGCTTGCCGGTTGTGGCGAGTCGGTCAACGAGGTATCGGTCGATACGCCAGCGATCGCGCCGCTTTCGATCCCGGAGCGGCTTGAGCCGACGGTCGATGAGGAGGGCGTCGCGCACTATGACCTCATGATAGGCACATCACGCCACGACTACCAGCGGGGAACCCTGACCGACACCTACTCCTACAACGGCATGTCCGTACTCGGCCCCACACTTCATCTCAGGACCGGCGACACAGTGGCCATCAGCGTCACCAACGAGCTCAATGAGACCACAACAACACATTGGCATGGCGGCGACGTCCCGGCCGAAGACGACGGCGGGCCGCACCAGAAGATCAAACCCGGCGCAACTTGGGTAGCCGACTTCGAGGTGATCCAGCCGGCAGCCACCCTCTGGTATCATCCTCATCTCAAGGGCACCACAGCCGAGCATGTCTACCGTGGCGCGGCCGGCATGATCATCATCGATGACGACAATCCTGCCGCCGCAGTG
>DAOUKI010000062.1:0-13254 GCA_034421495.1 Dehalococcoidia bacterium | reverse complement strand
TCTTCACATAGGTGCGCGCCTAACTTGGAGCCGAAGGCAAATCCTAGACTCTGTCTATCCCCACAGGTCTGGATCGGGTCGGTTCATCAGTCCGAAGCCCAGATATCCGTACCAGATAACCAGTAGCACGTAGAGGCTCCGGGCCAGGCCGATGAAGGTGTCGCGGTTGCCGTTGTCGAGTACCGCCGCCATGAAAAATACCATTACGGCCACGCTGACAAGGGCAGCCAGCAGGGAGATTACCCGGTTGAAGTCGTCTCTCGTGGAGAGGCCCAACGCGAAAATGAAGCCGCCAAACCCAAGAGCAATCCCACCGGCGTAGAGCAGAGCGGAGCCGACGTAGTATACGGGAACGCTTCCGCTGATCTGGTCGCTGGTTTGGGCATCGGCCAGAATGAAGTCTATGCCTGAGGATAGAATCCAACCGGTCAGTCCCACGAAGACCATGAAAAAGCCCATCTGGGCCAACGCCTTGCCATTGCCCTGCAAGGTTACGTTCCGCATTAGCGCATAGAGGCCGGAGAGGATTAAGGCCAGGCCAAGGATTACCCCGATGTTGGTTACATTGGTCAGCGCGGCGTTGGTGCCCTTGGCCGTTATGGTGCCAACTGCGTCTGACACTTCGGCGCTGTCTATCAGTAGTCCACCCGGCTCTAACAGGAAGAAGACGAAGGCGATTACCGGGCCGAATATGAGGGAAAGACCCGCTAACCGGTTCACGGATATTGTGCCCATATTTGAACTCCTTTATGTGGTCATGAGAAGGATCTACTGGATTCAATCCCTCCTGGCATGCATTCTGACGCCAGAGTTGTGGGATTGCAATAGGGAAAGTAACCTGCCTCCGATAGTTGTGCCACCCGCTATGTTAGTCGCGTGGGGCGTCCGTGGCCAAAACGCGTCCATAACGCATCGACAGCCCGTTTTTGGCGGGCGATTAATGCGCGTGCCGTCGGTCAACGGCGCCCTCTCCAGTGGCTATAGCGCGGCAATCTGAGGTCGCAGACCTGTTGGCGTATCGCGCCAAGTAGTCCGCGTGCGGTCAAAAGGGATTGCGCCAGCGGAGGCCGGGGAAGCGGGTGAAGTCGGTGTCGTTGGAGTGGACCTCCGCCTGGTGCTCCATCGCCAGGGCGGCTATGTGGGAGTCGGTCACCATGTTCGCGCCAACACCGGTCGCAACCAGGTTCCGCCGGAAGTGGGCCAAGTGATCGGCCCCGGGATTGACGGGCATGACGTGGGGAAACCGGAACCACTCCCGGACGTAGTCAACGGCTTCATCCGGGGATGCAGGCTGTGCAAGAACCCTGGGGTGAGTCATCAGCCGTACGAAACCCGTGGACACTATCCATGGCACGCCCACCCTCTCCGAGCCGTTGACCAGTCCCTCCCACCAGTCTCTGGCAGCCTCGTGATAAGGCGCGCCGTCGTTGTGGGCATAGACCAAGAGATTGATGTCAGGGATTATCAATTCGCGCCCGGCTGGGAGAAGGCCTCAGCCGCAAGCTGATCGTTGAGCTGGTTCAGCTTCAAGGGGTCAACTCCCGGGGCAAGGGCGCTGTGATTGGGAACAATCCGGTACCTGGGCACAGGCGGCCTACTTGCCTCCGGCAACATTCCGCGCCGCAGGGCGTCGTTCACCACCTGCTTGAATGGCACGTCCATGAGCCGCGCCCTCTCCCTGAGGGCCTCAGCCACGTCATTGTCCAGCGTCAGCGTAGTTCTCATTCAGACATCATAGTGCGTTACTAACCTGATGTCAAGATGCTTGACATATCCGACATTCTCAGTCTGCCCCTGGAAAGTTCACGGTGCAGTCCCCTTGCGCCCGCATTTCGTGATACTATACTGAATCCAAAACTCTGGTCTCTTGCAAAGAGAGAGGAGCAGAATAGACGCATAGGCGCTTGAGCGCCGCGAGCAGGGTAGGGCGTCCTGCAAACTAAACGAGGGCAAAATGACAGAAGTTAAGCAAGAGGAAACCCAGGCTGGCGTAGTCGCCGAGCGCATCATTGAGAACATCAACAAAGTGATCATTGGCAAGGACGACGCCATCAGGCTGGGCGTCATTGCGCTGATGAGCAGAGGACACGTGCTCATAGAGGATGTGCCAGGCGTGGGCAAGACAATGCTTGCCAAGAGCCTGTCCCGTTCCACCGGTTGCTCCTTCAGCAGAGTGCAGTTCACCCCTGACCTGCTGCCCAGCGACATCACGGGCGCATCCGTATACAACCAGAAGACCAGCGGCTTCGAGTTCCGGCCCGGGCCCATCATCGCCCAGGTAGTGCTGGCCGATGAGATAAACCGGGCTACTCCCAAGACCCAGTCGGCGTTGCTGGAAGCCATGGAAGAGAACCAGATAACCGTGGAGGGCGCTACCCATCCGTTGCCGCAGCCCTTCATGATAATGGCTACGCAGAACCCCATAGAATACGAAGGCACTTTCCCCCTTCCGGAAGCCCAGCTCGACCGCTTCTTGCTGCGCATTCACCTTGGCTATCCGGGCTTCGATGACGAAGTATCCATAATGGATGGACAGCAGTTCATCCACCCCTTTGAGGAGCTTGAGTCCGTGGCAACCCCGGAAGAGGTGCTCGCTCTGCAGGAGAAGGCCCGTGAAGTATACGTAGACCCTCTGGTCAAGCAGTACATAGTCACGCTGGCGGATACTACAAGAGGTCACCGCGACGTGGCTTTGGGCGCTTCACCCAGGGCTTCGCTGGCTTTGCAGAGGACGTCCCAGGCCCTGGCTTTGCTTCGCAACCGCGACTACGTCCTTCCCGACGACGTGAAAGAGCTGGCGGAGCCGGTCTTTGCGCACAGGCTGGTGCTCACCGCCTCTTCAAGAATGCAGGGTGTGGATGGCCGGCGCCTCATACAGCAGATTCTGGAGAGCATAGAAGTACCGGGCACCCGCATCAGCGGACGAGCCGCGGAGTAATGGCCGACCGCTGCCACTTTGACGTGTTCGCCACTTCTTTGGGCTGGATGGCCGCGCTTGCCTCGGATAGGGGCATACGCAGGCTCGTCCTGCCCAAACCGTCTAGAGACCAGGCCATGCATGAGCTTCGTCTCAATGCTCCCCATGCCGACCATTCACCGCCACGGTTCGACGACCTGAGGAGGCGCTTGGAAGCCTACTTTTTAGGGGCTGACGTGGACTTTGAGGACGAACTGGACCTGGAAGGAGCATCCGATTTCATGGTCAAGGCCTGGAAAGCGTGCCGGTCCATCCCCAAAGGCGAGGTGAGGACCTACAGCTGGCTGGCGGAGCAGGCGGGCAACCGCAGGGCGGCACGAGCAGCCGGCATGGCCATGTCTCGCAACCCGGCGGCTATAATCATTCCCTGCCACCGCGTCATTGGCAGCAACGGCTCCTTGCACGGCTACGCTGGAGGTCTGCCACTGAAGCAGCGGTTGCTGGAGATAGAGGGGGCTCTTACGGTACAGAGAAGCCTGGGGATAACCGCCCTTATCTGATCGCTTCAGGCCCTAGCTGCTCTTCCAGAAACCTGGATGCTTCTTCAAGAGCCGCTTCGTCCACCAGTATCCTGGTCGGCCCTGCGAAGACCCCCAGATAGGAAGCCGTGTCACCGGCGCGCACCATGGCGGGTATTCCCTCGTTGTTGAGCAGACCTCTCCACATCTCAGCGGTAAGCTGATCGGGAGCCGTGGTTAGATAGACCCACTTAATCTTATTGGCCATGGCTATCAGATGAGGCGGGTGCGACCCGGGCCCAGCAGAGCATCGAGCTTTACTTCCAGGGCGGGGCAGAACTTGGTGGTTATCATGGGCATTTCAAGGCGCACACGATTGCTGTTGGAGGTTATGTCCAGGTAAACAAGGTCTGTTCCCTTGTATTCCAACAGCAGCTCCATGGCCGACTTCAGCAGGTAGGTGTCATCCGAAGCGTTCCCTGTATCGGTCAGGTTGAGCAGGACGCCCTTCCTCGTTTCATCGCCGTTCACAGCGTTGCCGTTGCTGTTTTCGCTGGAACCGTTGGAGCCGTTCCGACCGTTGCTTCCCAGTACAACCTCCTCCGGCAAAGCGGTCTCTCCATGGCCGTTGGTTTCTGCTAGGGAGACCTCCTGCTCCACGACGGGTTCCGTGGCCGCCTCCGTTGGAGTTGGAGAAGGCTCGTCGATAGCTTCGGCTACTGCTGGTTCTTGGTGAGAGAACTCCCCGTCCTGTGGGTTGAACACCCCTGCCTTGGAGACCCGCACGGAAAGCTTGCCGTCGTTGTTGCGGAGCCTACCCTCAACGGTTACCAGCGTTCCCTCCACCCAGAGATCCGAGGTCTCCTGATAGACGTTGTCCCAGACGAACAGCTCCACGCTGCCTCCCAGCAACTCAAGGTGTGCTATCAAGAACGGCTTGCCGTTTCTGCCCGTGCGTCTGGTTGCATAGGCAACCTGGCCGACAAGGCCCACGGTGGAGCCGTCCGGCTTCTCTTCCAATTCGTTCTGGAAGGCTATGGCGGCGGTCTTGGGCCCGAAGGCCACGGTATGCAGAGGGTTGTCAGAGATTCGCTTGCCCAGAAGCTCCCTCTCCCATTCCGAACGTTCCCTGGAAGTGGTCTCTTCCCCTTGAACAAGCTCCACCACGCTCGCCGGCGCTTCCACGTAGTCCCCAAACAGGTCGAACATGTTGGTCTGCCCCGACTCCCTGCGTCGTTTCTCCTGCTGAGCTACGTGAAGGACCCTCTCCACGCTGGCCAGCAGAGACCCCCTGGGCCCGAAGTCGTCCAGGGCGCCTACTTTAACCAGGCTTTCCAGCGAGCGGCGATTCATGGAGTCCAGGTCAGCGTTGCGGCAGAACTCCTCCAGGGATTGGAACGGGCCGTGCTCCTCCCGGGAGCGAATCACGGCCTCCATGGCTCCGGACCCCACGTGTTTCACCGCCCCTAAGCCAAACCTGATTGATCTCTTCCCGGACGAGTCCGTGTCCACGGTGAACCGTACGCCGCTGCGGTTGATGTCCGGTCTGAGCACCGGTATGCGAAGCCTGGTGCACTCATCCACGTCTACGGCTATGCGTTCGTTCTGCCCGGCGTGGGAGTTGAGCAACGCTGCCATGTATTCCACGGGATAGTTCGCCTTGAAATAGGCCGTCCAGTAGGCAATGACGGCGTAGCTGACGCTGTGCGCTTTGTTGAAGGCGTACCCGGCGAACGGCTCTATCAGGTCGAAGACCTGTTCCGCCAGCCCTTTGTCGTAGCCCTGGTTCAAAGCCCCTTCGATGAATTTGTCCCGTTCCTGCTGCATAATGCCAGGTATCTTCTTGCCCATGGCCTTGCGGACTATATCCGCCTCGCCCAGGCTGTATCCGGCCATGGCCTGCGCAATGAGGAGAACCTGGTCCTGATAGACAATAATCCCGTACGTCTCCTCCAGAATGTCTTTCAGCATGGGGTGCGGGTATTCGGCCTCCCGCTTGCCGTGTTTCGACTGGATGAACGAATCTATGTGGTCCATGGGACCCGGCCGGTAGAGCGCTATCATGGCGGCAACGTCAAGCAGGGAGGAGGGCTTGAGTTCTTTGATGTAGCGTCGCATACCCGCGCCTTCAAGCTGGAAGAGTCCCGTGGTCTCACCGGAAGAGAGGAGAGCAAAGGTCTTTGCGTCGTCAAAGGGCACGCTGCCCAGGTCCAACTGCTCGCCGGTATGCTCCTTGATGATGCCGATGGCCTTGTCCAGGATGGAGAGGTTGGTCAGGCCAAGGAAGTCCATCTTGAGCAGGCCCAGTTGGGCAATGGGGTCCATGGAGAACTGGGTCATTGCCACGTTGTCGTCGGTGCCTTTGATGGGCCTCTGCAGGGGCACGTATTCCGCCAGCGGCTCCTTGGATATGACCACTCCGGCGGCGTGCGTGCTGGAGTGGCGAACCACGCCCTCAAGCCTCGCTGCGTTTTCTATCAGCTTGCGCAGCGTCTCATCGTTGTCGTAGGCGTCCTTCAGATTGGGCTCCATTTCCATGGCCTCGCTGAGGGAACGCGCCCTGAACGGCACGAGCCGGGCCACCTGGTCGACATCCGCGTAGGCCATGCCGAGGGCGCGGCCCGTGTCGCGAAGCGCCGCCTTGGGGCCCAAGGTGCCGAAGGTGATGATCTGGGCAACGTGGTCATGTCCGTACTTGTCCTTGACGTATTGCAGCACCTCGTCACGCCGGTCGTCCTGGAAGTCCATGTCTATGTCGGGCATCTCCTTGCGTTCCAGGTTGAGGAATCGCTCGAATACCAGGCGATAGGCCAGCGGGTCTATGTCGGTGACCCCCGTTACGTAGAGTACGAGGCTGGCAGCGGCGCTGCCGCGCACGCCAAGGAGGATGCCGTTTTCACGGGTAAATCTGGCGATGTCCCACACCACCAGGAAGTAGTTGGCGAACTGCGTCTTCATGATCACGTCCAACTCGTAACGCAGCCGTTCCTCGTATTCCTGGTCCGCCTTGGGAACGCGCCTTGCCAGGCCTTCCCAGCACAGCTTTACCAGGTAATCCTCCGCCGTCAGCCCGTCGGGAGGTGTGTACTCCGGCAGGTGGAGCGATGAAAAGTCCATCTCAACGTTGCACTGCTCGGCGACGACCCTTGTGTTGCTATAAGCCTCGGGGTGGTCGGGGAACAACGCCGCCATCTCCTCCGAAGAGCGTAGGTAGAACGAGTCGTCATCCATTCGCAGACGCTTTTCATCGTTGATGTTCGTGTTGGTGTGTATGCAGATAAGCAGGTCCTGAATGGGCGCGTCTTCTCTGAGCGTGTAGTGGCTGTCGTTGGTCAGTATCAGGGGAATGCCGGTCTCCTCTGAAAGCGAAATCAGCGCCTGGTTCAGCTCGTCCAGATTAGGGATGTGCTCGTGTGCCTGAAGCTCCAGGTAATAGCCGTCGAAGATACTGTTGTGCCACATGGCCGCTTCTTTTGCCTCGTCGATGCGGCCCTGGACCAGCAGCTGCGGCACCTCAGCGGAAGGACAGCCGGAAAGGGCTATGATCCCTTGGCCGTACTGCTCAAGCAGCTCCCTATCCGCCCTCGGTTTGTAGTAAAAGCCTTCCAGGTGAGCCTTGCTCACCAGCTGGATCAGATTGCGGTACCCCGTGTTGTTCCTGGCGAGCAGGGTCAGGTGATAGGGGCTTTTGTCCCCGGGCCCCTTGGAGTGGCGACTGCCGGCGGCGACGTATACCTCGCAGCCGATTATCGGCTTGATCCCGGCGTTGATGCACTCGGAGTAGAGCTCCACTGCGCCGTAAAGGCCGCCGTGGTCCGTTATCGCCAGGCTGTCCAGGCCCAGTTCCTTGGCGTGCTGCACAAGGGTGGGTATCCGGCTCAGGCCGTCCAGCATGCTGTATTCAGTATGGACGTGGAGATGGACAAACGGTTCCATGGATTCTCTATTTTCTCCGCTTTACTGGATACCAACAAGAAAAAAGTAGGACATATTTCGGGCGCATTCAATAACTGTCTGGCACTGGGTCTTTTTTCCAATAGGCGCCAGATATTGAGTTAGAGCGAGATTATAACACTTTATGTTGCGTTTTTTTCTCTATTTGAATGAATATTGTTAGTTCATCCGTGGAATGCTAGGCTTTAACCATCACTCAGATGGCGTCTTGCATGTCGCAATCTGAGCCAGGAAGCGGCTATGCAGCGAATCTTTGTAACCGGCGCCACCGGTTTTGTGGGCCGTCACGTTGTCCCTCGCCTGATGGAGAGCGGCCATGAGGTGCGCATCCTGGCTCGCGGGCCGGTGCGCCAGCACCTTCTCCCCGAAGGCGTGGAGGTGAGCCGGACCAGCCTGGCCGACCAGGAAGGGTTGGAAGCTGCCCTGTCCGGCATGGATGCCGTGGTCCATCTGGTGGCAATCATAAGGGAACGCGGCGAAGCAACCTTTGATAGGGTCAACCACCTGGGCACTGCCAGCCTGGCCAAAGCGGCGTTGAACGCCGGCGTGTCGCGCTTTGTGCTGATGGGCGCCATCGGCGCTGTGGACGACCCAAGGTTCCCCTATCTGCAGTCCAAGTGGCGCGGCGAACAGGCCCTGATCCAAAGCGGCGTACCGTACACTATACTGCGCGGCTCCATAATCTTTGGAGAGGGAGACGAGTTCATCAACGCGCTGGCGGGACTCGTCAAGGTGTTCCCGCTGGTCCCTGTGATAGGTGGGGGAAAAGTCCGCTTTCAGGCCGTACACGTTGAGGATGTGGCGCACTCCATAGCCAAGACGCTGGAGCTGGATGAGACCAACAATCGCATCATTGAAATAGGCGGCCCTCAGCACATCACCTACGATGGGATCCTGGATACAATCGCCGAGACGTACGGCTCCAAGCGCTGGAAGCTGCATCTGCCCATTGGCCTCATGCGGCCGGTGGTGAAGCTGATGGAAAAGCTGCTGCCTCACCCGCCGGCCACAAGCCAGCAGCTGAGCATGCTCGAATTCGATAACATCGCGGATACCGGCGCCGTGAGCAAAGAGTTCGGTTTCTCTCCCAGGCCGCTCGCGGGCAATATAGACTACATTCGCAAGGTGTCGTTCCTGGACGGCGCCAAGATGGTTCTGGGCAGGATGCCGGGGCACATTCGCGACCATTGAGGACTAGACGTGGAGTATAGGCAAGCCCTGGACAAACTTCTGAGCCTCACCGACCTGGAGCGCGTTTCCGGTCGCACCCAGAGCGGGGGCCGCTACAACCTGGACAAGATAGGTCTGCTCTTGGAGCGGTTGGACAACCCCCACCTGAAGACGCCCACGGTGCATATCACGGGCACAAAGGGGAAGGGCAGTACCGCCGCCATGATTACCTCTGTACTTGCCGCCCAAGGGTACACCCCCGGCCTGTTTACTTCCCCGCATCTGCACACGTTCAGGGAGCGTATCCAGCTCAACGGCGCCCCCATTTCCGAAAGCGAGTTCGCCGCGCTCCTGGAAGCGGTCTGGCCCGAAGTAGAGGCGGTCAACTCCAAGGGCTCGCTGGGGGAGGTCACCACGTTCGAGCTTCTAACTGCCATGGCGTTCCTTCATTTTCACAGGCAGCGTGCCGGCTTCCAGGTGATAGAGGTTGGGCTGGGTGGAAGGCTGGATTCGACCAACCTGGTGCAGCCGCAGCTCAGCGTGATCACCTCCATAAGCCTTGATCACACCCGTATTCTCGGCGACACGTTGGAGAAGATCGCCTTTGAAAAAGCGGGTATCATCAAGCAAGAGACGCCCGTCGTGACAAGCCCCCAGAAGGAGGAGGCCATGCGCGTCTTGCGGGACGTTGCCCGCAAGAGAGGCGCGCGTCTAGTGCAGGCCGGAGACGAGTGTCTGGCAATACGCGTTTCCCACCATATTGAAGGCCAGACCCTTGATATGGTCACCCCCCGGGGCGAATTCCGGCTCCACATTCCCTTGCTCGGAGAGCACCAGGTGGAGAACGCCGTTACCGCACTGGTCAGCCTGCAGGTCCTCAATGAAACGGGCTTCACCGTATCCGGCGATTCCATCAGCCGTGGCTTCGATTCCATGGCCTGGCCCTGCCGGATGGAGGTGCTAAGCCGGGAGCCGCTGCTCATAGCGGACGGGGCGCACAACCCGTATTCGGCGGGGATACTGCGCAAAGCCCTGGAGGACTACCTGCCTTACCGCAGGCTCATCTACGTCGTCGGACTTTCAAACGACAAGAACGTAGAGGAGATAGTGGCCGAACTGGCTCAAAACGCCGGCCTTGTCATCGCGGCAAAGTCGCGGCATCCCAGGGCGGTATCTCCCGAAGAAGTAGCAGGGCTTTTTGCGCAGCACGGCGTGGAAGCCGTGGCCGGCAACAACGTTGCCGGTGCGGTCAAGCTGGCCTTGTCTAAAGCCGGAGAAGGGGACTTGATAGTGGCCGCAGGCTCGCTTTTCGTTGCCGCCGAGGCCCGTGAAGAGGTTCTGGGCATACCCGCTGAGATTTACCCGGCTCTACGTCGAGACATGTCCAGCGCTCACGCGCCGTGAACCCGCGGGGTCGTCTTAGTTTCGTTGTGTGAGGCTATCCGGAGACTGGTGCGTCTTGGGGCACCATGCCTTCCATCATCCTCTCTACCGCCATGATATGGCTGCAAACCCGGTCTTCACCAAAGCGTTTGCAGGAGCAATACCAAACGCCTTCATCGTATCTAATCTCGTAACAGTCGTGTTCTCCTTGGAAAGTGGCCTTGAAACTAGAGAAAATTACTCGCTCTTTTTCCTGGGCGTATAGCTGCGCTTTCTGTACCTTCCCAATGAGACTAGAATACATACAGCCTCCTTCTGGCCGACTTGTACATAGACTTCATGTGAATCGTAACTCTATGTGTTTCAACCGTCAATCTGCGCCGGGGTCCCCTTTTGAGTAAAATCGGTTTGACCGTGATATTTCCCGGTGCTAGACTGCCGGGTACCAGCGCAGAGGTGTCTCCATGCCCCTATATGAATACCTGTGTCCTTCTTGCGATTACCGCTTCGAGCGGCTGGGGCGGTTCAGCGATAGCCCGGAAGCGGACTGCCCCGACTGCGGCGATGCGTCGCCGCGGGTCCTCTCCACTTTTGCCGCTTTTGTCTCCGGCTCGGACGGCTCCATGTCCTCCGTGGGCGGCGGCTGCGCCTGCGCCTCCGGCGGCTCCTGCGCCTGTGCCATGACCGTTTGAGGGTCTATACCCCGTTACCCATTCCTGATAGGTCTAGCTTCCCTTGGTGCCCTCCTTAGAGGAACTGGGGTTGCTTGCTTGCCGCAATCCGTCCCCGCCGTCTCTGCCACCATCCACTCAGACCAATCAACGCCACTAGGCCTCCCGACTCCACCAGCGTGGCCATTCCTATGATCAGAGTGGATTCAAGCCAGAAGCCCTGGGGAAACAGATTGACAAGGAAAGACGTCTGGGGGTCCAGCAGCCAGAAGTCGTTGTTGAAGCTGATTTCGTGGAACCACCTGAACAGGAGATTGAAACCGGCCAGAGAACCCAAGCCTATGACCCACATGGCTACGTATACAAAAACCGTTCCTCTAAAGAAGAGCCTGCGCATCATCCCCGCGAACTCGTTGCCCAGTATGAGGAAGCCCACCGTGGAAAACGTGAAGAGGTAGAGGAAGGTTCCCTCCTGCACCCTGTACACGGCTTGCAGCAGCTCCTTCACGTCCCGCATGTGAATGATCTCCCGCTCATCGAAAAGCGGCCATGTAGCCCCGTTGACCACGACTGTGACGTCCAGCAGCTCCTCATCAGAGTTGAAGTAGTCCCTGATCTCCGTTGCCACATCCGAAAGCTGCGATTCCGTGAGGCCGGTTGTGCGCGTCACGTTATGCCTGTCGAATCCGAACTCGTAGAGGGCAATTGAGTTGAATGCCAGGCGCACGTTGGTCGTGACCAGGAAGACCAGGAAGGCCAACATAAAGGTTGCGCTTAAGAATATGTTGAGGTACCGCAGAGTCTCCATTACTGGCAAGGATGGTAGGAGCATCTTGGATCGGTTGTCAATGACATTGCCGCCTCCATATAATCGCGCCGGGAGGCTCTATGACTGAGAACAGGGACATCGCTTTCAGCCGGTTGGTAGATCTACTGGACACTCTGCGCGGCCCGCAGGGGTGTCCCTGGGACAGAGAGCAGACGCATGACTCTTTGAAGCGATACCTTCTCGAAGAGTCGCACGAGGTGTTTGAGGTCATCGACAATAGCCCTGAGAAGCTCCCCGAAGAGCTGGGCGACGTCCTGCTGCAGGTGCTGTTCCACGCCCAGATAGCCTCTGAAGAGGGGCGGTTCACCATAGACGACGTGCTGGAAGCGCTGCGGGACAAGCTGGTGAGACGCCATCCTCATGTCTTCGGTGAGCAGAAGGTCAAGGACGCGCGGGAAGTCGAGGCCAACTGGGAAGAGTTGAAACGTGGAGAACGCACCGGCGAGCCGGGCGTATCTTTGCTGGGCAGTATACCGCCGGCTATGCCCGCGCTTGCCCACAGCCAGCTTGTCCAGGAGCGCGCCGCCCGCTCCGGCTTCGACTGGGAGCATATGGACGGTGTGCTGGACAAAGTCGCCGAGGAGGTCCGGGAGATCCGGGAAGCGGGGTCGCAAGAAGAGAGGGCAAGGGAGCTGGGCGACCTGCTCTTCTCGATGGTAAACGCGGCACGGTGGATGGGCATCCAGTCGGAGGAGGCCCTGCGACAAGCTGCCGCCCGCTTTCGTAGCCGCTTCTTGGAGATGGAACGCCTCGCCGGTGAACGGGGTCTCGCCTTCACCGGCCTCTCCCTAGACGAAAAGGAAGCGCTATGGGTTGAAGCCAAGGCCTCTGAGGGGGAAGGGTAGGGGGCCGCCGACTACCCTACAGAGACCGAGCGCTTACCGCCAGCCAGTTCCGCTTGATGGATAGGACGCCGTGCTCATCGGGCTGGCCGTACCGTTCCATGGCCGGGGCCACCGCAAGCCTCATGGCTTCCGTAGCCGCGTGTGGATTGTATCCGTGAAGGGCTCCTGCCGCGTACTGCTGGAAGCCGCTGATGTGCTCCATGGCCAGCGTACGTATTCGCACCGCGCTTTCCTTCACCTCTTCCACCTTGAAGCCAACCTTTTGCAGTAGGGTTTCGTAGTGGTCCCTGGATAGGAAATTGCTGGCGGACGGTCTCCCGTCCATCTGTTCCCTGCTTATGCCCTTGGACTTGAGGTATTCCACGGCTCGCCTCACCTGCGCCCTGTAGAACGGTATGGTCTCAGGCGGACGGGACTCGGCGTAGAACGCTGAGTTGAACAGCAGCCATCCTCCCTTCCTCAGCACCCGTTTCAGAGAGAGAAGCACCCTTTCCTGGCTCTCAGCCTCCAGGTAGTGAATGCCGTTGCCCCACAGGGCCACGTCCACGCTCTCATCGGGCAGTGTCATCTCTTCGGCCCGGCAGTGGAGGAGCTCCAGGTCTCCAACCTTGGAATCCAGGTTCAGTTTGGCCTGCTCCAGGGCGTCTCTGCTCTGGTCCAGGCATATGACGGTGGGAGTTTGCCAGTGCTTGGGCAGGTTTTCCACGAAGATATGCACCATGGTGCCTATCCCGGTGGCTATATCCAGCAGGCGATCTATCTCCTTGCCGCTCTTCTGCACCATGGACTCTATCCAGCCCTGTACTATGTCCGTGTTGACCTCGCGATACTCTTCCGTATCGGCAAAAGGCTCATACACAAATTCCGTCTGATGAATCGCCATATACTGTGTCCGCTCCTGAGTTGCAATGCAATATAGTAGAGCTAAATGTCCCCTGACCGCAAGCTATCCTTCATATGGCCTGAA